>CAYPWB010000174.1:0-12337 GCA_964414315.1 uncultured Planctomycetaceae bacterium | reverse complement strand
GCACGTGGCGAGGCGCCAAGACCTCCCGTGAACTTCAGCGCATTCACTGCTAGCATTTGGCAAGATTACGATCAAAGCCAATCCGAGCCTTTCCGGATCGCCTCTTCGACCGGCTGCGCGGGCTAGGTTCGTTCCCTGAGAATGCGTTCGATTTCGGCGAGGGGCCGACCGAGGCGGGCGGCGATCTCGGCGGCGGGAAACCCGTAGTCGGCCAGTTCGTACACCGCCTCGGACGACACTTTGTCGCGAGGTGCGAAGCTTCCGGGCGCCGGATTGCTCGGCCCGTCGCCGGAATCGCCCGGCCTTGCGCCCGAAGCCCGCTCGAGCGCGGCTTCCAGCCGGGCCGCCGCGCGGTCGGCTTCGGCCACCATCGCGCGCAAGGCGGAAATCCGGCTGTTGAGTTCCGCCGAAAGATCGCGCGCCGTCTCGTGCATTTCGATTTCCCACTTGGCCAACTCGGGCGGACCGTCCATCAGCCGCGTGGCAGGCTCCGACTTCGGTCGCTGCGGCACGACCAGCGCGCGATCGTCGCCGCGCTGACGCGAAAGGTAACGGTGCGCGCGCATCATCAAAATGGCGATCGACAGCCCAAGCGCGACAAGAACGAATAGCGTCGGTCGGTCGAATTGGGCGAGCAGGATCATACGTTCTTCGGGTCGAATGCCTTTTGAGCAGCGTCGTACACCTCGCGCAGCGGCAGGTCGTGCTCGGCGGCCACACGACGGCACGACTCGAATTCGGGGGAGAAGCGGGGCGGGCCCTCGACGGGAAAGCCCACCTTGCCTTCTACGCCGCCCCACGGCGTTACCACGGCGTGCGTCTTTCGGGCGAGCACCTGGCGGGCCACCGGCCAGCGGCGCACGCCCAGCGTGGTCGTCTCGCGGAACAGCACCGCTTCCATGGCCGGGGCGTCGGCCGCGCGGCACAGCACACTGAGCGTGGTGCCCGGCCGGTTCTTCTTCATCTGAATGGCCGTCGTGAACACGTCGAGCGCCCCAGCCTGCCACAGCCGGGAGCAGGCGTATCCTATCATCTCGCCGCTCGTGTCGTCGAGGTTGGTTTCGACGAGGCACACGGCGTCGTCCTCCTCAGCGGCGTCGGTCACTTCACCCAGGATGAGCCGGAGCACGTTGGCCTGCTCGGTCAGGTCCATCTGTCCCGCCCCGTATCCGACCCGGCGGACGGTCATCGACGGCAGGGGGCCGAACCGCTCGGCGACCGTGGCCAGTATGGCGGCCCCGGTGGGTGTGGTCAGTTCGGCCTCGACGGCCGACTCGGCGACGGGGATGCCGCACAGCAGTTCGGCGGTGGCGGGGGCGGGAATGCTCACCTCGCCGTGGGCGATGCGCACCCGGCCGCAGCCGGTGGGAACCGGCGACGCCACGACCCGGTCGACGCCCAGCAGATCGAGCCCGACGGCCGTGCCCACCACGTCGGCAATCGAGTCGGCCGCCCCGACCTCGTGGAAGTGGACCTTCTCGACCGCCACGCCGTGCACCTTCGCCTCGGCCTCGGCCAGCCGGGTGAAAATGCGCCGCGCCATCTGTCGTTGCCGGCCGGTAAGCTCGGCCGCGTCGAGCAACTCGAGAATATGGTGCAAGTGACGATGCTTGTGCTCCGGCTCGTACTGGACCGCCACCTGGGTGGCCCGCAGCGCGTGCTTCTTGACCTCGCGGGCATCGAGCCGGCAGCCGGGCAACCCCAGCGAGCCGATCGCCCGGTTCAGCGCCGCGACATCGACCCCCGCATCGACCAGCGCCCCCAGCGTCATATCGCCGCTAATCCCACTCGCGCAATCGAAATACGCAATTTTCATCAGCCGCTCCAAAAAACGGGACAGGTCCGATATTGGCAAAATAGGCAATTTGCTTCGGCATCCGGCCGCGTCACCCACCCTGGCCTAAAACTCAGGGCAGAAAACAGGGGCCTCACGGCCCCCGCTCGCCCGGCAAGTCCGCAGTGTTTGTGTTCACGGCGTTCCGGCCTTGCGGGCTATCGGCGGGCGGCCCGGCGAGCGATAGGTCGACTCCAGGCCGAGCAACTTCGCAATCTGCCGCTGCCACGGCGCCAGCCCGAACGGCCGCCCGCGCTGAACGCTCATCCGTAGCGCGTCCAGTTCGCGGTCGTCCTCATCGGCGTTCACCACGGCATGCCAATTTGCGGGCCTGGCAACGGGCCACTCGGCGAGGCCGGTCTTCTGCTCCGGGGTTCCGCGGGCTCGTAGCCATAGGCTCGACCATCGCCACTGCTCGGCGCGGGGCACCAAGGCGGCCCGCAGGGCGTTGCGTTCTACATATCGGGCGACGGTGAGGAAGTGTTCGTCGTCCTGGACGGGAAACGACTTGTACCGCCCTTGGTAAACGTGCCCCTTCCCGACGCAATGCCGATGTTCCTGCCAGCGACGCACGTGGGCGACCGTCAGCCGCTGCATGAAGCGGCCCAGGTCGCCATCGTGTTCGGGCCACAGCAGCAAGTGCCAGTGGTTGGGCATGAGGCAGTAGCCGCAAATGCGCATCGGGGCGTCGGGAAGGGTATCGAACATCACGCGCTCGAACGCCTGGAAGTCCAGGTCCTTCTCGAACAGCGCAGCGCCGCCCACCCCACGGTTGAGCACGTGGAACACCATCCCTCCCGGAGCGATTCTGGCACTACGAGGCATGACGTGAAGCTACCGCAAATTGCCTACTTTGTCAATATCGGACCTGTCCCGTTTTTCGACCACTACCACGTCGTGCAGTTCGAGGCGGGGGATGGTGAGCCAGCCATCGGTGTCGGGGGTGAGTGTGTGGCCGGCGATAGCGAGGTGAGCGGCGCCGATGGGCGTGCCCGGCAGGCGGAGCCGGACGTTCTCGATGGGCACCAGCGGCCAGCCGTACTGGTCGTTGCCGCGGCGTTTGTCCTCCGGCACGGGCAGGCCGAGGCCGCGGAAGCCGGCGTCGCCCGCCGGGTATTTGTGCGAAACGTTCAGCAGTTGCACCCAATACTCGGCCGGGTTCTCGGGATTGACGAACAGGTTGGCCACCAGCCAGGGCGGGCCCTGTACTTCGAGCGGCAGCGGAGGGCGGCCTTCCCGCAGCACGTCGACAAGCTGCCCGGCCGCGGCCTGATCGCGCCGGCGTGTCCACGCCAGGCCGGGATCGGCAGGCAGATGCGTTACCGCTCCCTCGCCCCGTGAAACGGTTGCCTGCCGCGTCGGGTCGATCCCGAACAAGTCGACCAGCAGCGACTGTGCGTGCAGTTCCCCCCATTCATCGCACGCGCCCGTCCGGGCGGTGGTAATCAGGCGGCCGCCCTGCTCCACCCACGCAGCCAGGCGTTCGGCATCGGCCCGGGAAAGGGCTGCCGTGCCCGGCAGCACGAGCGTGCGATACCGGCCGAGGGTTTCGGCGCCGGGAAGCTGGTTGTCAAACAGGAACTCGAACGGCACGTGGTGATCGGTCAGGACCGACCACGTCCCCAGCAAACTGTCGCGGTAGTCGGCCAAATTGTCGGTGCCGGGAATATGCCCGTAGAAGTCGTGGGTATTCTGCGAGACCAGCACGCCCACGTCGGCCACGTGCTGCCGCGAGAAATAGGGCTCGCGTTTGGCCGCCTCGGTGTGGATTCGGGCAGTCAGCTCGACCGGCCCCTCGATGCCGCCGTGCCACGTGCTGATGCCGTACGTGGGCCCGGCCAGCACGAAGGTGAGCAGTTCCAACTCGTGCCACGCCCAGTTCGGCTCGCGCCGCGGGCCGCAGGTGCCCATCAGGCGGCCGGTCCGCCACAGGTCGGTGTGGGCCGGGTTCATGTCGCGCCCCAGCCGGGCCTTGAACCCGAGCATGAGCCACTTCTGCGAGAAATCGGTCGTGTACCCGTGCTGCGAAACGCCGAAATCGTCGATCCGCCACATGGGCACGGCCGTTTCCCAGTCTTTGCCGCCGAACGGCCAGTGGTTCGTGTTGAACGCGCAGGTGGCCTTCGGGTTGACCTCGCGTATTTGTTCCTGGAAATACCGGGCCACCGCCAGCAGCCGGTCGTTGCGCCAGCGCACCCAGCGTTTGAACGCCGGGCTGGTCCAATCGACCACGGTGGGCAATGCGAGGCCCGTGTCGGCGTGGAACTTCTCCTTGCAGAAATCGCACACGCAGCCGGGCCGCGCCGGGTGCGGAATGCCGCCAAGGTAGAAGCCGTCGAAGAAGAACCCGTCGAGGTCGAACGCCGCCGCCTGCCGCAGCAATTTCGCATGATGTTCGATGTACGGCGAACTGACCACGCACATGCCCGCCCGGGGCCGATTGCCGTAGTCCTTGCCCGGTTCGTCGATGTATTGCATTTGCCACTGGGGATACCGGCGGGCCGGCTCGAAGTCGGCGGCGTTGCGCAAGTCCTGGGCGTTGAACACGACCCAACTCAGCACGCCGATGTCGCGCCGCCGAAGCGCCCGAATGACCTCCTCCAGGTAGCCGGGCCGGGCCGAGGGATGCATGGCGGCCAGGTCGGTGGGGAAGAACGCCTGCACGCGCCCGTTCATCGTGCCGAGCGAAACCAGGTTCGCTCGCTCGGCCGCAAGCCACGCGGCGAAGGCCTCGGGGTCGGCGCTGGGCGGCCGACGCTCGGTGTGGCGGATGCGGTCGAGATGGCTTTCGGGCGAGGGCTTCGCGATGGGCGGCAGGGAGCGGGCTGCAGCCATTTCGTCGGAAACCGGCCGCACCTCAAGCCCGGCGACGAGCAGGAACAGCTCGCGGCGGTCGCCCCCGCCGGTCGCTCGCGGATAGATCGCCCGGCCGCGCAGCCGCAACCGGCGGTTGGTGCCCACCACGTCGGCCGGCACGATGAAGCGGCCGACGACCGGCGGGTTGCCCTCGCCGGCGACGACGGTCGACCACCGTTCGCCCACGGAAAACAGCACCGGCCGGCCCAGCATGGCCCGAAGCACGATCTCGTGCGGCCGGCCGGGCTCGACCGGCAGTTCCAGCGCGAAGTCGTTCTGCGCCCACCGGAACGTCCCCTCGCGGGCAAGGACGATTTTCGACTGCGGGTTCGGGCCCTCGCGGCCGTGGAACCCGTCGGCCAGGTAGTCTTCATCGCCGGGCGACCCGACGTTGACGATCAGCGAGGAAGGGTCCCCGGCCGCGTCGGCCGCCCGGCTTACGGCGGGGAAAGATAGCAACATGCCCGCCGGCAGGAGCAACAACGCTCCGAGAATGGCGGAAATGGGAAACCGGTGGGCGGCGACGTTCGGCGAAGTGTTCATGGCGGGTCTTCCGGAGGGGAGCGTTGAGGCCGGGGTTCGCATCGCGGGGAAACGACTGCCTTCGGCGGCCGGCACAGCCCGGCCCGGCGGACCGAAGAAACGCAGCCCATCCCCGGGACGCAATCGTACGCATCAGCATACCCACGCAACGGTTCGGTTGCCAGCAACGCCGGTTCCACATGCGTCGAAGCGTTCGCCGGACGGGCTTGGAAAACCAGGCGGGGAGCAGCCGTGCAACCGAGCGCATGCATGGACGACCGCGAATACGGCCAATGAACCCCCTTGACGGAAGGGTGCTCATTGCCAACGGGGCGGCAATGGGCGATAATAGTCGCCGCGGATTTGGCGGCTGTACACTTAGGCGGTGCAGAACAACAACCTGCCGGGAGCGAGCGACGTGGGATGGGCTTCTCGCCTGTCTTTTCTGCCGACTTACCTGGAAGCCTGTCCCATGCAATTCGGCGTATTATTGTTTTGCACCACTTTCGCACCTCAAGGAGCGTGTTTGTCATGAAACAAGCAGCGAGCAAGCTGGAACTAGTTCTTGGAATGGTTGTGTTGATGTTGCTGGGTTGCTCAAGTGACACGACGGCGCCTTCGGCCGACAGCCCGGATTCGACGCCATCCAATGCGCAACGGCCGGAGTCGGAACCACCGGAGCCGGAGGCACGGATGCCTGCCGACACGGAAGTTCCGGCCGATCCGCCGACCGTTTCCGAAGATCCGCCGGTCGACCCGCCCGAACCGATTGAGGAACGGCCCGACGAGGTGGCGATCGCGCCATCGGCTCCCGAAGCGGCCGACGAGGTGGCAAACGATACCGTGCCGCCTGCGGCCGACGTGCCCTACTGGCCCGCCTTCCAGGGGCCGCGGGGCGACAATAAGTCGACCGAAACCGGCCTGCTCAAGCGGTGGCCCGAGGGCGGCCCGGAACTTTTGTGGACCGCGGAGGGCATTGGCGAGGGATATTCCACGGTGAGCCTGGCGCACGGGCTGATTTACACGGCCGGCAACAACGACGACAACACAATCGTCACCGCCCTGAGCCTCGACGGGCAAATTCGCTGGCAAGTGCCGACAGGCGGCGCATGGAGGGAAAGCTATCCGGGCACGCGCAGCACGCCCACCATCGACGGCGACCGACTGTACTACCAGAATCCGCTGGGCGAACTCTACTGCCTCAACGCGCGGACCGGTGAGCCGATCTGGAACGTTTCGGTGCTGGAGCGGTTCGGCGCCGGGAACATCAAATGGGCCTTGGCCGAGTCGAGCCTCATCGACGGCGACCGGGTCATCAGCACGCCCGGGGGGCCCAACACGGCAGTCGTGGCACTCGATAAAATGACCGGCGCGACGGTTTGGCAATCGGAAAGCGCCGAAGGGGACGCCGCCGGCTATGCCACGCCCACCCTGGCCGAGTACGAAGGGAAGCGGCTCCTGTTCACCATGACCGCCAAGGCCATCATTTGCGTCGACGCCGATTCGGGCACCCTCTATTGGCGCTTTCCCCACGAAACGCGCTACGACGTGAACGTGCTGAAACCCATCTTCCACGACGGGCACGTATTCGTGAGCACGGGGTACGGGGCCGGGTCGCGCATGGTAAGCGTGACCGTCGACGCCGACCAGGTGGGGGTCGAAGGCGTCTGGACCAACGACGACCTCGACAATCATCACGGGGGTGTCGTGCTGGTCGACGGCTACCTGTATGGTTCGGAGTTTCGCCGCGGCTGGGTGTGCCTGGAATGGGACTCCGGCAAAACCATGTACACGGAGCGGGGCGTGGGCAAAGGGTCGCTTACCTACGCCGACGGCATGCTGTACACGCTGAGTGAGAACGGTGAAATGGGCCTCGTGCCCGCCACGCCCGACGGGCATGAGGTCGTTAGCCGATTCAAGCTGCCGCCGCAAGGCGAAGGCAAGAGTTGGGCGTACCCGGTCGTTTGCCAGGGACGCCTCTACCTCCGACACGGCAACTACCTGTACTGCCACGACATTCGCGATCCGGCCGCCGAACGGCCCTAATCTCGAGCATCGTGAACTTCTTCACGCGCTCGCCGGAATTTATCCAACGCTGAAGAGGACGCATCCATGCTCACACGACGCACCAGCACCCGATGGACCTTCGCAAGCGGCGTATTGTGGAGTTCGCTGGCCCTGTGTGCGCCGGCCGCAGCCGAGCCGCCTCGCGAAACGGTCACGGTAGTGGCCGATGATTTCGAGCGAGGGCGGTTCGGCCCCGATTGGGACGCGACCTCCGGCAGCGACGTACGCGTCGTCCACCGGCCCGGTGAAGCCGCCGGCGGCGACCACTACGCCCGGGTGCAAGGCGTTGGCCCCGGCCAGGGCGGGTTGGGGGCGACGTTCGCCAACCGATTCCGCGACCCCTTCGCCACCGACTTCACCATCGCCCTCGACGTGCGCATCGAGCCGTCCGAGCATCGCCAGTTCGGGCTCATCCTCGTGGCAACCGGCGCCGCGCCGGTCGCCGGCCAGGCAACGGTGAACCTGCGTTACGAGGACGGCGCCTGGGCCGCGTACTCCGACCGATGGAACGTCATCGAACCGTTGGGCGCCATCGCCCCGGAAACCTGGAACCGGCTGGTGGTGCGCGGCCGGAACTGGGGCTCGGGCACCGAGAGAACGGCGGTCTACGACCTCGAAGTGACCGACCATCGGGGCGAAACCCGCCGCGCGGCCGGCCTGCGCATCTACCAGGGCGACCCCGCCGCGCCCGACCTCCACGGCGCGCGCAGCTTCTCGCTGAATGACGCCTTCGGCGACAACCGGGGCTTCGACGTCGACAACGTGCACGTTACCGCCATCGGCCGCACCGGCATCCTGGCGCCGAAAGACCCGGTCGCCTTCAGCGGCGTCTACCCGCACCTGGCGGTGGCCAACAACACGAGGAGTGAAAGCGGCATCGGCGCCGTCGTGGACTGGGCCGGGAAGCTGTGGTACATGACGTACCCCGCGCACTTCACCGCCGGCAGCCCCGACAATCTCTACTCGGTCACGCCCGAGTTGGCCCAGCGGGTCCACCCGCGGTACCCCGGCAGCACAAACGCGAATCGTTACCTCGACGCGTCGCGCGGGCTGATGTTCATCGGGTCGGCCATCGTCGACGCCGAGGGCGCGGTGCGCGCGCTGCCGGTGGCGGGCGAGGACAGCCTCCGCGGGCGGCTCACCGGAACCGGCCCGCACCTGTCCGATCCCGACAAGGTCTACTACATGACCATGGAGGAGGGCTTCTACGAGGTCGACCTGTCGGACCTCGACGCCCGGGGCGTCACCACGCTGCGCATCGACGGCAACGTGGGCAGCGGGTCCGACCGTCACAGCGGCAACCTGCCCGGCAGGCACGGCAAGGGCTTCTACGTGGCGCAGGGGCACGTGTTCTACTCGAACAACGGCGACGGCGGCTGCCTCGTCGAATGGGACGGCACGGGCGACCCGGCCGAGGCCGACACGTGGACCCTCGTCGATCGGAACAAATACAACGAAATTACCACGCGCCGCGGCGTGGCCGGCAACGACCCGGGCGCCGCCGATCCGGTCTGGGCCGTCGGCTGGGACCACCGGTCGGTGCTGCTGAACGTGCGCGACGCCGCCACCGGCCGCTGGACCCGGTATCGCCTGCCGAAGGGCAGCTATACCCACGACCACGAGCCGGGCCATTACGTCGAATGGCCGCGCATCCGCGACGTCGGCCTCTCGGGCGGCGATTTGGCCATGAACGAGCACGGGCTGCTGTACCGCTTCCCGGCCGGGTTCCGCCCGGCCGATACCCGCGGCATCGTGCCTCTCGGCACGTTCCACAAGATGATCGTCGACTACGTCGCGTGGGACGGCCGGATCGTGCTGGGCTGCAACGACGTCTCGCCCTTCGCCCACCCGCTTTACGGCTGGAGCCACTCCAACCTGCTGTTCCTGGAAAAGGAGCGGTTCGAGCAGTACGGCGGCCGGCCGATGGGCTTCGGCGGCCCCTGGGTGCGCGACGCCGTTGCGGCCGGCGAGCCGTCGGAGGCGTTCCTCGTGTCGGGCTTCGCGCACCGCACACTCCACCTGGCTCACACCGAGGCCGAACCGGTCGACTTCACCATCGAGGTCGACCCCACCGGCCGCGGCGACTGGGAGCAACACGCTGTCGTGACCGTCGAGCCGGCGCAGGCCGGTTCGCACCATGCCGGTTACCGCGCCGTGCTTCTGCCCGCCGAGGTCGATGCTCAGCGTCTGTCCGAAAACGGGGGCAGGCGCCCTGCACCGGGCGGCAGCATGAGCGACGAGCCGCAGCCGTCGGGAACCTGCCCCCGTTTTCGATTGGACGCTCCTTGGCTCCGTGTGCGCACGAACCGCGACGCGGCCGCCGCGACGGCCTACCTGCACCTGACCACGCCGCAGCGCCCGGCCGACGAGGCCATGACGCGCTCGCTGGCCGCAGCCGGCCGCCCGGCGCGCCGCTCGCAGGGCCTGCTGCTCACCGCGTCGGCGCCCGATTTCCCGCTGCAGTTCGCCGCAGACATTCTTGGCGACGACGGCAGCGTTCTGGAAACCGGCTTCTACCGCGCCCAGTTGGACGACGACCTGAAGCTGCAAGTTGTGCCGGTCGACGATCCGGAGGCCGAGGCCGGCGTGCGCGACCGGGCGGCCACGACGCAGGATTTCGGCGTCGACGACGCTTCCGTGTACATCGACCGGGGCGGCGTTCGGTATCGGCTGCCCCGGGGAAGCGCCGCGTTCGACACGACAACGGCGACCGGCCGGCGGCGAGGTATCCGCGAGGTCGTCACCGAACGCGCGGTGATGAACATCCACGGCACCTTCTACGAGCTGCCGCGCGACAACTCGGGCGGAATGCGCCGCATCCGGCCCATCACCACGCACAACCTCGACATTTTCGATTACGTTTCGTGGCGCGGCATGCTGGTCCTGTCGGGCAATCTGGCCGGCGCCGCCGAGGACGGCCATTACGTCGCCTCGGCCGACGGCAAGGTGGGCCTCTGGTTCGGCAACGTCGACGACCTGTGGCGGTTCGGGCCGCCGCGCGGCGAGGGCGGCCCGTGGATGCAAACCCCCGTCGAAGCCGGCAAGCCCTCCGACCCCTACCTCATGTACGGCTACGATCGGAAAAGCCTCGCCCTTTCGCACGAGGGCAAGGAGGAGATCGACGTTCGCATCGAGGTCGACGTCCTGGGCGACAATCGGTGGGAAACCTTCGACCGGGTGGCCGTCGGCCCGGGCGGAACGGTCCGATACGATTTTCCCGACGGCTATTCCGCCCATTGGGTCCGGCTCGCAACCGACCACGATACGACCGCGACGGCGCAGTTCACCTACACCACGTCAGGAGACTCGCGATGATGACCCACCGAACGCTCTGGACTCTGGCAGGCTGCATGCTCATGGCGGTTGCAGTCCAGGCCGAGACGCTCGAAGTGGGGCCGGGTAAGCCGTACGCCGCACCCTCGGCCGCCATTGCGGCGGCGAAAGACGGCGATACGATCGCAATCGCCGCCGGCACCTACCGCAACGACTACGCCGCGATACCCCGCAGCCGGCTCCGCCTGATCGGCATCGGCGGCAAGGCAGTGCTCGCAAGCGAAGGAATGATTCCCAACGGCAAGGCGATTTGGGTCGTGCAGGGTGATGATATTTACATCGAGAACATCGAGTTCCGCGGCGCCCGCGTGCGCGACCGCAACGGGGCCGGCATCCGCCAGGAGGGGCGCAACCTGACGCTCCGCCACTGCGCCTTCTTCGACAACGAGAACGGCATCCTCGGCGGCCACGGCGACTCGGTCCTCGACATCCGCCACTGCGAGTTCGGCCACAACTCGCTGGTGGCGCGGCCCGGCACGCACAACCTGTACATCGGCCGGGCGAAGAAGCTCATCTTCCAGTTCAATTACTCGCACCACGCCTTGGAAGCCCACCTGCTGAAGAGCCGGGCGGCCGAGAACATCATCGCCTACAACCGCATTGCCGACGAACACGACGGTTCGAGCAGCTACGTGCTCAACCTGCCCAACGGCGGCAAGGCGATCGTCGTCGGCAACATCCTGCACCAGGGGCCGAAGTGCCGCAACCGCACCCTGCTGGCCTACGGCGAGGAAGGCCTTCCCGGCGACGAGAACGCGCTGTACCTGGTGAACAACACGGTCGTCAACGATTGCCAACTCGGCAGCCCCACCTTCGTGCAAATTCGCAACCTGCCGGCCGACGCCCCGGCGGTGCTGCGGAACAACATTTTCGCGGGCAAGGGCCGGGTGACGGATTTCGCCGCCGCGGCAATGGAGGGCAATTTCGTCGGCACGGTGAGCGAGGCCCGATTCGTCGACCGCGAGAACTGGGACCTGACGCCCGCCGCCGATTCGCCCTGCGTCGACGCGGGCGTCGCGCCGGGCGCGACGGCCGACCGGATCGACCTGACACCCACCCTGCAATATGTCCACCCCATGAAGCACCGGCCCCGGCCTCGCGCGGGCCGAATCGACGTCGGCGCGTTTGAACGGGAAGGAGTACGATGACGCAACCCCCACACCTCGTGCTCGCACTCATGCTTGCGGTGGGCCTGATTCCCAACCTCGCCGTCGGGCAGCCGGCGGGGAACGTCAACATCGCCGCGCCTACCGGCGGGGGCAAGCAGTTCTGGACGGATCGGTTCGTTCACCACGATTGGCGCATTCAGCGGAATGTCTACACGGGCCATTACCGGTTGCTCGACGGGAACGACGTCCGCCGGGCCTGGGGCGGCTACGAAGCGTGCCGGACAGCATTCGAGCAGCTTCGGGCGGAACGCGACCTGCCGCCGGTTCGCGGCAAGGTCGTGGTGACGGTACACGGGCTGGGCCGAACACGCCGGTCGCTGGCCGGCATGGGAAAACATTTGGCGGAAGAAGGCGGGTTCACCTGGCTCAATTTCTCCTACGCCAGCACGCGCGACTCGATCGACGCCCATGCCGTCGCGCTGGGGCAGGTGGTCGACGCCTTGACCGAGGCCGAGGAGGTTCACTTCGTGGCCCACAGCCTCGGCAACCTGGTCATTCGCCGCTACATGGCCCAACGCGCCCTGGCCGAGCCGGCGGCGCGCGGGCCGAAGCTGGG
>CAYPWB010000173.1:0-12369 GCA_964414315.1 uncultured Planctomycetaceae bacterium | reverse complement strand
TTGCTTGACTGGATCCGCTATGCCCTCACCCCCGCCCCTCTCCCAGAGGGAGAGGGGAGGAGTTTGCAAAAGTCCACAGATAACATACCGGACAGGTGCCCGGCGTCGGCCGCACTTCTACTGCAACTCGTGTGCCGTAGGCGGCGCGGGGCAGGCCTTATGCCTGTTCGGCCGGTGCGCGGCGGGCGCTCGACTCCAGCAATTCCTGCACTTCCGCGTCGTCGATCTGGCGGAAGTCCTCGTACCACCGGCCGACGCCGTCGAGCATTTCCACCTCTTGAAGGCAGACCAATTCCTCGTCGGGTTCCTCGAGCAACTCGCGGAACGCGTTGGCCGTCGCCCTCGCGGCAACCGGAACTGCGACAATAAGTCGCTGGGGGTGCGACTGTCGGACGGCCTCGACGGCGGCCTTCATGGTGGCGCCGGTGGCCAATCCGTCGTCGACGAGCGCGACCGGCCGGTCCCGCAAGTCCAGTGGTGGGAGATCGCGGCGGTAACGCTCCTCGCGGCGCTGCACTTCCTCCCGTTCGCGCTCGGCATGCACTTCGAACACGTCGTGCGGCACGCCCAGCCGTTCGAGCACCAGTTCGTTGCGCACAGTCACACCTCCTCCGGCCACCGCTCCCATGGCCAACTCTTCGTGACCGGGCACGCCCACTTTCCGGACGACGAACGTATCGAGCGGCGCCCCGAGTTGCTCGGCCACCGCAGCCGCCACAGGCACGCCGCCCCGGGGCAGGCCCAGCACGACCAGCCGCTCCTTTCCGGTGTAGTCGCTCAACTGCAACCCCAGTTTGCGTCCCGCTTCGGTTCGGTTGCTCCATCGCATGGGTGTTCCTCTCTTCTTCGTTAGCTGGTCCGAGTCGTAACCGTTCACGGGTCGGCGGTGCGGGCTGTTTTCTCCGCTGTATGTGAAGGGGACAGTCCCATTTTCGCGGCCTCGGCAGGCGGCCGATTGGGCAGATCGCCCCTTTGTGCCGCGAAAATCGGGACAGTCCCCTGTGAACGGTTACGTCCGAGTCTCGTAAGTTACCCGCAGGTTGTTGAGGACCGACGTGGCCCCGGCCTCCCGCGCGTTTTCCACCGCCGCTTGCACCTGGCCCCAGTCGTCGAGCGTTCCGCTGAGGGTTGCGACGCCGGAATGGACTTCCACTTGCACGGCGTCGCTGTCGACCACGGGGTTCCACCACAAGTAGTCTTCGATGTCTTCTTCGATTTCGCGATCGGTTTTCGAAGGCGGCTGGTAATCGACATCGAGCCTGTTCTCGATGGCAACGACGCCGGTTGCGGTGGCCGCGGCGTCGGTCGCCTGGCTCTTCATGTGCCACGTGTCGACTTCGCCTCGCAGGACGGCTTTGCCGTTGTCGACGCGCACCGCAATGTCGTAGCGCCGCACGTAAGGATTGCGCCGCAGCGCTTGGCGAATGTCTTGCGCAATGGCTGCGTCGTCGCGATCGAGGGGCGGACGCACGCGCAGGCGATTTCGAACCCTTCGAATCCCCAATACGTTCCGTGCAATTTCCCCGGCGGTTCGCTTCGCCTGGAGATTGTCGACTTCGCCCATGAGAATCGCGACCCCGTCGCGCACTGTGGTGGCGATGTCTTCCGTGTCGACCCGGGTACTGGCGTCCAGGGCATTCTCCATGGCCTGCCGCATTCGCCCGTCGGACCACGGTTGGGGCTGTTCGGTCATTTCCTCGGCTCGCCACCACTGGACCCTCAGGTTATTGTCGACCTCACGGACGCCGGGCACCGTCCAAACGTGGCGCTCGGCCCGCGTTCGCTCTCCGGCGCTTCGCACACTACCGGTAAGGGTCACCTCGCCATCTTCGACAACCACGTTGATCAGGCGGGACGCGATGGAGGCATCGGCACGGAGGCGATCTTCAGTTTCCTCGGCGATGGCGTCGTCGGGCCGGTCGGTGGCGACTTCGTAGGTCAGCCGATTCACCACCGCGGTGACCCCGGCCACTCCGGCGGCGGTTTTTTCTGCAATGTATCGTTCGCCGAAGGACTCCACCTCGCCGATAAGCGTAACGACGCGGTCCTCGACCCGGACGTTGACATTCACAACGTCGACGCCCGGCTCGGCGGCCAGCGCGGCGATCACGTCGCCACGGATTGCGGTATCTGTCCGAGGCGGCGGAAGCACCTCGATCTGATTAATGACACCAAGTACCCCGCGGACGTTCTCGGCCGCGTCTTCGGCAGCGAGTTTCGCGTACAAACTGTCCACCGACCCCGACAAAGTGACGAACCCCTCGTCGGTAGCCACGTCGATTCTGTGCTCCGGCACGGCTTCGTCGACGGCCAGCCGACGTTCCACGGCAAGGGTGATATCGACATCGTCGGGAGGCGGAGGCGCTGCGGACAGAAGACCTGGACACCACACGAGCAGGACGGCGAGCGAAAGAAGGCGGGGTTGCATGGCGATTCTCCGGTTGACGGAAGGAAAGGGAAACGTCTACCGCTGTCGAATGCTGCAAATCGGATGCCGAACGCACGCCTCGGCGCCGGGCCGGGCACGAAGCCGAAAACGCCCTCGTTTGGCTCGGCATTTGCATTGCGATGGGGTGGTGCAGGTACAATTCCTGGATCCAAAAGACGAAAGAACGAACTCAGCACACCAATCCCTCAGGAGAAATGACATGACGACGCAAACGACGAACGAACTTCGCTCGAAACGCTGCGGTGCCTGTGAAGGCGAGGCCGCGAAGCTTTCCGAATCGCAAGCCCGCGAATTGCTCGGCTCCGTCCAAGGTTGGGAAATGAACGAGAGTGCGACGCAAATCCGCAAGCAGTGGGCGATGGAGGACTTCGCCGCAGGGTTGGATTTCCTCCAGCGGGTCGGCGACGTTGCAGAGCAGGAGGGCCACCACCCCGATGTCCATCTGACCGGCTACCGCAATGTCTCGATCGAACTGTCCACGCACGCGGTGGACGGCTTGTCGGAGAACGATTTCATTCTCGCGGCGAAGATCGACGAATTGCCGGTACGCGAAAAGAACTGACGGAGCCGTTTCTAGCGCGGCGTAGGCGCAGGCACTGGCAGAGCCAGTGGCACACGTTCGAGCAGAGCCAGTGGCACACGTTCGAGCAGAGCCAGTGGCACACGTTCGCGCAGAGCCAGTGGCACACGTTCGAGTAACAGCCAGTGGCACACGTTCGGGGAACACGGTGCGATTCCGCCGTGAGTCAGGGAACGGATGTGTGCCACTGGCTCTGCCAGTGCCCCTATACCAATAACCTGACCAGCGAGGGACGACCGATGGAAGAGCAGACAAGTGGGAAACCGACCTTGTTGATTACGGGCGCCGCCGGCCTGATCGGCTCGGCGCTGCTCCGGCGAACCCGGCACGACTTCAAGGTAGTCGCCTTCGATATCGTCGAGCCGAACGTGCCCGGGGCGGGCTACGATTACGTCCACTGCGACCTGACCGATGAGGCGTCGGTCCGCCAGTCGCTCGAGCAGGTGCAACGGACGCACGGCACGCACTTGGCCGGCGTGGTTCACTTGGCCGCATACTACGACTTTTCGGGCGAACCGAGCCCCTTGTATGAAGAGCTGACCGTCGAGGGAACTCGCCGGCTGCTCGCCGCGCTGGGCAGTTTTGAGGTCGGGCAGTTCGTCTTTTCCAGTAGCTTGCTGGTGCTGGCGCCTGCGCGGCCGGGCGAACTGCTCGACGAAACGTCGCCCACCCGAGCCGAATGGGAATACCCGAAATCGAAGCTCACCACCGAGGCCGTCGTCCGGCAGACACAGGGCGACATTCCGGCCGCCATCCTGCGAATTGCCGGCGTGTACGACGAGGATTGCCACAGCATTCCGATCGCCCAGCAAATCCGCCGCATTTACGAGAACGACTTGGAAAGCTACTTCTTTCCGGGGAATCCGGAGCATGGGCAGTCGTTCGTGCATTTGGACGACGTGGTCGACTGCCTGCTGAGCACGGTACAGCGTCGCGACGAGTTGAACCACTCCGAGTTGCTGCTGATTGGCGAACCGGAGGCGCTCAGCTATGCGGACTTGCAGCGCCGGATCGGCGAACTGCTGCACGGCGAGGAATGGCCGGCGATCCGCATTCCGAAAACCGTCGCCAAGGCGGGGGCGTGGGTACAAAATGCATTATCGCCGAGCGAGCAGGAGCCGTTCATCAAACCGTGGATGGTCGATGTGGCCGACGCCCATTACCCGGTGAACCCGGGCAAAGCCAAAACGAAGTTGGGATGGGAGCCGAAGCATCGGCTGGCCGACACGCTGCCGGCGATGATCGACCGATTGCGGGAGAGCCCGCAACGGTGGTACGAGGTGAACCACCTGGCGGCCCCTTCGGAGGCGCCGCGGTAGGGTCCGCCGACACGATGGTTTCCTTTCCGTGCGTGGAGAAACCTATTCGCACTGCCTCGCCCGACCGATTGCAAGGGACTGAGCCGCCGGACGGCCGGAGCCCGTCGGCATGGAACCGGCGTTTGGTGATCTTTGCCTTGGCCCTGGTCGACCTCATCGCGGCCGCTCACTTGGCCCTGTATCAGTGGAATGTCATCGATACGGTGTGGGATCCGGTGTTCCAGGAGGGCTCGCTGAAAGTGCTCGATTCGCGCGTGTCGGAGGCCTTCCATGATTTCTTCCTGGTGCCCGATGCGGCGGTGGGCGCGGCGGCCTATTTGGCCGAGGCCCTGCTGGCACTGCTGGGCTCGACCCGGCGATGGCGGCGCCAAGCGTGGCTCGTCGTTTTGTTCGGCGCCAACGCCGTGCTGGTTGCGATGGCCGGTCTGGTGCTCGTCGTGCTCCAAGCGACCGTCGTCGGCGCCTGGTGCCTGCTTTGCATCGCCACCGCCGTGCTTTCGTTTCCGATGCCCTGGCTGGCGTGGCGCGAATTGCGGGCTTCCGTCGGGGTTCTGCGCGGCGGCTAGCTTCCGAGCCCCGTATCCGTCCCGGTCGAACGGCCGTCATTCCCCCTTGCGGTCGAACAGATGACGCCGCCGGGCCACTTGGTTGTAAAACCAGCGCCATAGGGGCATGGTGCCGGGCGCGTGCAACAGCGGGGCCATCGCCCACAACGCCGGAAGCCGGCGCGAAAGATAGCGAACGGCCTCCGCTCCCTTGCGCCGCGCACCGCACGGACGGATGACATACACGTGCTTTTGCAGATCGTCCGGCGATAGGTCCGGATATCGCTGCCGTACACGAACGTCTTGCAGCGGCAGGAACGCCAGCCGGCCCCGGCCGTCGAGCCGCGCGAGCCAATGGGCCGTTTCCCGGCACAGCCGGCAGGAGCCGTCGTATACCACCACGTCGGCGTCGGGCCGCCGGTCCGGATCGGGCAGTCGACGGTCGTCGGTGGGCATGGGAACGTGGCCGGTTGCAGGAGGCCGTGGTGCGCGGCGGAATCAGTTTCCTTGGCTGAGCAGTTCGAAGCCCGCGGTGACGTCGAGCAGTTCCTCGGTAATGGTATTCTGGCGCCGGCGGTGGTATTGGGCCGTCAGATCGCCGAGCCGTTCCTCGACGTTTTTCTCCGCGGCCTGCATGGCCGCGAGGCGGGCGGCGTTTTCCGACGCCAGCGACTCGGCCAACGCCCGGTAGAACGCCGTAAACAGGTACTGCCGCGTGATTGCCGAGAACAGCGCCTGCGCATCCATTGTGAACGTGGGCAACATGCGGGTGGGCCATGGCCGGACGCGGAGAGCATGCAGCCAATTCGGGTCGAGCGGAACGACCTGCTGGAAATGCGGTTCGTACGACGCGCCGCCGAGCGGCCGCTGGTGGAACAGCCACACCCGACCCACCCGACGCTCCCCGCGCCAGCGGTCGATTGTCAGCAGCATTTCCTCCACCCGGCGGGTGATTTCCGCCACGGAGCCCGGCACGTTCAGCGAGGCGTTCGTCGGCCCGACGGACACCTCCCACTCGGCCGCCGCCCGCATACCGACCATCAGCGCGGCAGGCTCCTTCGCCTGCTCGCCCGCCTCGTGGAGCCGGGCTGCGGCATGGGCCACGATGCGTGCGTTGAACTGGCCGCACATGCCCTGGTCGGAACCGAAAACGACGACCGCCAACCGCCGGTCCGAATCGGGAGGAGAAAGCCACCGCGTGCCGGGCGAATGATGCAACATGATCTGCATGCCCAACTCGAGGCTTCGGCTGTAGCTGCGCAGGGCGTCGACTGCTTCCTCGTACTGCCGAATATTCACGGCCGCCAGCCCCTTCATGGTCTTCACGACCGACTGCAAGTCGTGGACCGACTGGATGTGGCGTCCGAGCGACTCAAGCGTTTGCATCGGCGGCCTCCTCGTGGTGGTCGCGCAGGGCTTCCGTCGCCACGCGATGGAACGCGCGGCGGTCCTCGTCGGTGAGCTTCTCGCCGGCGTCGATCCGCTGCACCCGTTCCTGGAGCTTGTCGTCGACGGCTCGGACGATGACCGCTTCGGCCTCGGCCACCCGTGCCGTCGGCAATTCGTCGAACAGGCCGTCGCTGGCGGCCAACAGGACGGCAATTTGCTGCGCGGCGCTCAGGGCGGCGCTTTCGGGCTGCTTGAAGATTTCGCGAATCCGCCGGCCGTGTTCCAGCGAGCGGCGCGTCTCCTCGTCAATTCGGGTGCCGTAGCGGCTGAACCGCTCCAGTTCCTCGAACTGGGAGTAGGCCAGCCGCAGGTGGCCGGCCACGGCGCGATAGGCCGGCAACTGCGCGCTGCCGCCCACGCGCGACACCGATCGGCCCGCATCGACCGCCGGCAACATCCCCTGCCGGAAGAGCCGCGGCGAAAGGTAAACCTGCCCGTCGGTGATCGAAATCAGGTTCGTCGGGATGTACGCCGAGATGTTCTGCGCCTGCGTTTCGATGATGGGCAGGGCCGTGAGCGACCCGCCGCCCAGTTCGTCGCTGAGATGCGTCGATCGCTCCAGCAGGCGGGAATGGATGTAGAAGATGTCGCCCGGAAAGGCCTCGCGGCCGGGCGGACGGCGCAAGAGCAGCGACAATTCCCGATACGCCCGCGCGTGCCGCGTCAGGTCGTCGTACACGACCAGCACGTCGCGCCCTCGCTCCATGAAGTACTCGCCCATGCTGGTGGCCGCGTAGGGCGCGGCATAGCGCAGGCCGGCCGGGTCGTCGCCGCTGGTGGCCATGACGATGCAGTAGGGCATAGCGCCCTCGTTCCGCAGTTTCTCCACAACCCGCGCAATGGCCGAGCTGCGCTGCCCGATGGCGCAATAGATACAGACGACGTCGCGGCCTTTCTGGTTCAGGATCGTGTCGACGGCGATGGCCGTCTTGCCGGTTTGGCGGTCGCCGACGATCAACTCTCGCTGGCCCCGTCCGATGGGGATTAAGGCGTCGATGACCTTGATGCCGGTTTGGAGGGGCGCCTGGACGGGCAATCGCTGGAGGACTTCCGCGGCCGGCCGCTCGATGGGCAGCCGCTCGGCCGTCCGGACGGCGCCGCGGCCGTCCCGGGCCCGCCCCGTGGCGTCGACCACGCGGCCGAGCAGACTTTCCCCAACGGGTGTGTCCATTACGCGGTGCGTTCGCTCCACCCGGTCGCCTGCATAGAGCGCCTCGCCCGGATCCATGAGCATCACGCCCACTTGTTCCCGATCGAGATTGAACGCGAGACCCCGGCGTCCGCCGGAAAACCGCACCAGCTCCTCCGCCTGTACGCCGGGCAGGCCGTCGACCAGTGCGAAGCCCTCGCCGACCTCGACCACCTGCCCCACTTCGGCCAGGGCCAGCTCGGTGTGCTGCTGCCGGAGCGCCCGTTCCACGGCCGCCCCAAAGGCATTCGCGGCTTGCGTCAGAAACGCCTCTTGCTGCGCCATGATTACGATTCCTCCGAGGGCTTGCCCGATTGCAGCTCATCGCGCACCGCCGCGCTCATGGCCTCGTCGAATTGGTCGAGATATTGGCGCATCGTCCAGCTCAGGGCGTGGCCTTTCGCCCGAACCTCCAGGCCGGCGATCAGGTCGGCCGAGGTTTCGAACGTCGGCCCGATATCCTCTCCGAGGCGGCGCTGGAGCGCTTGGACGACCTTGCGCCGCATCTCCTCCGGCAATTCGGCCGCCGAGGTGACGACCACCGTTCCGCCGGACGCCTTCGCGGCCTCGGTCAGGGCTTCGAGCTTTCCTTTCTGTTCGCCGTCCAGCTTGCGCAAGAAGGCGTGCGCGGCGGCCTGCTCCACCTGGGTATCGGCCAGGTCGGTAAGCGCCTGCCCGACCGCGCGGCGAAACGCCTCGCCGGCCTCCTGGCTCAACTGGCGAAGAAACTGTTTCTGCTGGTGCTTGAGGTCCTGCCGCCAGCCGTGCTGTATTTGCTCGACTTCCTCGCGGGCGCGGCGCACCAATTCCTCGCGCTGCCGGTCGGCTTCCCGGCGGGCCTCGTCGAGCATCTTCTGCCGACTTGCCTCCAGCCGGCGTTGTTCCTCGGCAAGGTCTTCTTCGCGCTGGGTGGCTTCGGTCTCTTTGCGTTCGGCTTCCTTCAAGCGGCCGGCGATAGTTGCTTCCCGCTGGTCCATGGCCCGGACAATCCGGTCGAACAGCAGCCACTTCAGCAGCGCCACCAGGATCAGGAAGTTGACAATTTGCGCGCCGACGGTAAACCAATCGATCATGATGTGTACTCCCGAGGCTCGACGGCCTACTGTGCCACCTGCTCGACGAAGTGGTTCCAGAACGGATTGGCGAACAGCACGATCATCGACACGACAAAGCAGTAAATGGCGGTCGATTCGATCATGGCCAGGCCCACAAACAGGGTGCGTACGATGGTGGCGGTTTCGTCGGGCTGCTGGGCGATGGAGCGGAGCGCTTCGGCCAGGGCGCGGCCTTCGCCCAACGCCGGCCCGATTGCGCCGATCCCGATCGTCAGGCCGGCGGTGAACACGGAAATAACGGCAATCCAAACTTGGGGTTCCATGGGGGGTATCTCCCTGAAGGGTTCGTTGTGCATACGAAGGGGACAGTCCCATTTTCGCGGCGGAAACGGTGGCTGATTGGGCAATAACGCCCTTTGTCACGCGAAAATTGGGACAGTCCCCCATGAACGGTTACGGTGGTCAAGTATTCTGGGGCGAGTCGGATTCTCCTCCCGCCCTGCTTTCCTGGTCGGTGGCCTCCGACCCGGAGGCGATGTACACCGCGGCCAACACGGCGAAAATGTAGGCGTGAATCAAACCGGTCAACAGACCGAGGGCCTGCATCACGACCGGAAAGAACAGCGGCACCACCGCCGCCAGGATGGCCGCGATCTTCGTCCCGCTCATCACGTTGCCGAAAAGCCGCACGGCCAGGGCCAGTGTTCGCGAAAGCTCTCCAATGAGGTTGAACGGCAGCATGAAAACGGTCGGTTCAATGTAGTGCCGCAGGAAGCCGCCTATCCCTTGCTTCACCACGCCGAAAATGGGAACGGCCGCGAACACGCAAATGGCCAAACCGGCCGCCGTGGAAAGCGACGCCGTCGGCGGCACGTAGCCCGGAATGATCATCAGCCCGTTCGACACGGCAATAAACAGGAACAAGCCGCCCAGGAAGGGCAAATAGGGCTCCGGCGATTCGCGCATAATCTCGCGTGTTTGTTTGCGAGCATATCCCACGATGACTTCCAGCAGATTCTGCCAACGCGACACCGACGGGCCGGTCGACAGGTTGCGCGTAATCGCCCAGGAGCCGACCGCCATAAGGGCCATCAGCGCCCAGGTCCACAGGATCGTGGCATTGAGGGTCGCGAAGCGCCACTGCCAGACGATGACTTCGTCCGGGCTGATTTGAGTTATGTCCATGGGGTTTCCTTGTCTTGCATCGTCTTATCCGGAAGGCGGGGGCCGGAAGGGGGTGACCGAGCGCACCATCCAAACGCGGACGCCCACATAGCCGACCAGGGCAACCAGGGCCAGCACCCAGTGCCGGCCGGCCAGCCACAACACGCCGGCCACCACGCCCGCCGCGCGAACCAGGAAGCTGCCGAACGCCAGCGCAATCGGATGCCGAGCGTCGGGCAAGCGGCGGACCGTCCAAAGCAGCCCGCCGAAGAACCATATTCCCAGGGCCACGCCAACCGCCGCGGCCAGGATCAGTTCGGCAATGGATACGTTCACGATCGACTTCCCTATTTCCGTTCGCTTTCCCGCTTGATCCAGAACCATGCCGTCCAGCAGCCCACGCCCACTCCGGCAAGCAGCATGGTCAGGGTCCACGACACCTGCCCGTCGAAACGCCGGTCCATCCACACCCCCAGCGCGATGCCCAGCAACGTGGGGATGGTCACCGACCAGCCAACCAGGCCGAACATGCCCAGCCAGAACCAGGGGCCGCGGTCCCCTTCGCGCCGGGCGCGAAGCTTGCGTTGCTCCTTGCCGACCACCGAGTGGCGGAAATCGCCGGCCGCGGGCGTTCGGACGTCCGGCCTTTCGGGTGGTCGATCAGCCATGGGCCTGCCGCTCCCATTGTACGAGGCGATTGATGAAATCGGCTTCAAGTTTTCCCAAGGCCGCGCGGGCGCGCCGCTCCCGCTCGTCGAGCGAGTGCAACTGTTCATCGACGGCCCGCTGCAATTCGCCCAACGGCTGCCCGCTGATGACCCGAGGCGTGGACACCAACACCTCGTCGCCGCATTTGACCAGGGTACCCCGGTCGACGGCCAGGAACGCCTCCTCGCCGGAGTCGTCCTCGTACGCCAAGAGGCCCGGAACCAGAACGGCGACGAAATCGACGTGCCGCGGCAGGAGGCAAAAGGCGCCGTCCTCGGCCTCCGCCGTTACCTTGGTTACTTGCTTGTCGAGCGCAACTCGCTCGGGCAGAAGGATGCGCAGCTTCACGGTGCTTCCTCCTGGACTTCGGCGCGGGATTGCTTGTCCTCGGTGGCCTCGTCGATGCGGCCGATCATGTACAGCTTCCCTTCGGGCACGTCGGCCAACTCGTCGTCCAGAATGCGCTCACAACCTTCTAAGGCGTCGTCCAGATCGACCACCTTCCCCTTCTGCCCCGTGAATCGCTCGGTGACGGCGAACGGCTGCGTGAGGTATCGCTCCAGCCGCCGCGCCCGGTGGACCACGGCCTGATCGTCTCGGGAAAGCTCTTCCAACCCGAGCATGGAGATAATGTCTTTGAGTTCCTCATAGGTGGCCAGGGTTTGCCGCACCCGCTGGGCAATGTCGTAGTGGCGCCGCCCGACGACCTGCGGCGTGAGCATTTTCGAGTCGGATTTCAGCGGATCGATGGCCGGATACAGGCCCTGGCTGGCTCGATCGCGGGAAAGGACGATGGACGCCGAAAGATGGCCGAACGTATGGACGGCGGCCGGATCGGTGAAGTCGTCGGCCGGCACGTACACGGCCTGGATCGACGTGATGGCCCCCGACCGCGTGCTCGCGATGCGCTCCTGCAGGGCCGAAAGCTCGGTTCCCATGGTGGGCTGGTAGCCCAGCCGGGAAGGAATGCGGCCCATCAGGCCCGACACCTCCATGCCCGCCTGGATGAATCGAAAGACGTTGTCGATCAGCAGCAGCACGTCGCGGTGGAGGTCGTCGCGGAAATGCTCGGCAACGGTCAGCGCGGCGTGGCCCATGCGGAACCGGGCGCCCGGCGGTTCGTTCATCTGGGCGAACATCAACACGGTATTCTCCAGCACGCCGGCTTCCTGGAGTTCCCGGTACAGTTCTTCCCCTTCCCGGCAGCGCTCGCCGATGCCGCAGAACATGCTCATGCCTTCGTGCTGCCCGACCACGTTGTGGATCATCTCCATAATCAGCACGGTCTTGCCGACGCCGGCGCCGCCGAACAGCCCCGCCTTGCCGCCCCGTTCCAGCGGCGAGAGGACGTCGATCACCTTGATGCCGGTGGCGAAGACCTCGGCTTTCGTCGTGCGTTCGGTGAGCGGCAGGGATTTCTGGAGAGTCGGCTTCCGCTCCAGTCCCTCCGGCAACGGCTCGTGGTCGATCGGGTCGCCGAAGACGTTCAGCACGCGTCCGAGCAGTTCCTCGCCCACCGGCACGGTGAAGGGCCGGCCGGTGTCGACAATCGTACTTCCGCGGCTGAGCCCTTGCGTGGGCGTCAGCGCCAGGCCGCGCACCGTGTGGGCGTCGAGGTGTCCGACCGCTTCGATCACCACCCGGCCCTGCTCTCCCGCCAACAACTGGTGGTTCAATCGCGGGAGTTTCTCAAACCATGCGTCGACGACACTGCCGCGCACGGCCAGGACGTGTCCGCGATTTTCGGAGGGGGCGGCAATCATGATGGTTGGGTTGTCTCCGGGCGTTCGGCGTTGGGGGTGGCAAACGGTCGCCGCGAGGCGGTTCCGGGGCAATCTTCGTGCCGCTCAGCGGGTGGCGTCTTCATTCAACCATGGGTGGAAATCACACCGGCGGAGGGGAAAACGGGAC
>CAYPWB010000172.1:0-12388 GCA_964414315.1 uncultured Planctomycetaceae bacterium | reverse complement strand
CACCTCATGTGGCTGGAGATTCTCGAACAGCACGAGGTCATGCAGGACTACCTCAAGACGTCGATCCTCAACCTCCGGCAAGACCGCTGTCACATGATCGATCACCACCTTCGCACGCTGCACGCCAAGGTCAAGGTCGGTCACTTCCTCAGCCGGCTCCGCGAGCTGCGCGGGCGGTCGGAGACGTCGGCCGAGTTGCCACCGCCGCTCGCGGTGCGATGTGACGTGCCTGCGACCGCCACCGAAGCGGACGAACCGAAAGGGGCCGGCTCCACCGCCAAGGGGGTCAACATGGGGGGGCGAATGTGAAAAACGCAATAATTGACCCCCAAAAATCGAATGCCGAATGCCGAAAGTCAAATGACGAAAGAAACCCGAAATCCGAATGCCCAACCAGCAACCAGCCTCCTGGGGGGGCGAATGTGAAAAACGCAATAATTGACCCCCAAAAAATCGAGGCTCGGTTCGAGCAAGTCCGCGCCGCAATCCTCGCCCATGCGGCATTCTTCGTCGACTACGGCTTCGTGGAGGCCACGTGGCGAACGTATCGCGGGCACCGCCTGGGCCCCTATTTTCGCGTGCGTTGCCGGCAGCGCAGCGGGCGGCACGCCCTCGGCAGCGGAGCTGCGCCCCGACCCACTTCGATCTACCTTGGCCGCAGCCCCGAACTGGCGGCGCGCGCTGGCAACCTGCTGGACGATTTGCAGCAGTACACCCGCAACAAGCGCCGCTGCGAGGAACTGCACCGCCAGGTCCGCCGCAGCCTGACTGGCGCCAAGCAGGAACTCCGCCGGCTCTTGGCCGAACGCGGCACCGTGCAGAGGTGGTTCGAACGCAGCCTCCGAGCTTCGGGAAAGAAGCGCGGACGCGCCGGAGGGTAAAAGCGGGGTAGGAATGCGCAAAATTTGGAAAATTGACACCCAAATGTCCCGTTTTGTTGCTTGGGTGACAAGCTGGAAGCTTATCCCACGACGAAGTGACAAGCTGGAAGCTTATCCCACGGCGAAGTGACAAGCTGGAAGCTTATCCCACGACGAAGTGACAAGCTGGAAGCGTAACCGTTCACGGGACGGCGCGGGCAGTTTTCTCCGCTCCATGCGAAGGGGACAGTCCCATTTTCGCGGCGGAAACGGTGGATAATTGGGCAAGAACGCCCTCTTTGCCGCGAAAATTGGGACAGTCCCCTGTGAACGGTTACCTGGAAGCTTATCCCGCGACCAGCGGCAGCGCGACCGGTTTGCCGCCTTGGGCGAGGGAGTGGTCGATGGCGAGGCAGGCCTCGTGGGTGCGGTAGGCGTCGGCTACGTTGCAGTGCGACTCGCGGTTGTTGAGGATGCAGTCGGCCAGGTGCTCCATCTGGGCGTCGAACGGATGGTGGTCCACGTCGCCCGAGGTGGGCAGGATGGTTTCCATTTCGGTCCAGCCGGTTTGGCCGGGCAGCAGGGAAGTGGACCACAGCCGGTTGTCGCGGATGGCGCCGGCCGTGCCGCACAGGTCGATGTTGAACTGGTACGGCATTTCGGCGTCGAGGAAGCACGAGGTCTTGCCGATCGTCCCGTCGGCGAACCGGAGCACGGCCACGACGTCGGCGTCGAACTCGAAGATGTTTCGGGGATTGGTCGCGTAGGCCGTCACCTCGGCAATATCCTTGCCCGACAGGTAGCGCAGGGCGTCGAGCGCGTGGCACCCGCCCAGCAGGTAGCTGCTTCCGCCGTATTCGCGCGTGTGCCCCCACTCGTACCCCGGCCACCGGGTGTCCAGCCCGTGCCAGTAGTCGACCCCGGCGTAGAACAGGTTGCCGATCGTCTCCTCGGCCAGCAGGCTCTTGAGGCTGCGAATGAGCGGGTTCCAGCGCAGCACGAAGCTGCACACGCTCTTCACGCCGGCTGCGGCGACGGCGTCGCGCAGCGAGCGGTTCTCGTCCATGCTCAGGCACATGGGCTTTTCGATCATCAGGTGCTTGCCGGCGCGGGCCGCGGCGACTCCCTGCGGCGTATGCACCTGGTTCGGCCCGCTGAGGTTGACGATATCGACCTCCGGGTCGGCCAGCACCTCGTCGTAGCTGTCGCGCACCGGGCAGTCGAGGCCGAGCTTGTCGACCAGCGTCTGTGCGCTTTCGCGCCGGCGGCTGCTCACCGAAACGATGCGCGTCTTTGCGCACTTCTTCCAGCTTGCCGCGTGGGCATAAGCGACCTGGCCCACGCCGTGAATGGCCACTCCGAGTTGGTTCTGTTGCATGGTGAAGAATGCTCTTGATGGTGGCGTTTCCGATTGTCCTGCCTTCGAGCGGAAGCTCGCATTGGCAGGCGGCCCTGCCGCCCTATCCTTCGCCTAGGCCAACGGTGGTTATAGCATGACGTGACGCGGTCGGCAAGCACGCAGCGGCGACCGCAGGCGAACCTGTGCACGGCTTGCTTGCCTCGCTTGCTGCCCTTGAGCGAGTCGAGTGTGTATCGGGCGCCGGCTTCTGATAAGGACAACCGAAGGTCAGTCGCCCGGCTCGGTGTCGGCGCTTTCGATGTAGCGCCACGCGAGGTCGCCGTCTCGGGAATTCGCGGCCGGCGTCCCGCCGTCGTCGGACAGATTCTCGCCCACGCTATAGACGACAAAGCCCTCGGGCTCCGGCCGGTAGAGGAGCGGCTCGCCCGAAAAGGGGTCGGTGAGGCCGGGCAAATCTACGGCTGCCAGGCTCTCCGGGTACGCCTCGTGCTCGCGGCGGTGGCGGAGCACCGCCAAACCGGCACGGGTGATGCGCGATCGGGCCGTCATCGCCAGGTAGCTCCCCTTGACGCGCGACAGGGCCGGAACCAGCATCCGGGTCAAAACGCAATACCAGGGAACGCTGTCGATGAGCGCATCGCCTAAGTCTGCGTCGGCGGCGGAATACGGTTCTTCTGCGTTCTTCGCGTAGGCGTGCATCACGCCGACATACGTGGCGTGGTCGAAACGGAATAGCGGATGAGCCAGCGTAGCCCATGCGAGGAGTGCGGAACCGTCGGCTTCGGCCATGCCGACCACCTTGCGCCACTCCGACCGGGACAGGTTGAAGGCCCATTCGCCGAGCAACAAGCGTTCGCCGTCGATGGCGGCCACCAGGGGGCCGACATCGTCGAACGATTCGAGCAGGGCTTCGATTTCTGCACGCTGTTCCTCAGAAGGCAGCGACCTAACCGCCAGCGCATGGATCGACTCTGCCGCCAGGCTGAACTGGGCGATTCGCACAAGCTGGCTGATGACAAGCGGCTCGTCCTTCACCGCATTGCAAAGCCGGAGGGCCGTGATGGCGGTGCGCCAGGCGGCGGCATGGTCGCCGTCGGCCGACTGCACCTGCGCGGCGGCGCAAACGATTCGGGTCAGATTCCGCAGGTCCATCAGGTGCGGCAGCAGTATGCCGGCGCCCTGCGAGTAGTCGACGTCGTACCGGCAGCCCGGCCGGAGCGTGCCGCGTTCGAGCGCCGCAAGGGCGTCGCGGGCGACCTCGTTCCGGAGCAGTTCGCGGAATCGGGCCGCGTGCTCCGCGTTTTCCGGGGCGTCGCGCATAGCCGATGCGAGGCCACTCATCTCGGTGAGCAGGTCCTGCTCCTCGCCCGGTTCTGCACGAAGTTGCAGAACGACGGCCTGGTAAATGAGGGCGGCGTTTTCCGTGTCGGGGATGGGAGGCGGGACGATGTCGCCCACCTGCATGGGGCGGCCGTCGGCCTCCAGTTCGGCATACGCTCGGCGTAACGACCGATTGGCCCACAGGATCAGCCCGGCGTAAAGAACGCCCAGAATAACCACGCCAATGCCCGTCCATTTCAATACCCTAACAGTTCGCCTTTTCATCGCGCTGGTCCTTGTCTTTGCGATCGTGCTGTATGCGATCGTGCTGTAGGTCCCGCGGGTCGAGCGGGACTTCGCCGGGGCATCGCAAAATGCCCTGTTCGGCTCGCGGCATCACGATGCGGGCGTTCACGTTTCGGCCTGCCGGGCGTTTTCGTCCGGGGTTCACTCGCCCAAGCACGAACTCCAACGGAAAAAGCTTACCTTCCGACGATTCCCAAGGCCCAGCAGAACCAGGCGACGGGTGCGGCGAGGAGGACCGAGTCGAGGATGTCGAGCACGCCTCCGAAGCCGGGCATCCAACTGCTGGAGTCTTTCTGGCCGGCATCGCGTTTCATGAGCGACTCGGCCAGATCGCCCACCATACCGGCGATGCCTACCAGCAGCCCGAAGAGAATCCATCCCCACCAGGGGCCTGGGTCGGCAGACCCGGCGGATGTCCATGGGATGAGCCAATGGAAGGTTGCCCACGAGGCGGCGCACGAGAAGGTGAGGGCGCCGACGGCGCCTTCGATGGTCTTCCCGGGGCTCAGGGCGGGCGCGATTTTGTGCCTGCCCAGCAGCCTGCCCACGGTAAACGCGCCGACGTCGCCCAGTTTAACCACAAGCAACAGCGAGACGACGGCCCAAATACCCCACTGGATGCGAATTTGAGCAAGCAGGCTCAGGAGGAGGCCCACGTAAACAATCGCCAAAATGGACATTCCGACGTTGATCGTTGCCCCGCCAGGCTTCTGAAAGCGGTACATTTCGCCGGCGAACGCCAGCAGCACGCAAAGGGCCAGGGCCAACAGGGGCCACGTACCGGCCGAGGCGTTCGGCAGGGCGGCCGCCGCCGTCTCGGAAACCAGCGGAACCCAACTACTCACCAGCAGCATGATGTTGCTGGCATACACGGTCCAGCCCAGCGGGTGGGCACCGGCTGCGTTGGCCAGGTACAGCACTTCGTTCGTGGCCGCAACGGCGCAAATGAGCGCGACGGGGAACAGCCAAATCCCCGGAATCGACGCCTGATTGTCGAGCCAGCATAGTACGCCAAGTATGGCAATCAGCAGCGTTCCAAGCAGTAATCGCCAGCGGAGCATGGGATCGACTCGGGCGGATTTTTTTGGGGCGGGAAACTCACGGCCGACCGGCACGGAGGAAATCGCTCGTGGGAGTCATCATAGCACACGGCCGCCCGACGGCCCATCCGGGGTGCTGGATACGGGCCGTGCCGAAAAACGCCGGCTTCGTGCCACACAACTCCCGCCTGCTTTCTTGTGCCGGACCGGCTGGCTGGTTACACTGGGACTTGTCATGAGACAGGTGATCGCCATCGTGAGGCCTTTCCTTGCGGAGCAAGTGCTCGATGCGCTGAAGAACGCGCCCTTGGAAGCGTGTTCGGTACGCGAGGTCAAAGGCTACGGCCGCCAGAAGAACTACCTTGATGAGTATCACGATAGCGAATACTCCCTGGCGTTTTTGCCGAAGATCGAAATCATCGTTTGGGTGGACGATACTCGGGCCGACGAAGTGGCACGAACCATGGTTGAAATTGCCCGAACCGGCCGGATGGGCGACGGCAAGGTGTTCCTCGTGCCCACCATCCCCGACGCGGAAAAGCCGATCGAGTTTTGAGAATTTGCCGCGGCTCGCGGTTCCACCTGAGTTTGGCCCGGCTTAAATTGCTTATTGTGAGGTATTGTTATTTACCTCGAATAAACCGTTTTGTGCCGCGAACCCGCCTTGCTTGCCCCGGCGGGGGTCTCTATAATCCCGCCCGCCGAGAATGTCGGCGGCTTTTCCCCCTTCTGATTGGTTTTACTACCTACGCTCATGCGCGCCCGTCAACCCAGGGAAGGTTACCACGGGCAAAGCAAGGATGCTGGTTCGCTGAACGTTCACGTTGGGCACAGTCCGGTCGGACTCCGGTGCGCCGTATCGCCACGCCGCGCATCGACGGGGGGGTTGCGCGCGGGGGACGGAAGGCCGGGCCGGCTGGAAATGGGAGAACCGTGGGACCGCACGCGGAGCGCTTGGGAAGAAGACAGCAGTCCTACGCTTCCCGCTCTGCGTGAAGGCTTGGGAGGCGGGGTTCCCGAGCGGCGATTGAAGCCGCGCCGCGGCAGCCTTTTGGCGTTGTGCCGGCCGGCCGCGCGGGAAAGAGCGCTGTGCGACCTCACGCGGCGCGTGAGGAGTATAGGCGGCCTCGTGCGGAGCCTGATGCGAGTAGCGGTCCTGCTGATGGGCATCGGCGCGGTGCTCGGGCCGGGCGGCTCGCCTGCTGCCCGGGCCGATGTGGGCGTCGAACTGCCCCAGCCCGAGGACACCGCACCGATCCGCATCTCGGCCGATGCGGCCAACCAGTGGCAGGAGGGGGCCTACGAGGTTTGGTTGCTGCGAGGCAACTGCCGCCTGGAACAGGGGCCGGCGTTGGCTCGGGCGGGCGAGGTGGTCCTCTGGCTCGACCGGGCCGGGCCGACCGACCGGCGCCCCAGCCGACTCATCGCCTACTTCGAACGCGACGTCCGGGTCGATTTCGGCGCCGCCGACCAACGGGCCCGCGTGACCGACCAGGCGTGGCTGGGCCGGTTTCACACGGTTGCCCGCGTCGACGTACGCGCCGACCGCGTGGCGGGCCGGCCCGACGCGACTCCTGAGGTCTACCAGCGTGCCCTGGTCGCCTGGCAGCAGCCCGATCCGGCAAGCCGGTCCAACCCGTCGCCGCGCCGGGCCATCCAAACGGTGGAAAGCGCGCAATTCGTCGAGCCGGTTCCCAACGGCGTTCAGGCGGCCCAGCCCCGCGCGGTGGTCGAGGGTCTGCCGGCGGGTGCGCGGCGCATCCGGGTATTCCCCCGCGGCGACGTTCCCGTCCAGGCCCAATGGTTTCCCGACCCGACCACCAACCAGTGGATCGCCGTGGTCGATTCCGGGGTGAACCTGATTGTCGACGGCGTGGACCGCTTCGGCTCGATCGACGTGAGCACGGACCGACTGGTGCTTTGGACCCGCGGCGCCCAGGAGCCGGACCTCACCGGCCAGGCGCTCCAGGACGAGGCGACGCCCCTGGAAATCTACATGGAGGGGAATATTGTTTTCCGCCAGGGGCAGCGGGTCATTTACGCCGATCAGATGTACTACGACGTGCCGAACAACATCGGCACCGTTCTGCGCGGCGAGATGCTCACGCCCGCGCCAAAGTACCAGGGGCTGGTGCGCCTGAAGGCCGACGTGGTCCAGCAACTCGGCCGCGACCGGTTCTTCGCACGGGACGGCTTCATCACCTCGAGCCGGATGGGGCAGCCCGGCTACCGCATCCAGGCCGGCGACGTCGATTTCGAGGACCTTCAGTTTCCGGCCGTCGAGCCATTCACCGGCCGGCCGGTGATCGACCCGGCCACCGGCGAGCAGGCCGTCGCCCACGAGCAGTTGATCACAGCGCGGAACAACCTGCTGTACTTGGGACCGCTGCCGGTCTTCTACTGGCCGGTGTTCGCCACCGACGTACGGGATCCCACCTTCTACATTCGCAACCTGAGTATCCGCGAAGACCGCATCAACGGAGTCCAGGCACTGAGCACGTGGAACGGCTTCGAACTGCTTGGCATGCGCAACCGGCCTGCCGGGCTCGATTGGGATTTGAGCCTCGACTACCTGGGCAAGCGCGGTTTCGGGCACGGCACCACGTTCGTGTATAAACGGCCCGAACTGCTGGGCATTTCCGGCTCGGTGGGCGGCATTGCCGATTACTGGGGCATTCACGACCGCGGACTCGACATGCTCGGTTCGGGGCGAAAGAACTTGGCGCCGGAGACGGACTACCGCTACCGTCTGCTCTGGCAGCATCGGCACGAGTTGTCCGCCGAGTGGCAGCTTTCGCTCGAAGCCGGGCTGATTAGCGACCGCAACTTCCTGGAAGAGTATTTTGAGCGGGAATGGGACCAACTGAAGGACCAGACCACCGGCGCCGAGTTGAAGCGGCTTGACGACAACCGTTCCTTTAGCATCACGGCCGACGTGCGGCTGAACCGCTTCTTCACGCAAACCGAATGGCTGCCGCGTCTCGACCATTACTGGCTGGGGCAGTCGCTTCTGGACGATACCTTCACCTGGTACGAGCACTCCAGTGCCGGCTACGCCCGGCTGCAAACGGCCACGGCTCCGGAAAACCCCGTACAGGCCGCCCGCTGGACACCCGAAGCATGGGAAGTTCCCCGCGAGGGCGAACGCCTGGCCACCCGGCAGGAGATCGACTGGCCGTTCCAACTGGGCCCGGCCAAGTTCGTTCCTTACGCGCTGGGCGAACTGGCCCACTGGGGTCAGGACATCAACGGCGACGACCTTCAGCGAGCGTACGGGCAGGCAGGCGTTCGCGCGAACCTGCCCATGTGGGCCGTCAATCCCGCGGTTGAGAGCGAGCTATGGAACGTCCACGGCCTGGCCCACAAGATCAACTTCAAGGGCGAGTTCCTCGTAGCCGAATCAAACCGCGAGCTCGACCAGCTTCCGCTGTACGACCCCCTCGACGACGATTCGATCGAAGCCTTTCGCAACCGCATGCCCTTCTACACGTTTGGCACGCCGGCCATTCCCGAGCGGTTCGACCCGCGCAACTATGCCGTGCGGACCGGCCTAGGCGGTTGGGTTACCTCGCCCGCCACGGAAGTGGTCGACGACCTCATGTTGTTCCGCGTCGGCGCCGAGCAGCGGTGGCAGACGAAACGGGGACGCCCCGGGGCGCGGCGCATCATCGATTGGATCGTTTTCGATTCGCACATAAACTTTTTCCCGAAGGACTCGCGCGACAACTTCGGCTCGGCGGCCGGCCTGCTCGACTACAACTTCCGCTGGCACGTGGGCGATCGGGTGACCGTTACCTCCGAGGGCCTGTTCGACTTTTTCGACGACGGGCAGCAGTTCGTCAGCTTCGGCGCGTTCCTGGCACGCCCGCCCCGCGGCTCGCTGTACCTCGGCATGCAGCTTCTCGACGGTCCCGCCCAGCACAGCGTGCTGAGCATGTCGTACAGCTATCGGATGAGTCCGAAGTGGGTTTCGACGTTCGGCACCTCGTTCGATTTGCGCAGGAACGAGAACCTGGGGCAGAACTTCAGCATTACGCGCATCGGCGAATCGCTGTTGATCAGCGCCGGTTTTCACGTGAACCCCACGCGCGACAACGTCGGCGTGAACTTCTCGATCGAGCCCCGGTTCCTGCCCAGCAGCAAGCTGGCTCGCATCGGCGGCGCGCAAATCGAACCGGCCGGTGTGCGCGGATTGGAATAACGCAGGAAGAAGGACGTGCGTCATGAACCGTCGCCCCTCGGGCTGGTACGCGAAGTTCCGCAACGCCTTTCGCGGACTGGGGCTCGGCATTCGGGGCGAAAGCAGCTTCCAGGTCCATTTTGTTTTCGCCGTCGCGGTCCTCCTGGCGGGCCTGCTGCTGCGGCTGAACGACCTGGCGCAATGGTGCCTGTTGCTGCTGTGCATCACCCTCGTGCTGACCGCCGAGTTGTTCAACTCGGCCCTGGAGCGAATGGCCCGGGCCGTTTCCGAACAGCACGACGTGAACCTCGGCGCGGCGCTCGACATCGGCAGCGCGGCGGTGCTCACCGCTTCCTTCGGTGCAGCCGTCGTCGGGTCCGCCATCTTCCTTGCCCGGATCGGCCAACTACTGGGCTGGTGGGGATAGCCCAACCGGTCTGCAACCGGTGCGATCGAAAACACGGACCTTTCCCCTTACCGGCCGAAGGGGACAGTCCCATTTCGCGGCGAAGGAGCTTTCGCTGCGAGGAATCTCCCCTCCACCGCGAGAATTGGGACAGTCCCCCGTGAACGGTTACGAACTGCGCTGCTAAGGGCAATCGGGGATTTCCAGGAAATCGCTCTCGTCGATGGGCGCCTGCTGGACGCTAATGTTCGCCGGCTCGCTGTCCTGCGGGTCGTCCAACTTCGACTGGTCGGCCCAGCCGTGCGACTCATCCTCCCAGAAGTATTGCACCTCCCACGATTGATCGAGCTTGTCCAGGCCCACCGCCAGGTCGCCGAACTCCTGGACCATCTGATCGCGAAGCGTCACCAGTCCGACGATGATGCCGAGTACGAGAACCGTATAGAGCAGCAGTACGGAAACGGCGGATACGATGCCCCGTTCGTCCTGCCAAAGTAGAGTTGCAATGCGTTTCATGGATATGCCTCGCCGAGCCGTTTCATTTGGTGCCGGGTAATCGTTCGATCCGGTTACGTCGTTTAGAGGCCGTCGCCTTCATTGATAGCCTCTTCAGCCACGTTGATGCCCGCCGGGGCCTGATTCTGCACGTCTTCCTCCTCGCAGAAATCGGGCTCGTCGTTGTACATGCTGCCGTTCACCTGGGCGAAGGCGTCGGAGTCCGGGTCTTCCCAATCGCTCCCCGTATATTGATAGGTTTGGTCCAGCCGGCCGAGGGCGGTGGCCAGGTCGCCGAACTCCTGCACCACGCTGTCGCGGATGGTGGCCAGGCCAACGATCGTGCCCAGCACGAGAATCGTAATAATCAGAATCAGGTCGGTGGTGGCCACGAAGCCGCGCCGGTCGCGCCATAATCGTTTGAGCAACATCGTTTGGTATCCTTTCATCGGTGTCTTGCGTCTTCAGACAGTGGGGACGGGCGTCGAGCCGATCGAATCTGCCACGCCCGGTTATTGTGTGCATTTTTCGCGCCAATCGGCGGAAGGGCGGGTAAAACGCTTGCGTGTCCAGTCTGTCGCCGTTTCCGGCCGGTAAGGTGATAACGTTCGGCAACGTTTCCGATGCCCAGAGGAAACATGGAGTGTTAGGTGGGAGGTGTCAGGTGTCAGGTTCCGCTTGCATGTTCTGCTGGGACTTGCCGCACGACCTCCGACCTTCGGGCAACGACGACGGTTTCCGTCCGGTAGGCGATGGTCCACTGGGGTGTGCGGCGCACCGCCCCGATCAGGGCGCCGTGTTCGACCGAACTGAGCACGAGGGCGTCGACCCCGTAACGGTCCAAGGTCGTTTGCCAGTCGGGCTCGGCCCGGGCGATGCGGACATGGTCGTCGCGCAGGGCCGGCGGGACCCGCTGCATATTCGAGGTGAGCATGGCCCGGACGCCTTCGCCCGCGTGCCCCAGCAGGAAGTCGGACCACGCCGGCGCGGCGTACACCAGCGCGTCGGGAGCCTGCTCGCTGAGCCAATCGGCGGCTTGGAGCAGTTCCAGCGAGCCGACCAGTTCGCCTTCCGTCCGCGGGCTGCCGCCCAGCAAGGCCTGGCTGCCCGGGGCGAGCGAAAACGCGCAGTACAGCGTCAGCCCGCACAGCAGCGTGAAGGCGAAATCGCGGGCCGTAAGCCGGTGCTCCGGCAAGTTGCCGGAAGTCCGGTCGGTGTCCTGTTCGGGCGTCCTGCTTGCAACGCCCTCGGCGATGGGGGCGCGGCCGGTTCCGCTTGCTCGGCCGGGCAAGCGGCGGCCCACAATTTCCGAAATGTGCGGCATGGCTGCGAACACCCAAACCAGGGCGTACCAGCTTTGAGCCTGCCCGGTAAGGAAGACGGCGGCGCCGAGTGCGCCGGGCAGCAGGACATCGGCCAGCCGAACCGGACGGCGGCTCACTCGTAGTACCACGACCAGCAGCACCGCCGACGCGAGCAGCGCGACGCCTCCCGGGCCGGCCGGGAACGGCGGGCGCCAGTGCGGCACGCCGCCCAGGTATTCGCCCCGAAGGAAGGTCAGGTTCCGTACCGAAAGCCCGGGACCGTACGGATTCAGCCACGAGGCAACCAGCGCCGTTGCCGTCAGCAGCAGGTAGGTCCGGACCGACGCATTTCGCCAAGCCGCCGGAAAACTTCGCGTTTGCCACGCGGTCTCGCATGCCGCCGCCAGGCCGCAGCAGGCCAGGACGCCGATGCCGAGCAGGTACGACCCGTGCAAATTCGCCCACAACGCGAACAGGCCGGCCGTGCCGAGCCAAAGGGGCCAGGGCAGGGGAGCGCGTTTGGAGGGCGACGCCGCTTGGGCGTCCCGGCGGGCCTCAACGAGTAGCCGTTCACAGGGGACTGTCCCAATTTTCGCGGCGGCCGAGGCGTTCTTCGTGGATAATGCCCTGTTCGCCGCGAAAATGGGACTGTCCCCTTCGGCCGGTAACGGGGCAGGTCCGTCAGCGGTCGCCTCAACGACGGCCAGCAACCCAAGGAGGATTCCAAAGCAGAGCGTTCCGAAAACGTCGACGCTTGGAACGAAATCGAAACCGGCCCCAATCACCATGGCCGATGCCACACCCGCCACCATCAGCCCGACGCGATAGCGGGAATACGACAAGGTCGTCTTCTCCAAATGGCCGGGCACATTTCCGGACATCGGCGGCGCCGTGCCGGCAAACGCCGGGCGGTTCTCGCCCGTGCGAAGGTAAACCACCCTTGCCAGCACCAGCAACGACGCCATCGCCAGCCCGGTGAACAGGTTCGACACGGCCTGCGGACCGCCCAGCCGGTCGGCCGCACCGAAGGCGACCTGCGACAGCCAGCGACTGTGGATCACGCGGCCGGGCTCGCTCCAGGGCTGCGCCGGGTCGGCCTGCGGCAGGGCGCGGTGGT
>CAYPWB010000171.1:4117-12411 GCA_964414315.1 uncultured Planctomycetaceae bacterium | reverse complement strand
GTGTTGCTGCCGTGGCCGGTCGGCGGGGCTTCTTCGCCATAGCCGCTCCGTGCCTCCGGGGTGGCTGGCCGGTGGCGAGGATCGTATGCGCCGGCCGGCGGATTGCGGGGGTCGTACGACGGGCTCGGGCTCCCTGAAGGCCGGCTACGGGCATCGCCTCGGTAATCCGGAATCGCCGACCCGTGCATGCCGGCCGAACTGCGATAGTCAGCCAATCGGGCATCGTACGCCTCGCGAGAATCGTCTCGCACAGGGTTCCCATACGGCCCGCTCGGGTTTGCGGAAACATACCCTCCACTCGGGCTCTCGTAGGGCCGCGCCGGGCCTGCCGGGTCGCTCCCAAACGGGGCCGGACTGGCGGAACCGTCGCGCGCAGCGTACGGATTGCGGCTGTAGGAAGGAGCCGGTTGCGAGGTTGGGGCGTCGGGAACGGTGTACGGGTTCGATGGCGACGGATGCGAGGCCGTCAGGCCGCCCGGCGGGTTCGGATCGTAGTAGCCCTCCTGGGGAGGCATGTACGGCGAGGGAGCATCGCCTGCGCCCGGCTGTGTGACCGGATACGGCTGCTGAGAGGCAAAATCGCTCGGCGTCGATGGATAACGGGGCGCCAGCGTATCGGCCGTATTGGTGCCGTTCGCGGCGTACCCGGCTCCCGGTTCGGGCCCCGGCTGGCCCGCCAACTCGGCGGGCCGCGGTATCGATTCCGGAGCCGTGGAACTGGCGGTGCTGCTGAATGGATTGGACTTCCAGAAGGCCAGGTTTGGCATGGTCCATCGGCCTCCGCTATAGCATCCCGAGAGAGAGATTGCCATGAGGATGGCGAGACCGTATCGCATGGGCGGAATTGGCATGGTCTTTGTGTCCTTCCAGGCTGGGCAAAAAAAGCCGGCTCCACGGAAACCATTAGGTTTCATCGAACCGTGCGATGCGATTTGATTATCCGTTTTTTGCGATGTGTGCCGATTTTCCGGCTTTTCCCACGCGAAGAGACGCTTCCTCCCGGCTTCTGCCCCCAATTGCCCGATTCGAAGCGGAGCGCGGATTATAGAAAGGTAGACACTTGGGTCAATGCCAATTCGGAACCAATGCAGGACAAGGGGGCCCTTCCGGAGCTGGGTGCAGGGCTTGGCCGAAAGGCGGGATTTTGTCCGATGCAGCGGACGGCGGGCAGAGGAGCGTGCCTGTTACTTCGCCGTCCTTACATTCCGAAGCAGAAAGGCAAGAAAATGGGACGGCGGAGTCGCCGCATCCCTAGGGAGGCAAGGGAAGCGGTCTCCGCCGTCCGTGCGGCAGGGCTAGTGGGCTGGATCACCCTGCCGCGACACCACCATAACAAATGGGGCAAAATGCGAACTTCACAGGGCGTCAGGGCCGCCAACCAATGCGAGCTTCCGCTCGAAGCCGAGGCCACGACTGTGTGAAAAAGTTCACGATGTTTGCGGTTAGTAGTACAGAGATATCACGAACGACTGCCGGCCAACGCCACTTCCCCCTTTTTCGCGTCGGCGAACCGGCGGGCGACTACGTCCCAATCGACCACGTTCCAGAAGGCATCCAGGTAATCGCCGCGACGGTTTTGGTACTTCAGGTAGTACGCATGCTCCCAAACGTCGACGCCCAAGATCGGCGTATTGCCGTGAATCAAGGGGCTGTCCTGGTTGGCCGTGCTCTCGACGAGCAATTTCCCGTCGGCCCCGAGGCTCAGCCACGCCCAGCCGCTTCCGAACCGTCCCAAGCCCGCGGCCTTCAGGGCCTGTGAGAATTTGTCGAATCCCCCCAACTGTTCGTCGATGGCCCGAGCCAACTCGCCCTGCGGCCGGCCGCCTCCCCCGCCCGACATGATCTCCCAGAACAACGAGTGGTTGGCGTGTCCGCCGCCGTTGTTTCGCACGGCGGTTTGGATTTCCTCGGGCAACGTGTGGAGTGCCGCGACCAGTTCCTCCACGCTGGGGTTTCCCAGGTCGTGTCCCTCGATGGCATCGTTGAGCTTGGACACATACCCGTTATGATGTTTCGAGTGGTGGATTTCCATCGTCCGTGCGTCGATGTGCGGCTCCAGTGCATCGTACGCGTACGGGAGTTGCGGAAGCTGATAGCTCATGATTTCCTCCGTAAGTGGTGTTTTCTCCGAATGGGGGGAACGCCCCCCGGGTCGTCAGCGATTCGTGCTTACCGGATTCACCTCGCCGATAAATATAACAGGTGTACCTGTGAAAATTATAGGCCGCAGTCCCGCCAAGGCAAGGGAGTTGCCAGGAAACCGCTCCCGATGGGGGGCGGCTAGGAGAGGCCGGCGATGTGGCGGATCATGTCGATGATCGCGGCACGTTGCTGGCTGACAATGGCCAGGCCGGAAACGGCGTTCGCGGCGAGGTCCTGATAATGGGTAATCAGAGCGTTCTCTTCGGCCACGTTTACGCCGTCGATTTCATCGATGGCGTCTTCCAACGCTGTTTCCGTCTCGGCAAGCAGTTCCGATGCACTGGTCACTTGGGCGTTATAGAAGCCGTCGACGGTACCACCAACCCGGGTGAGCATCCCGAGCGCCTCGTCGACCACGCGAATGGCCTGCGACGTGTTGTCGGCCAAACCGGCCAGCGCGCCGCCGGTTTGCAGTTGGTCGAGCGTTCCGCTATCGCCGCCGAGTCGGGCCGGCAAGAGGCTGGGAACCGAAAGCGCTGAGGCGCGGCTCAGATCGGTCGACAGCGCATACCGCAACGCCCCGTCGCCGATGGTGATCGGATCGATACCGCCGAGGTGACCGGCCCGCAACTCCAGGGCATATTGCAGGCCGTTTTCGCTGTAGGTGAACGTATTGCCCGACGTGGACCCGCCCGACGTATCGGCGTCATAGGTTTGGCCGTTGATTCGGACCGACGCGTCGGTTCCATCGGCCGTACCGTCGCCGTTCCCGCCGGTGGTTGTGAAGGCGCCTTCCGTCACGTCAATCGCCATGGAGGCGTCGGAGCCGTAACCGACGGAGGCCAGTGAGAGCGTATCGTCCGTCACGGTGGCGGTCACGCCCGTCTTGTGGCTGACCTGATTGATGCGATCCCGCACGTCGGTGAGGGCTTCGTCCTCGACGACGGAGAACTCGGAACTGCCGAGGCTGCCCGTGATGGTGAAGGTGGCGTCGGTCTGAATCGAGGCGGCGCCGGGCTTGCCGGCGTACTCGAGTTCGGCCTGGGTGGCGGCTTCGAGCACCTCGCCGTAGATGGTGGGGCTTGCGGGCTGTGCGGCGCCGGTCCCCGCCCGATAGACCGTCAGGTTGGCAACCTGCAATGGGTTCACGCCCGTTGCCCGGTATGCAGCCGAGCCGTCGAGGACCCGCCGGCCGCCGATGGCGGTCGTTGCCAGATCGCGTATCGCGTCGACGGCCGTGTCGATCTTGGCCTGCGATTCGGCGCGTTCGTCGGGAGTGAGGGCGCCGTCCTCGTCCTTGACCAGTTCCGTGCGAATGGTGTCCAGTTGCGATTCGAGGTCGCTCATGGCGGTCTGAGTTTGGGCGACCATGCTGCCGGCGGCCGAAACGTTCTGGATGGTATTGCGTACATCGGAAAGCCGCGTTTGGAGCCCGCTCAGCGCGAGGAAGCCTGAAGGGTCGTCGGCCGGCATATTGATTCGCCGGCCGGTCGACTTGCGGAGCGTCGACACGGCGATGGCGGCATTGGCCTCCGCCAATCGGCCGAGCAAACTGCGTTCCATCCCGGAAAGCGAAACGCCGATTCGGCTCATGGTTCAGTCCTCTTTCCGCCGTTTGAGCAACCAGGGGGCCAGCAGTCGCCGCGCCCGGGCCAGCGCGCCGTCGGCCGCCGGTGTATCCTCTTCCACTTCCGTTGCCATCAGGTAGGAGCGGAAACTGGCCAGCACGTCGCGCGCGCGGCCAAGCACGTCCTGCCGCCGGCGGTCGCGCGTGCGGCTGGGGGCAATGCGAACGCGAATTCGGGTTCGGGTGACACTGTCGCCGGGGCCGGACTCGCCCGCCCGCCGCGAACGCTGCTCGCTGAAGTGCAGTTCGAGACGGAAAGACACCGGCCGGTCGGTCAGGCGTCGGAGTCGGCTGGGGTGTTTGTCGGCAATTTCGAGTTCAACGCGATCGGCTTCCGTCTTGACGATGCGCGCCTCGTGATCGGCGACGAATCCGCGCAACTTCTCGATGGCCATCCGAATGGGAACCGAGGTCACGAGTGTCTTGGAAAGGACGCAAGCGTCGGCAGCGTTACTTTGTGCGCCTTCCCGCGTCGGAGCCTGCCCGGCGGCCGCGCCCGAACCCAACTGCACCACCTGGTTGCGTCCTTGCGACTTCGCAGTCAGCAGGGCTCGGTCGGCCCGGCGGAGCATGGTTTCGGGCGTATCGCCGGGTTGAACTTCGGTGACGCCGAAGCTGGCGGTGAGGGCACGGCCGTCCATCGCGGGCTGGGGGATTTGGGAGAGCGCCTTGCGGAGGTGCTCAGCGCGCCGGGCGGCGGTGGCGTTATCGCAATCGGCGCACAGCATGACGAACTCCTCGCCCCCGTACCGCGCTACCAGATCGCCGGGGCGGCAAGCGCTTTTCAATAGCGTGGCCAGACTGATGATCGCCTGGTCGCCCGCCTGATGTCCGTACGTGTCGTTCACCCGCTTAAACCGGTCCAGGTCCATGATAATCAGCGAGCACGGCATGCCTTGCTGTTCGTGCGTGGCGACGAACATCTCGTGCACACGGTCGAACTCGGCCCGGTTGGCCACTTGGGTGAGTGGGTCCTGGGTAGCCCTCTCGTGCAGGTTCTGGCAACGCTGCTCCAGCGAGGTTTCCGACGACGCGTCGTGAAACAAGAGGATGGCGCCCAGCGTACCGCCCCCACGGCTCATTACCGGAATGGCATGCGAGTCGACCGCAACCGGCCGATCGTTGCGGCCGGCGATGGTCAACCGCCGGAGCGATTGCACGCCGGAGCGAATAGCGCACGTGACCGGGCAGTCGGCTTCCGTAACCGCCTGGTGCTTCTCGTCGGTCATTTGCAGCAGTTCGGGGTGCCAACGGCGCTGACGCATGCTGTCACCGGGAATGCCCGTCAAACGCTCCGCGCCTCGGTTCCAAAGGGTCACCATGCCGGTCGCGTCGATGAACACCACCGCGTCGTACATATTGTCCAGCAACTTGGCCTGGAAGAGCCCGTCGGCGTCGAGCCGGCGGGGCGACGACGGAACGCAGTTCAGTTCCCAGTACGAGTTGACCAGATCAGGGTCGAGCGAGCGGAGCCATCGCCAAGCGACCGCTTCATGCACGGCACACCGGTCGGCGACGCGGAACTCGGAGAATCGCCGAACCAGTTCCGGGTCGAACTGCGTGCCCGCGCAGTCGTAAATCTCACTCATCGCCCGCTCGTGCGACATGGCCGGGCGGAACACGTGGTCGGTGGTCATCGAGTCGAAGGCTTCGGCCACCGCAATCATGCGTGCCCCGAGCGGGATATCGGCCCCGGCGGCGGCGCTGCGGTCGTGGCTGCCGTCGTACCACGCGCCCACGTGCTCGATCATTTCCAGGATTTCCGGCGCGGAGCAACTATGGCGGAGGATTTCCAGGCTCATCTGCCGCGATTTCGCCACCACCGCGGCTTCCTCCGGACTAAGCGGCAACGGCTTTGCGAGAATGGCGTCGGGCGTTCCAATCATGCCCACGTCGTGCAGCAGGGCCGCAATTTCCAGGTGGTCGCGCTCTTGTTCCTCCAGTCCCAGATGCATCGCCCAGGCCGAGCAGGTTAGCGCAACGCGGAGGCTGTGGCCGGCCGTCGGCGGGTGCTTGCACTGCAGCGCCGCAAAGAGGCTGCTGGCAATGCCCAGGCGAACCTGGACAAGTTGGTTGTCGGTCTCGGCGCCGAAAATCGCCGGCACCTCGGGCTGCACGCCCGCAACGCTTTCCAACTCGCGAAGCAGCGAGCCCAACTCCGCCATCCAGTGCTCGGCCGAGGCGGCCTGCTCGGCGGCGACGGGAATGGTCGTTGACGGGTGCGAGGCGGAGATGTGCGACATGGTTGCGAAGGCTTCAGGTTGTGTGCGATTGTCCGGCCATCGAGGGGGGTGTAGTAATTACCTGAGAGGCAGAATCGGCTCCTAAGCAAGAATGCCGCCCCGCACCGCTCTGGCGAGGGGGTTTTCCCTGGCGCAAAGGAAGCCGCTATGCCGTCACCCCACTAGAAAAGCTTAGGTTACGGGTGCACTTGGAGCAAAAACTGCACTGGTGCAAAAACTCCGGCGAGCGGGGGCGATCAGGCCCCTGTTTGTGCGAAAACGCGCGCCGCACATCGCCTGAGCGACAAACGACACCCTTGGTGCGGCTTTGTGTTCCGGGTGTATAGGCGACGAACGGCGTGGAAGGGGAAGGCAGGGGGCAGAAACGGGGGCTAACGCCCCCCGCTCGATTATTGGTTCGCAACGGTTGGGGCGCCCTGGTGCGTTCCGGTTTCGGTCGTCTCGCCACCGCAGTTTCGGGATATCCGGTAGGAACGAAACGGTTGCCAGTATATCGGCGTTCGGGTATGCTGTGGCCCCTGCTCCACCCTGCAATTGAATCCTTGCACCCGACACCATGAAACTAGCCACCTACCACAGTGACCGCGGTCCGCGCGCCGCCGCCCTGCTCGACGGACGAGCCGTCGATCTGAACCAGGCCGACCCGAGCATTCCCGCCTGCATCAAGCAGTTGCTGGCGGCGGGGCCCGGCATGATCCGCCGGGCGGCCGAGGCCGCCGCCCGCGCCGAATCGGTGCCGGCCGAGAACCTGACGTTCCTGCCGCCCATTCCCAGCCCGGAAAAGATCATTTGCGTGGGCCTCAACTACGCCGACCACGCAAGGGAAGGCGGCTTCGAGCCGCCACCCGAACCGGTGATCTTCAACAAATTCTCCTCGGCTGTGCTGGCCGATGGGCAAACCATCGTACTCCCGTCCGTGAGCCGGAAGGTCGATTACGAGGCCGAGTTGGTCGCCGTAATCGGCCGAGGCGGACGCGGGATCGCGCGGGCGGACGCGCTGGGGCACGTCGCCGCCTATTGCTGCGGCAACGACATCTCCGCCCGCGACTGGCAACTCGAAAAGCCCGGCGGCCAGTGGCTGTTGGGCAAGACCTTCGACACGTTCGCCCCGTTCGGCCCTTGCCTGTTAACGGCCGACGAAGTGCCCGATCCGCACTCGCTGAGGATTCGCTCCCGCATCAACGGCCAAACCATGCAGGACTCGAACACGTCGCAGTTGATTTTCCCGGTGGACGAACTGATTGCGTACGTTTCGGCCGTTTGCACTCTTTCGCCCGGCGACTTGCTGTTCACGGGCACGCCGCCGGGCGTGGGTTTCGCGCGCGATCCGGCCGTGTTCCTTCAACCGGGCGACGTGGTCGAGGTCGAAATCGACGGCCTCGGCGTGCTGAGCAACCCGGTGGCGTGAACGGCACGGACAGGTTACCCTTCGCGCATCTTTTCGATGAACACCTTGAAGAACTCGGAGCCGTAGTCGTGCCACGTGCCGGCGCTGACGATGTTGCCGTCGACCACGCAGGGCGCCTTGACGTACTCGCCGCCGTTTTGCGTAATGTCGAACTCGCACTTGGGCACGGTCGTCGCGCGGCGGCCGCCGGCCAGCCCGCCCGCCGCCGCGAGGATCTCGATCCCGTGGCACACCACGGCAATCGGCTTGTTCTTTTCGAGGAAGTGCCGCGTGATGCGCAGCAGGTCCTTGTCGTAGCGGAGGTACTCCGGCGCGCGGCCGCCGGAAAGGAACAGGCCGGCGAACTCGTCGGGGTTGGCGTCGCGGAACGCGATGGCGGCCTGAATATGGTACGACGGCCGTTCCTGGGTAATATCCCACGGCACGACCGCGTTCGGGGGAATCTCATGGGCCACCCCGTTGTACAGCCGCGCCTCGGGCCCGGCCACCACCAGTTCGAACCCGTCCTCCGGCAAACGGAAGAACGGGTACAGCGTATCCATCATCTCGGTGGCGTCGCCAATGGGCATCAGAACTTTGGGCATTCTCGCATCCTTTCTTGGGGGTGTACCGCTCTCGCGGGCTGCGGTTGTCGTGACTGTGTTGCCGAATACGGCAGCGCCCAATGTGCTACCGGCAGCCAACACAATGAACTGCCGTCGCGAAGGGCCGGGGTTCTCCAATCGAACAGGTTGCATGACGGAAGGCGCCCCGAAGGGAAGGGGATGCAGGAAAGAGGGCGCGGTGTGCAAGCTCGCGCGTTGGTGGTTGCCGTTGCACCAACGGAACTATTGTGGCCGGCCGGTCGGCGTACGTCAAGGCGTTGTAGCCGCCG
>CAYPWB010000171.1:0-4017 GCA_964414315.1 uncultured Planctomycetaceae bacterium | reverse complement strand
ACAAGGAGCCAACCATGCAGCAAGCCACCCGACGCAGTTTCCTCCGTGCCACGGCCGGGGCGATTGCCGCCGGTAGCGCGGCGCCGTATTTCTTCACCGCGCGGGCCGACGAGTCCGACAAACCTCGCTCGAAGAACGACCGGTTCCGCATCGCGGCCATCGGCATGCGTTACCAGGGCACGGTCATTACGGAGATCGCCGCGCCGTATGGCGACATCGTGGCGATTGCCGACGTCGACCGCGAGATCGGCGAGAAGGCCGTCGAGCACTTCGGCGGCAAGGCAACGCTCTACGAAGACTATCGTACGATGCTCGAGCGCGAGAAGATCGACGTCGTGATGATCGGCACGCCCGACCACTGGCACACGAAGATGTGCCTCGACGCGGCCCGCGCCGGGGTGGATATCTACTGCGAGAAGCCGCTCACGCTCACCGTCGACGAAGGCAAGCTGCTGTGCAAGGTGATTGCCGAGACGGGCTGCGTGTTCCAGGTCGGGTCGTGGCACCGGAGCGACCATCGCTTCCGGCTGGCGTGCGAAATGGTGCGCAGCGGCCGGCTGGGCGAGTTGCGCGAGGTCGAGGTTGTGTTGGGCAAGAATGTGACGGGCGGGCCGTTCCCCGTCGAGGACCCGCCGCCGCACCTGAACTGGGACCTGTGGCAGGGTCAAACTCCCGACGTCCCGTACATCAAGGAGCGGTCGCACTATACGTTCCGCTGGTGGTACGAGTATTCGGGCGGCCAGATGACCGACTGGGGCGCCCACCACATGGACATCGCCCAGTGGGCAATCGGGGCCGAGCACAGCGGCCCGGTCGAAATCTACGGCAAGGCCCGCATGCCCGACGTACCCAACGGCTACAACGTAGCCGTCGACTACGAGGCCCGGTACGTGTTCCCGGGCGGCGTAACCATGACCGTGCTCGACCACGGGCGCAACGGCATCATGCTGACCGGCACGGAAGGGCGCATCTTCGTGAACCGTGGCACGTTGTCGGGCAAGCCGGTCGAGGATCTGGCCGACGCGCCCTTGGAACGCGAAGATTTCCGCCTCTACGCCCACGACAACCTCGACCGGCCGCCGCGGATGGGCAAGCACGACTCGATTCTCAACCACATGGGCAATTTCTTCGACTGCGTGAAGACGCGTCATACGCCCATTTCCGACGTCGTTTCGCAGCACCGCTCCGTTTCGACTTGCCACCTGGGCAACATCGCCATGCACTTGGGCCGCCCGCTGCGATGGGACCCCGAGCAGGAGCAGTTTGTCGACGACGACGCGGCCAATCGTCGGCTCAGCCGGCCGCAGCGCAAGGGCTACGAAATCGTGTAAGCATGGATCGCGGTTCAGGCTTCGGCATGCTTCCTCCGTCCACGACGGACGAAACCAACGTTTTACTCCCCCTGACTCCCCTTCGTACCGAGGTGCCCTACCCATGCGTGCCAGAATCGCTTCCCTGTTGTTTGTCGCCGCCGTGTCGTACCTTGCCGGGGCTGTCCTGTTTTCCGCGGCGCGGGCCGACTTGATGGAGGATTCGCCCGTCACTTTCCCGGAACGCGGCGCGCTGCCGTCGAAGTTTCCGCCCGACGTGCCTTCCGAGGAGCGGGAGACGCCCGAGGAGGGCTATTTTCTCTTCAGCACGCCCAACCGCTCGCTGGAGCAGATTGCGGCCATTCGGGCCGAGATGCCCAAGGGCCGATTCACGCCGCCGAAGCCCGACTGGAAGCACCTCCCGCGCACTCGCCGCATTCTGACCGAGGGCGGCGAACTCCACCTGCTGGCCCTGGGCGACAGTATTGTCAACGACACGATGCGCTCCGGCTGGGTGGCCAAACTGCGCGAAGCGTATCCGAAGGCGACCATCCGCGGAACGGTTTACGTGCGCGGCGGCGGCGGATGCCACCACTACCGCGAGGAGGACCGGGTCGCGAAGCACATCGTGCCGCGCAAGCCCGACCTGGTGCTCATTGGCGGCATCAGCCAGCGCGACATCGAGAGCATCGAGGAGGTCATCGGCCAGCTTCGCGTGGCCTTGCCCGAGGTGGAAGTCCTACTGTTCACCGGCACGTTCGGTACCACCGACCCTCGCGACCCCGAGGCGTTAGCGCAGGCGCGGCATTCCGGCACGGGCGATTACGGGAAGGCGCTTCGGGAACTGGCCGAACAGGAAGACTGCGCGTACCTCGACATGACCACGCCGTGGGCCGAGTACCTCCGTTCGGCCGAGGTGCATCCGCACCTGTTCTACCGCGACCGCGTTCACGCGAACGCCTACGGCGAGCAGATTCTCGCGAAGATCATGATGGCGTTTTTCGCGGCCGAGTAGCGCCCGGGCCGCCCGGAATTCCACTCGTTCACTGCGGCATCGGCCTCCCGCGTACCCGGGAGCGGTTACCTTACCCGCAAAGCGGCGGAAGTCTCCAATGGAACGGGCCCGGCAAGCGATGCATCGATTGCCGGGCCCTGCACGTTCGAGTACGGCGCGAAGGGCGGAACGGTTCCCTTCAACGCAGCCATCCATCGGGCTACGCTTCCGTTTCTGCTTTGGCCGGCTTCTCCGTCTGGGGCTTGCGGGGCCGTTCCGGCTTGGCGTCGGCCTTTTCCTTCTTCGGTTCAGCCCGCTTCGCATCCGGACCTCGCGACGGACGCCCCGGACCTCGGTGCCACGAGGGCGGGCCGGGTCGACGGTCCGGGCCCCGGTGCCAGGAGGGTGGGCCGGGTCGATGGTCCGGGCCTCGGTGCCAGGAGGGCGGGCCGGATCGACGGTCCGGGCCTCGGTGCCAGGAGGGTGGGCCGGCCGGACCGCGAGCGTGCGGGCCCATCGGCGGACGAGCCTGGGCATGACGACGCATCATGTGCGCACGCAGCCGACGCATGCCTTCGGTGAACTCCTCAAGGCTCAACTCACCGCTGTCGTCGCGGTCCATGCGGGCGAACACGGATTTCAAGTCGGGCACAGGGGGCCGACCCGGACCCGCGCCCGGCCGACGCGGCGGGCCGGCCTTCCCGGCAGGACATCCCTTCGACTTGGGCTTTCCGCCTTTGCTCGGACAGCCCTTGGCAATCGCTTCCTTCCGGCGCTCGGCAAACTTCTCGCGTACCGCATCGACGGCCGCCTTGAACTCCTCGCGAGTGACCTTCCCGTCCTCGTCGGAGTCGGCTTTGGCCAGCATTTGTTTCAGCGGCTCGGGCAATCTGTCGGGCAGCTTGTCGAGTACAATCACTCCTGCGTCCTCGGCGTCGAGCCGCTCGAACAACCGCATCGGGTCGAATTGCCGCTGCGGAGGTCGGGGGCCCCGACGGCCTTCCGGCGGGCCTTGGGCCCGAGCCGTTGCGGCGGCGCCGGCAATCATACAGCCGGCCAGCGTCCAGAGAATCATCCGTTGCATCACGCGTCTCCTTGAGTCAGGGAAGGGAAAGGGAAATCGTTCTATCCCTATAAACCGCGCAATCCGGGAGGAGTTCCGGAAAAAACACGGAAGAGCGAAAACACGAAAGGGAAGGGTCTCGTCGCGGCAGTCAACGCGGCTCGCTTCCCCTCCGTTGCTTTTCCACGTTCCCCAACGTGCCATGGCAAATCTGCGCCTCTCGTGCTTGCGAGGGCCCAACTGGTTTGCGAGGTCCGCCTGCCCCCCCGTTGAGGGGCGCGCCGAATCCGTCTTGTCCATTTTCCGGACTCTTCCTATAATCCGCCGGCATAGGCGGAGGCTCGGTGGCCGGTCGGTTTCGCCTGACGCGAGCGGGCCGATTCGTTCGAGAGTGAACTCGGCGCGATTGGCCTGCGTACATATACCGTTCGCGGGCAAAAACGGGACAGGTCCAATTTGTGCGCAGCACCCGAAGGGCCGTTCCGGTAAATTGGACCTGTCCCGCTTTTCCCGCGGCGACTGAGGTGCATGGCCAACGCACCGGGGGCTTTTTTTTGATCCGATTCCGGTACACAATGGAGGGATGGCCGGATGGATGGGGAAAACGGGACAGGTTTAATTTGTGCGCAGCACCCGGAGGGCCGTTCCGG
>CAYPWB010000170.1:2839-12454 GCA_964414315.1 uncultured Planctomycetaceae bacterium | reverse complement strand
CTCGAACTTCACTTCGTAGGTTTGCCCTGCCTTGAGTTCCACTTGCTGCGGCCCGGCGATCTGCTGGCCGGCGGGGGCGCGAAGCTTGTGGGTTCCGTTGCAGGCGGCGCGCAGGACGGCGTGGGTGGCCCGGCCGTCTTGCCAGGCGACGTCGACCTCCAGCCCGCCGCGCGCGCGGAGCCCCTTCACTTCGCCGCTGGGGAAGGCGGCGGGGAGGGCCGGCAGAAAGGCGATCTCGCCCAAGTGGCATTGCAGCAGCATTTCCGCCACGCCCGCCGTACCGCCGAAGTTGCCGTCGATCTGGAACGGCGGATGGGCGTCGAACATGTTGGGGTAAGTGCCCGTGGCGATCAGGCTTTCGAGCATTTTGTACGCATGATCGCCGTCGAGGAACCGGGCCCAAAGATTGATCTTCCACGCCTTGCTCCAGCCGGTGCCGCCGTCGCCGCGGTGCGTGAGCGAAACCTTGGCCGCCTCGAACAGGTCGGGCGTGCCGGGGTTGATCTCGTGGCCCGGGTGCACGCCCCACAGGTGCGATACATGCCGGTGATGATTCTTCGGGTTGTCCTTGTCCTCGAGCCATTCCTGGAGTTGGCCGTGCCGCCCGATCTGGTTCGGCGCGATCCGCGCCCGCATGTCGGCAAGCTGCCGGCGAAAGTCCTCGTCGACGCCCAGGATTTCGGCGGCCTCGATCGTGTTGGCGAACAGGCCGCGGATAATCTGGTGGTCCATCGTGGGCCCCATGACCAGACCGCCTTGCTCCGGCGAGTTGGACGGCCCGGAAATGAGCCAGCCCTTGTCGTTGCGAGGGTCCTCGACCAGGGTATGCGCGAAGAACAGGGCGGCCCCTTTCATCAGCGGGTATGCCCGCGTGCGGAGAAACTCTTTGTCGCGGCCGTACTCGTAATGCCACCAAAAGTGCTGGCACAGCCAGGCGCCGCCGGTCGGCCAGAGGCCGTGGTTCGAGTTGTTGATCGGTGCGGCGCCCCGCCAGAGGTCGAAGTTGTGGTGCAGGACCCAGCCGGGCGCGTCGTAGTGCTCGCGTGCCACGCGGGCGCCCGACACAGCCACCTCCTCCAGCGCGTCGAACAGGGCCGTGTGGCACTCGGCCAGGTTGCACGGCTCGGCCGGCCAGTAGTTCATTTCGGTGTTGATGTTCACCGTGTACTTCGATTCCCAGGACGGGCTGGTGCTCTCGTTCCAGATGCCCTGCAAGTTGGCCGGCTGGCTGCCGGGCCGGGAACTGGCGATCAGCAGGTAGCGCCCGAACTGGAAGTACAGCGCGGCAAGCTGCGGGTCGTCGCCTTCGGCGAAACGCTTGATTCGCGCGTCGGTCGGCAGGTCCACCTTGTCGGTTGTGCCCAGGTCGAGCGTCACGCGGCGGAACAGCGACTGGTGGTCGGCCACGTGCGTTTCAAGCAACTGTCCGAACGACTTACCGTCGGCCGCTTTGATCGTTTCCACACACCGTTTCGCCGGATCGCCGGAAACGTCTTGGAAGTCGACGTAGTTCGTGGCGGCGGCCACCAGGAGGACGGCCTCGTCGGCCTCGGTCACTTCGATGCCGTCGTCGGAAACCGCGCAGGAACCGCCGCGGCTGCTTACCTCGACGTGAACCTCGAACCGCAGGGGGTTCTCGGCGGTCATGTTACGGCCGCCGTAATGGCTGCGCACCCGTCCGCGCAGCGCCAACTGGCGCGGGCCGGCGGCCACTTGCGACTTCTCCTCGTGCGGCGTGTCGAGCGTGGCGGAAAAACTCACCCGTCCCGGCTTGTCGGCCGAGATGCGAACCACGATCAGATCGGCCGGATGGCTGGCGAACACCTCCCGCGTGTACGTGACATCGCCCACCCGGTAACGGACCGTGGCAACCGCACGATCGATGTCCAGCTCGCGCCGATATTCGTCCGGGCTATCGTGTCCGGGCATCGAAAGGCGCAGGTCGGCGCACGGCTGATAGGCCGCCTGCCGGAGCGGCACACTCATGAAGTGCTCCATGGCCAGCCGTTCCGCCTCGCGTTGTTTGCCTTCAAAAAGTAGCTTGCGGATTTCGGGCAGGTATTGAGCCGCACCCTCGTGGGCGTAGTCGTGCGGCTCGCCGAACCACAGCGTGTCCTCGTTGATTTGCACCCGTTCGTCGGCCGTGCCGCCGAAAACCATCGCCCCGAGCCGGCCGTTGCCGAGCGGGTTGGCTTCGACCCATTGCACGGCCGGTTTTTCGTACCACAGGGTCATGGGGCCGGGATCGGCCGACGCGGCGGCAGCCAGGCCGGCGACGAGCGTCGTGGGGAGGACGATGCAGGCGAGTAGGCGCGAAGTCATGGGAAATCTCCTGTCGGGTTGAGGGCGCAACAACGGAATGGTTCATGGGGCGGCGGCGCGCGGAACCGGGAAAACGGGACCTGTCCCGTGTCTCCCTCCGCTGCAGAGGAAGGAAACAGTTATCGACGGCCGGCAACAAACGAAGTCAAAACGGGTTGCAGGATTGGTTGACGCAGGCTGGATCGCATGGGGTCGGGGCGTAGGGCCGCTATCGGGTCCCGAATCACCCGCTCCACAACGACGGTATTGTAGAGCAATCGCCCGCTCAGGGCGAGGGGCGTAGCCGGGGCGATTGCGGCACGACTTCCTTGCCGCGGTAGGGAACGCTACCGTGCGCGCCCGGCGTGTAGCCCCAGCGCTCCACGTAATGGGCCGCGGGCCGGAAGGTGTCGCCGATCGCGTCGAGCCGTTGCTGCAAACGCTCGTCGAGCTGCTCGCGCAGGGCCGCATGCTGCGGGTTTTCGGCGAGGTTGTTCAGTTGGTAGGGATCGTTTCGGTCGTCGTACAGCAGCCACGGGCCGTCCAGACTACGAACGTATGTGTACCGACTCGTGCGGATGGCCCGATATTCCCGGTTGAACTCCGGCTCGCGGCCCCACGGCGCCACGGCCATGTACAGGGCGGCCCGGTCGTCGGCCTCGCGAAGGTCGCGAACGAGCGGCGAAAGGTCGTCGCCTTCCACCGTGTCGGGAACCGCCACCCCGGCCAGGCCGAGCAGCGTGGGGAGGATGTCGGGCGTGGTCAGTGGGGTGTCGAACGTGCGGGAACGGCCGCGCTGGACCGCCGGAAACCGCAGCAGGAACGGCACATGCGCCGATTCGCTCCATGCCACGTGTTTCTTGAACGGCGGGCCGCCGTGCGAGCCGAGCATCTCGCCGTGGTCGGAGGTGAACACGAAGATGGTGTTCTCGGCCATGCCCAGCTCGTCGAGCGTCGTCAGCAGATCGCCCACGCAGCGGTCCAGCGCCGTGCAGTGGGCATAGTACCCTTGGGCCTCCTGCCTCGCCCGGGCCTGCATCTTTTCGGGCACGTTCGGCGGCAGTTCGATCGTCTCGGGCGGGTAGAGGGCCTTGTACTCGTCGGGGGCCGTATGATGCGGGAAATGCGGGACGCCGTAGGAAACCAACAGCAGGAACGGCTGCGGGCGGGCCGCCCGGCGACGCAGATACTGTTGCGCGTCGCGCGTTTGTGCGAAGGCGTCGTAGCCCTCCCAGAACCGCTTCACCTCGGAGTTGCCCGCGTAGTAGTGCGAGCGGCGATAGTTGTGGTCGCACTCGGCGACTTTCCAGTATTGCCAACCCTGCCGGCGCTCGGGCGGGATGAACGCGTCGCGCCCGTGGCCGTCGAGGTGCCACTTGCCGATGTACGCCGTGGCGTAGCCGGCCGCCTCGAAGATTTCGGCCATGCACAGTTCGTCGGCAGGCAGATAGGCGTCGTTGAGGAACATGCCGGTCGAGGTCGGGTAGCGGCCGGTCATCAATGCCGCGCGGTAGGGCGTGCACACCGGCAGCACCGACACGGCGTTGCGAAAGTTCAGCCCCTGCCGGGCCAGCCGGTCGAGGTTCGGCGTCTTGACGTTCGGGTCGCCCGCGTATCCCGTAGCCGAAGCGCGCCACTGGTCGGTCAGCACGAAGACGATGTTCGGCTTCGCGTCGGCGTCGGAAGGCGCGGCAGGTTCATCCGCGGCGGCAAGCGGCAGGCCAAAAAGCAGCAGCGCAAGCAGGATGGTCGTCGGGAGTGCATGGTTTCGTTGCATGATGCGGACCTTGCGTTCGCGTGAATGTTTCCGATGCTTGCGGTACGGCACGACGAAGGACCGTACCCGTGATCGTTCACGGGCGTGACCCCACGCCGGCCGAGGGAGACACGCCCCCGTACTACTAACCACAAACATCGTGAACTCTTACACAAAGTTGCGATCTCGGCTCCAAGCGGAAGCTCGCATTGGTTGGCGGCCCTGCCGCCCCGTGAACGGCTGCCTCGTCCAGCAGCTACTTCGCCCCTTTTTCGATAAGGAGCACCGGACGGATGATGCCGCCGAGGTACAGTTCGGTCATTTTGGTGTGGTCGACACGAACGGCGATGGCGTTCTCGCCGGGGACGACCGCGCCGGTCACGTCCACTTCGAACGGCGTGCGGCCGTCGCGCACAAGGTCCAGAGCAAGCGCCGGCGCCGCAATGAATACAGCCAGGAAACCGAAGGCAGCGAAATAGCGCATGAGTACACCGCCTTGCTATCGGGAGGTTGGGACGCAACCGTTCGAAGGCCTTAGCGTCATAATACCCCGTGGCGATGAGCGAGCCAAGCGCCCCGACGACCGCCTCCCCCAGGAGCGTGGTATGCGCGTCACGACCGAGAGCATTCACGGGGCGGGAGGGCCGCCAACCCATGCGAGCTTCCGCTCGAAGGCAGGGTCAGAACTTTGTGGAAAAGTACACGATCTTGTGTATTGGTAGTACAGGTAGGCGACGCGGGGAATCGACTCCGCGCAACCGTTCCCAGGCGACGGTCTGCGGTGAACGAGGATGTCGCGATCCTGCTGATCGTCGATCAGTCGGGTTCCGCGAATCCCGCACCCGGGCAACTCGACGGGCCGAGGTGCTCTTTGGCTGCGTTCATCAGCGACTTCAAGGCATCGCGGCAGCGGTCGTCCAATTCGATTTCACCCTGCTTCCCCTTCAGCAGCGCCACCAGCACGTCGATGCCGGCGTAGCAGGCGTCGAGCGTTTCCAGGGCTTCGAGCAGGGCCTCCAGTACTTCGGCATCCAGCGACGCGAGAATACCCAACACGGCGTCGCGCGTCGGGGCATCCAAGGCGGAAAGCAAATCTTGGACCGACGGGTTCGATTGTAGCGATTCTACGTCGATGCCAATGGGAGCGGTGAGGGTCATGTGCGGATCGGATGGATTCCAGAGGAATGAAGTGCGGCGGAGGCTGCCCGCCAGGAGCGGCAAGGCCGCCGCTTTCATGGGAAGCTGTTTCCGGGCCGGCCGGGTACTGGTCCCCTTTTCGGCCAACCAGGCGAGATTTTCAGGGAAAGCAGGTGTCCCGAAAAACGGAGCCATCCCCCTACCGGCCAAAGGGGACAGTTCGCCGTGAACGGTTCCCTTTCATGGTAGTTTAGCACATGAATTCCCTGCCCGGACGAGTCGGTTCGGGCTGCGCCGGTCGGCGTATGGCCTACCCCGCATTGCGGCTACCCGCTTGCCTCAGGTCTTGCGTCCCAGGCCGAGCACTTCGCGGCAGTACCGCAGGCTCTGTTCCAAATCGAATCGCTGCTGCGCCTCCTCCAATTCCTGCGAAGGTTCGCCGTCGGGGCGGTTTGCGGGAATTTCGAACGGGCGGCCCCGCTTGGCCAGGGCGAGGAACCGGGCGAACTCCGACGCTCGGACGCCGGGGTACCGCGACCAGAACTCGGGCTCGAGGTATCGCAATTCATGCGACCACTTGTAGGAGATAATTTCCAGCACGAACGGCACGTTGGGGCAAAGCTCCCGAAACCGCCGGACGTACTCCGGCCAATCGACGTCTCCTTGCCCCATGTTGGTCCACATGCACAACGCGCCCAGTTCGGTTTCCCAGACGGCCGTGTCGCGGATTCCGGTGGTCAGCACGTGCGGCCCGAGGACTTCCAGGTTGACCAGCGGGTTCTCCAAAGTCCAGGTGGCATTGCCCGGATCCATCGTCGCGCCGACGAAGCTCTTCCCCGCCGCCTCGATCAGCCCGACCAGTTCCCAGGCCTGCATGTCGCCCGCGTGGTTTTCCACGGCGATTTTGACGTTGGCGTCTTCCGCTTCGGTCCGGACCGCCTTGAGCACCTTGACCATGGCCTCGATGTGTCGCTGGATGCCGCCGTCGCCCTCGCGGTCGCGACGGCTCCCGAGGTAGCAGCGGGCGACGGACGCGCCCAATCGCTTGGCGGTGCGGATGAGCAGCCGGGCATGGTCCTCGGCCAGCCCCCATTTCGCGGCGTTGTACGAGCCCGAGGTGGGACAGATGCTGCCCGTGCCCGCCTGCAGTTCGATTCCCGCCCGATCGGCCTCGGCCCGGATGCCCTTCAAATAGTCCTCGTCGAGGCTTTCGTACACGTCCAAGTCGGAAAGCAGCAGCGTATCGACCGCGAGCGACTTTGCGTACTCGATCAACCGCGGCGCCTTCCAGCCGAACGCGCGAATCGAGAAGTTGTCGAAGCCCAACTTCAGCCGATTCTCATCGGCCGGCGCGGCAGCCCAAGCCGGGGCCAAGCACCCGGCTACCCCGGCGGCCGCCAGCGACCCCAGGAATTGTCGGCGACTGAAGGACTGATCGAATGCGTTCACGGTTTCATTCCTCCGGGCGTAATGGGCCGGGTTACCCTAAGGATTGGCGAATCAATAACTGTCAGAACATGCTACCACAATCTTCCATAATCTCCGACACTCGTTCATTCGCCAGTCCTTAGCGTCTTGGCGGCTTAGCGGCTTGGCGTGTAAGTTTAGCGAGACCCGGATTACACGCCAAGGCGCAAAGCCGCAAAGTCGCCAAGCAAAAGAGAAGGCAGGAATTGGGTATTGATCACCATCTTCTCCCTTCTCATTCTCATCGCTTCTCTCACTCATCTTTTGGGGTCGGCCAAATTAAGTAGCGTACGCTTCCAGCTTAATGTGACAATGATTGTTTTCCCGACCCTCACAGCCCCCGTTCGCCTGTCTGTTTGCAGCGTTTGGGTTGCCCCAAGATGACGCATCGGCGGCAAGAAAGCAAGAGGCCCGCCTACAGTTCGAAGCGGACGGGAAGGCGTACGAAGGAGGCCGCCGGGCGCCCGTCGCGAAGGGCCGGCACGAATCGCCATGCCCGCACCGCGCGCGCCGCCTCGCCGTCGAGCACCCGGTGCCCGCTGCTTTCGATGACCTCCACCCCGCCCACACGCCCTTCCGCCGTCACGGCAAGCCTCAGCAGCACGGTTCCCTCCCAGCGGCGCTCGACGGCGGTTTGCGGATAGACCGGCGGGGGGCTTTGGATGAGTTCGGGCATCGGGCGATCGGCCGTGCCCGGCTGACTGCGAAGCGGCGGGGCCGCGGCTTGCCGTGCGATGGAGTTGGAGTGCCTCGCTGCGACCGTCGGTTCGTTGCGGTCGCGCGCCGGCCGGTCCGCCAGGGGCCGCGACAGCATGCGTTCGGCCAATTCCTGTTCGAACGGCGTCGGCTCGGCAACGCTGGTGCTTTCGACGCGGAAATGCCGCCGCGCCACTTCCGCCTCGGCCGGCATGATCCGCACGGGCCAGGCGACTTCGGCGGTCGGCGCGGCGCGTGGCGTCGGCGAATGCGCCAGCGTCGCCATCAGCTCGACGCGCGTGCTCTGCCCGATCAATTCGCTCGGCTCGAACCGCACGGGCGCCGTCACGGCCCATGCCACGGCGGCGGCCGTCACGTGCAGGAGCAAAGAAGCGCCCCAACCGCCAACGCACCCGGCGCGTCGGGGAGGGCGGTTTCGGAGGTGGTACCAATGCCAGGAACCCATACTATCATTTTCGACGCCGTCGGGTCGGTTTGCAAACCCCGCGTGCAGCGAAAGCATACCCCTCCGAATGGTTGCTTTGCATAGCCGGGTCGGCGAAGATTCGCACGCGAGGTGGAGCGACAAGCAAGCCAAGCCGTGCAGGACCGTGCCTGTCCGGGGGGCTCCCCCCGGCCTGGAGCACCGTTTCCTCGTCGTAAATCCGTAGCTGCAACTTGATTTACCCAGCTTGCCCAATTATCATCAATACAGTGGGCGCCACACTGCGCGGCATTTCGCGGGGTGGCGGTCGCTCCCAAACGCCTATTGCACGCTCCCACCCTCGGCTTCCGAGTCGTTCGGGTGGGAGCGTTCCGGACAATCACCTTCTTCTGCAACTGGAGAGATCTGGCATGACATCTCGAATCCTTGGCGGAATGGCCTTTGCGCTGGTTGTTGTGGGCATCGGACTGATGTGGACGACGCCCTGCTTTGCCCAGGCGCAGGCCGGTGTGGCCATCGACGCCGACGGCGTGCTCCGCACCCGCATGTTCGCCGACCCCGGCAACCGCCTCCTCCAGGAGCGTGTTGCGGCGGCTCGTGCGTCGCTCGATCAGCAGCTTCTGCGGCCTTCGCCCATGCGCAAGGTGTCGATCACCCGGCTGGAAAAGGCCATTGCCGAAAACGGCGGCGTTCTGACCGACGAGATGCGGTACCTCGCCGGGTTGCAGCGAGCGAAGTACGTGTTCTGTTACCCCGAGTCGGGCGATATCGTGCTGGCCGGCCCGGCCGAAGGCTGGGTGACCGACGCCGCGGGGCGCGTGGTGGGCATCACCAGCGGCCGGCCGGTGGTGCGACTCGAAGACCTCGTGGTGGCGCTGCGGGCCTTTCCCCCAACCGGACGCAGCACGCAAATGATTGGCTGCTCGATCGATCCGACCGAGGAAGGCCTCCGCGCGATGCAGCAGTTCCTGCAGCGGATCGGCGGGCACGCCACGCCCGGCCACACGCAGATGATCGTCGACGGGCTGCGAAACAACTTGGGCCTGCAGCGAGTGAGCATCCAGGGCGTGCACCCAAGCACGCGGTTCGCACAAATCCTGGTCGAGGCCGATTACCGGATGAAGCTCATCGGCATCGGGCTGGAGCAGCCGCCGGTTCGATTGGTCAGCTATGTGGACCGCGCGAACCCCGCCCAGGTGAGCCGCAACGCCATGCAGCGGTGGTTCTTCACGCCCGATTATGAGAGCGTGCGAGTATCCGAGGACCGGCTTGCCATGGAACTGATCGGCGACGGTGTGAAGTTGATTGGCGAAAACGAGTTGGTCAATAGCGAGGGGCAGCGGGTCGTGGCCGGAACGACGAACAAGGCCAGCCAGACCTTTGTGAACAGCTTTACGCAGAAGTACTCGCAGCTTGCCGCGCGCTCGCCCGTGTACGCCGACCTCCGCAACCTGATCGACCTGGCCATCACGGCGGCGTTCATTCAGCAAGAGGGTCTATACGGCAAGACCGAGTGGTCGATGACGTTCTTCGGCGACGAGGGCAAGCTCGCCGTCGAGCGTTACCAAGCGCCGCGCCAAGTGGAAACGGCGGTGAACGCCATTTGGCGAGGGAACCGGCTGATGACGCCGGTGGGCGGCGGCGTGAGCATCGAGGCGAAGCGGGCGCTTCGCGACGCGCAGGCCGACGAGCAGGGCGAGGTGGCCCGGCTCCGCAAGCAAACCACCCTCGACCTGGCCGAAGGCCAGTGGTGGTGGGACTGACCGGTCAGTAGATTTCGATGCTCTTGACCACGCCGCCGGAGGAGCGGGAG
>CAYPWB010000170.1:0-2739 GCA_964414315.1 uncultured Planctomycetaceae bacterium | reverse complement strand
TCAGTAGATTTCGATGCTCTTGACCACGCCGCCGGAGGAGCGGGAGGCGTAGACGCAACGGGCGGCTGCGTCGCTCATGTCGGCCGGCGAGAAGTTGCGGGGCGGCAGGCCGATCGTTGCCGCGCCGATGCTCACGCTCGCTTCGGGCGCCCGGCCCGACCAAGGCGTTTCGCGCACCCACTTGCGCCACTCGCGTGAAAGCTGATTGCCGTACTCGACGGCCTGGCGGCGTTCGCAGTCGGGCAGGATCAGCGCGAAGCCGCCCGACGTGGTCGGCCGGCATTGCGCGCCGTCGTGGTCCAACCGGCGGCAGCCGCGCTCCAATTCCCTCAGCAGAAGATCGTAGCCCGCAGTGCCCGGGCCGAAGCTCTCCTCGGCCGGCGGCTCCAGTTGCAGCATCAGCAAGCTCAGCGGGCAACGCGCCTCGCGGCCCGCGCGGCCCGCGGCGGCCAGGTGCTCGATGAGGTCGTTCCCGGCCGCCTCGCTTTCGGAGCGGGAAGCGGTCGGCGGCGCCGGCGAGCGGGCCAGGGGCGTCGCCGCGACCATCGTCGTACCGGACTCCGCACCGCAACCGGCGAGGACGGGCGATGCCCCAGCCGGGGCCGCGGTCGTGGGCCGATCCGCCCGATATTGCGCCACCGCGTCGGTCAGGTCCGCCAACTCGCTCAGCAGCGATTGCTCCTCCGCGCCGGTCTCGTCCCGCGCGCCCACCATTCCCTGCGCCGCCGACTCGGCCACCGCCGCCAGTTGCGCGTGGGCGCGGAGCAGCACGTCGGTGTAGTTCAGGCCGTCGGGCAGGTCGAGCGAGAGCACGTCGGCCAGATTCCGCACCTTGTCTTCGAGCGTTTCGACGAGCTGCTCAAGCTGGGCGTCGGAGAACTCGCGGTAGTTGCGGCCGATGATGAGCAGTTCGGCCAGGGCCTCCGGGCGGCCGTCGGCCAGGAAGCCCGCCAGCAACTCGGCCAGGTGCAGGATTTGCTGCAAGGGGCTCCGCCCGTCGACCGCGCCGTCGGAGGGGCGCAGGCCTTCGCCCCAAGAGACCGACTCGGCCAGTACGGCGGGCAGATGCCAGGCGGCAAGCAGGCGCGCGCTCAGGGCCGTGTGGTCGAAGCCCATCGTTTCGGCCTCGATCGCCGCCAGGTCGAAGTGGCCTTCCCCCACTTTCTGCAGCAAGCGGCAATAGGGCTCGCCGATCTCCTGGATGAGCGACAGTTCGCCCAGGTCTTGCAGCAGGCCCGCCACAAAGGCGTCGTCGCCCGGAATCTCCCATAGCAACTCGCTGATTTCCCGCCCGGCCACCGCCTTCGTGAGCGTGTGCCGCCAGTAGCGCTCCAACACGTTCCCCTCCACCCGGGCAAGCAACGCCGGGGGCAGGCTGAACCCGAGCACCAGCATCTTCAGCGGCTTGATGCCCAGCAGGGCCAGCGCCTGGTTCAAATCGCTCACCTCGCGGCTGAGCCCGAACAGCGAGCTGTTCACCACGCGCAGGATCTTGCACGTCAGGGCCGGATCGTTCTCGATGCACTTTTTCAGCGCGTGGGTATCGACGTGGGGGTTGTCGGTCAGATCCAGCACCTTCATGGCCACGGCGGGGAGGGTGTACAGCGTGCTCACCCGGGCAGCGAGGCGGTCGAGAACAGCGTTGGAGGTATTCATGCGGATGCGTATCTGCAGGTCGACTCGGCGCCGGACCGGCCGACGGGAAATCTTCCGGCGGGCCCGGGTGGGGGCACTCGTTGTCGTACACACATCGGCCCGCGACGCTTCACCAGCCCTACAGGGGGGGGTGTGCCGCCCCATGGTTTCGCGAAGCCAAGTGAGTCTGATTCTTCCAGGCTGCCCCACCTTCAAGTGTAGCCCGCAATACCGCAACCGCCGCCGACCGGCGGGGGCGCACGACGCACCTTGCGTTTGTGCCAGGTGGGGTGGAGTGCCAACGGGGAGTGGCCGTTCTGAGTGTGCCACTGGCTCGGCCAGTGCTAAAGGGGGAGTGGACATCGGCCCGTCAAAGAACCGACCGTCCGAGCCTTCGGAGCCGTCCAACACAAAGGGGCGCAACGTGCCTCAGGCACTGGCACAGCCAGTGGCACACAACGCCGCGACAACGCTTGCATCTTCGCCATCCTTGGCTCCTTTGCTCAATGTGCGACCAATCTGAGGCCGAAGGGTGCAGAAACGCACTTGCGGTTGCGCCTGTTGGAGTTCACTGCTGCACCCGAGGCTGTAGCATACCGGACAAAGTGCGTCATGCACCCACCGGCGGGCCCCTCACTCGCCTCGCAGCGCCTCGATGGGTTCCAACGCGGCGGCGCGCATGGCGGGGTAGATGCCGAAAATCAGCCCAACGGCCACCGAGAAGGCGCAGCCGGCCAGCGCGGCGGGCCAGGAGATGATGGCGGCCCAGTAGCCCAGCCGGGCAACGGCCACGACGGCCAGCACGCCGGCCAACACGCCCACCGCTCCGCCGGCGCCGGCAATCAGGCCCGATTCGAGCAGGAATTGCACGCGGATGTCGGCTCGGGTGGCGCCCAGCGCCCGCCGCAGGCCGATTTCGTGGGTGCGCTCGCGGACCGAAATGAGCATGACGGCCAGAATGCCGATTCCGCCCACCACGAGCGAAATGGCCGCTACGCTGCCGATCAGCAGGGTCATCGACTGGGCCGTCGCCCGTTCGGCCTCCAGCAGCGTGGCCTGGTTCTGGATGGTGAAGTCGTCGGGCTTGTCGCCCAGGCGGTGGCG
>CAYPWB010000169.1:0-12545 GCA_964414315.1 uncultured Planctomycetaceae bacterium | reverse complement strand
CTCCCATCTCCCATCTCCCATCTCCCATCTCCCATCTCCCATCTCCCATCTCCCAACTCCGCTTCATACTCGTCTGGGTTCCAGCGGCGGGGGCGAGGGGGCGGCTCGCCGCGGAGGCGCTGGTACGCGAGGTGGAGCCATGCATACACGAATTGCCGGGCACTCGTCCGGCGGCGCCACCAGTCGGTCTCGTCGTACTCGTGGTGGGGCAGTGCCCAAAGGTTTACGCGGGCAGCCGCGTGGGGCGGGAGGACGGCGTCGATTACCACTCGGTGGTAGCGGCCGGCAAACCGATCGCACAGCACCCCCACCTGGGCGTCGGGATGCGCATCGAGCCAACCATCGAGACGACGCATCGCCTGCCAGGCGTTTTCAGCCGGTTCCCCGAGTGCCTCGACGGCCGAATCCGGCACGCCCCGCTCCGCAAGCGCCCGGCGATCCAGTACCTCGGCCGAGGGCACGATGCCGTGCTCGACGAGCGTGTCGGGCACGGCTTCGATTAGCAGGATGCGGCCCGCCGGGTTATGCCGGAGGAACGCGGCGGCCACGTCGTGCCGCGAGTCGCCCCCGAGCACGACCAGGTGCGTGACGGGCCGGTCGGCCTGATCGACCACCAGCAGCCGGGCGGCGGCGGCGAGCAAGCGCGCGTGGAACACGGCGGCCAGCGCCAGCACCGCCCCGCAAGCCAGCAGCACGACCCAACGCGCCCGCCGGCGCCGGCGGGGCGATGCCAGCGACACATCGATGGGTACCGGCGTTGATGGAGCGCGTCGCACGAAGGGGGCGGAAACGGTTGGTCACTCGGGCCGGGGCTCGATACCTCGCAACAGCAATTCCCCCACCCCCGCGGCATGCTCTTGCGGTAGCCGCGGGCCGGGGACATCGTGCCGATCGTCGATTTCGCGATCCACGCCTTCGACACAAGGCTTTCAGCCTACTTTCCATTTTACTTCGCCTGCGTACCGGCTACAACGCAATTGGCTCGGCGTCAGACGTTTGAAGTAAAGAGCCTTTCGCTTGCGCGTGCAAACCATGGGAAAGTAGCAGGCACGCTCCGTCCTGCCGTCTGCTTCGTTGGGCTGAACTCTGCCGTTCGGCCAACTGGTTTGCACCGACAAACGGAAGAGCCGAGAAGAGGCACTGCCGCCGCCGTCGCCGGCCCTCGGCCGCCACCATAGCCCCACCCTCCTAACGAAAAAAGCTACCACTTCCAAAGAGGGGCGAGCAAGGACCTCGCCCTTAATGGGAAAACTGGCCCACCAATAAGACAGGGGCTTCCCAGGCCCCGACGGACCCCATTTTGGGTATTTCCGTACGCAAACGGCGGTATTCTTGCGGCGGGCGGGCCTTTTTGCGCGACAGATGCTCGGATGATGGGTTGGGCGGCTTGACAGTAGGATTTCCGGCCGGTATGCTTACCGGATTATTCGATTCACTAAGTAGTGACTGCGTAAGGCGTTGAAGCGTGTTGCCCCGGCGGCAAGAAAGGGGGCGGCAACGCAGTGCTCCGGTCGTGCGCGGCCGAAAGAACGGAAAAACGGAAAGCATACGATGGATCCCAACGAAGTCCTGCGGCTGGTCGACACCATCCACCGCGATAAGAATATCGACAAGGGAGTGGTCTTCGAAGGGATCGAGGCCGCGCTGGTCTCGGCTGCCAAGAAACATTTCGGCGAAGAAGAAGAGATCGAGATCACCATCAATCGGGAGGATGGGTCGATTACGGGCACCCACAACGGCGTGCCGCTGGCCCCGGATCAGATGGCCGAACGCATCGGCGCCCAAATGGCCAAGCAGGTTATGATCCAGAAGATCCGCGAGGCCGAGCGAGACACCCTGTTCGACGAATACGAGGAGCAGATCGGCCAGTTGGTTACCGGGGTTATTCAGCGGTACGAAGGGGGCACCGGGTACGTTTCCCTGCCCAACACCGAAGCCATCCTCCCCCGCGGCGAGCAGATTCCCGGCGAAACCCACCATGTGAACGAGCGCGTTCGGGCGACCGTGTACGAGGTGAAGAAGCAGGGCAGCCGGGTGCGGGTCATCCTTAGCCGAACCAAGCCGCAACTGGTGCAGCGGCTGTTCGAGCAGGAGATTCCGGAAATCGGCGAAGGCGTGATCGAGATTCGGGCGATGGCTCGCGAACCGGGTTACCGCACCAAGATCGCCGTGTGGAGCAGCGACCAGCGCATCGACTGCGTCGGTGCCTGTGTCGGCGTGCGAGGCAATCGCATCAAGAATATCGTCGATGAATTGGCCGGCGAGCGGATCGACATCGTCCGGTACAGCGACGACATGCAAATGCTCATTCCCAACGCCCTCCAACCCGCCGAGGTCGAAGAGGTCATCCTATGCCAGATGCTCGGACGCGCCATCGTACTGGTGCGCGAAGACCAATTGTCGTTGGCCATCGGCCGCCGGGGGCAGAACGTTCGCCTGGCCAGCAAACTGTGCGGCTGGGATATCGAAATCATGACCCGCGAGGAACTTGACGAGCAGATCGAACAGGCTGTGGTCGGCTTCGCCTCGCTGGAAGGCGTTGCCGATGAGTTGGCCGAACGGCTCGTGGGCGAGGGCTTCCTTTCCTACGACGACCTTTCGGTGATTGAGCCGGACGATTTAATGGAGATGGGCGGACTGGCCGAGGAGCAGGTCGACGCGATTGTCGGCCAGGCGGAGCAGCAGGCCGAAGAGGCCGAACGTCGGGCGAACGAGCAGCGCCGGAAGCAGCGGGAGCAGGATCGGCTGGAGGCCGCGCAGGCTGCTGCGGCCGAGCAAGAAGCTGCAGCCGAGCAAGAAGCTGCAGCCGAGCAGGAAGCAACGGGCGAGCAGGAAGCAACGGGCGAGCAAGAAGCAATGGGCGAGCAGGAAGCAACGGTTGCCGAACCGTCCGAAGAACCGATGCCCGAAGCGGCGGAAGACGCAACGGCGCCGTTCAGCGGCGAGGCGCCGCCCGAAGCCGAGGAGGCGGTGGGCGGGAGCCCCGAGGAGGAAACCGGCGAGGAGAGCACGCCCGGCGAGGCGGACGCTCCGACGGCGGCAACCGAGGAGGGACAAGGGCCGGAACGAGCCCCGGCGGAAGGGTGAGGCGCCGAGCAAACTACTCGGCATCGTCGGCGGGCGGGTTGCGGCGAGGCCGCCGCCCGGATTTGTCTCCGGCAAGAAAATCAGGATCGCACGAAGGTCGGCGCATCGAGGGTGCCGGTACAATAGGAGGAAGTGCGTATGTAAGAGATCGTTCATGTTTGTGACGGAATCGCCTCGAGTGGCCGTCGCGAAGAAGGGAGAAACGAGTTGGCCGTTCGCATTTACGCTCTGGCCAAGGAACTGAACCTTGACAGCAAGCTCCTCGTCGAAATCTGCGACAAGGCGGGGATCACGGGGAAGGGGTCTGCGCTGGCCAGCCTCAGCGACGATGAGGTGGCGCGCATCAAGGCTGCCGTCAGCAAGTCGCGGCAGCCGGCAGCGCGGCCGGCGCGCGGCCGGCCGGCACCTGCCGAGCCCTCCCGGCCCATTACTCGGGACGACTACATCGCACCGGCGGGAGTAGCGCCGGGGAAGGTTCCGGTGTTGCCGAGTCGGCCGGAGAAGCCGGCGGCGAAGAAGCCGACGCCCGAACCGCCGGCACCGAAACCGGCCGAACCCGAGGTGCCGGCTCCAGCCGCGCCGGCTCCCGAACCGCCTGCGCCCGAGCCTCCGGCTCCGGAAGTCACGGCTCCGGAAGTGACGGCTCCGGAAGTGACGGCTCCCGAACCGCCTGCGCCGGCAAAGCCGGCACCGGAACCGCAGGCACCGGAAGCACCGGCGCCGGAACCGCCTGCGCCTTCCGCTCCGCAGGGACCGGTTCCGGAACTCCCGGTGGACCGAAAGCCGGCGTCCGACGCGTCAAAGCCCGCCAAACGGCCGAAACCGAGCAAGCCCGCGAGGACAATCAAGTTGGCCCCGCTGCCTGCCGCCAAGGCGCCGAAGGAGGCCAAGGGGAAGGCCGAGGAGCCGGCTCCGCAGGCGCCGGATATTCGGTTGCCGCTGGACGCCATTCGAGCAGGACGGGCAGGGACCAAGCCGCTGAAAGAGCACCTGCGGAAGCACGAGGAGAAGCGGAAGAAGTCGGCTGCGGAACAGAAGGGTCAGAAACCCGGACAGAAGCCGGGCAAGGCTGCGGAAGAAGTGCCTGCAACGGGTCGGGACCGCACTCGGCGGCCGGCTCGCCCCGGCGCCGGAGCCGCTGAGAAGGAATCGAGCATCGGAGGGCGCGAGCAGCGGCAACTGAAGCGCAAGAAGAGTGCGACGGCACGGCGGCGTGCCTCCGGCGAAGAAGAAGGCACCCCCATGCGCCGACGGACCCGAATCCGTCGCACCGGCGCCAATACTGCGGCGCCGCGCAAGAGCAAGGTGGTGGTCGAACTGCCCTGCACGGTCCGCAGCTTCTCCGAAGCGCTCGGCGTGGCGGCGCGCGACGTCATCCGGCAACTCATGTCGCTTGGGACGCTGGCCAACATCAACGCCGAATTGGAACCGGAAACGGCCGAACTCCTCGCAACCGATCTGGGGGTCGAGGTCGATTTCCGGCACGCGGTCAACCTGGAGCAGAGCGTGCTCGAGGAACTCGAACAGGAAGACGCCCCCGAGAAGCTCCAGCCGAGACCGCCGATCGTCACGTTTCTCGGCCACGTGGATCACGGTAAGACCTCCCTGTTGGACCGGATCCTTGAACTGGACGTGGTTTCGGGCGAGAAAGGCGGCATTACCCAGCACATTCGCGCGTATTGCGTGGAGAAGGACAGCGGCGCCGTCGCTTTCGTCGATACTCCCGGCCACGAAGCGTTCACCGAAATGCGAGCCCGGGGCGCCAACGTGACCGACATCGCCGTGCTGGTGGTCGCCGCGGAAGACGGCGTCATGCCGCAAACCGAAGAGGCGATCAGCCATGCCCGGGCGGCCGGAGTGCCCATCGTGGTGGCGATGAACAAGATCGATCTTCCCGGCGCGAATCCGCAGCGCGTGTACGAGCAGCTTGCCGCGAACGAACTGCTGCCCAGCGAATGGGGCGGCGAAACGGAGGTCATCAAGACCAGCGCCATCACCGGCGAGGGGCTTGAGGAGTTGCTCGACACGCTGCTGACGGTGGCCGAGTTGCACGAGTATCAAGCCAACCCGGACCGGCCGGCCGTCGGCACGTGCCTCGAAGCCGAATTGCACGAGGGCCGCGGCGTCGTGGCCAAACTGCTGGTGCAAAACGGAACGATGCACGTGGGCGACGTGGTGGTTTGCGGGTCGGCGTACGGCCGGGTGAAGGCGATGTACGACACGCTCAAACCGCGGCGCCGCCACGAGCAGGCCGGCCCCTCGTTCCCGGTGAACGTGACCGGCCTGAACGAAGCGCCCGGCGCCGGCGACCGGTTCTATATCCTCAGCGATATTTCCCAAGCGCGCGATCTTGCGGAGCACCGCGCTCAGCAGGAACGGGAGCGCGAATTGGCCGGGGCACGCCCGCACGTGACCCTCGAGAACCTTTTCGAACGCCTCGGGCAGCAGGACGAAGTGCAGACCTTGAACATCATCCTGCGGGCCGACGTGCGCGGTTCGATCGAGGCCATTCGCAAGGAACTGACCAAGCTGGAGCATCCCGAGGTGCAAATCCGGATTCTCCAAGCGACCGTCGGCGGCGTGACCGAGGCCGACGTCCATCTGGCCGATGCTTCCGACGCCGTGATCATCGCATTCAATGTGGTTCCCGACGAAGGCGCTCGGCAACTCGCCGATCGCCGCGGCGTCCAAATCCGCCGGTACGACATCATCTACCAGGTGACCGACGACCTGAAGGCCGCGCTGGAAGGCATGTTGCGTCCCGAGAAGCAGGAAGTCGAGTTGGGCCGCGCGCTGGTCAAACAAACGTTCCAGATCAGCCGGATGGGCACGGTGGCCGGGTGCCAGGTGCTCGGCGGGGTGATTCAACGCGACAGCAGGGTCCGTGTTATTCGCGACAGCCGGATTATCGGCGATTACCTTCTCGATTCGCTTCGCCGGGAGAAGAGCGATATTCGCGAAGTGCGTGCCGGGATGGAATGCGGTATGAAGCTGCGCGGGTTCAACGACCTGAAGGAAGGCGATATCCTTGAAGTGTACCGCGTTGAAGAGGTCCGCCGCACGTTGGCCGCTACGGCCGCCACCTGACGCTGTTCCCGCTCCTTGTTCCACGACACACCCTCGGACGAACGCACTATGGTGTCCCGACGTTCTCAGAAAGCTGCCGAAGCCATCCGCGCGGTGGTCAGCACCGCGATCCTTCAGGAACTGAAGGATCCGCGCGTGCAGCAGGTGACGGTCACCTACGTCGAGGTGGCCGACGACCTGCGACACGCCAAGGTGCACGTTTCGGTGATGGGCACGGAGTCGGAGCAAAGGCTATGCCTGCGCGGATTGCAGTCGGCGGCCGGATTCCTTCAGTCGCGGATCGCCGAACGGATCGACATGCGGTATACGCCCCGGCTTCGGTTTCTGCTGGACCAGGGCGTGAAACGGTCGATCGAGGTCGCCACGATCCTCCGCGAAGTGCTGCCGGACGACGGCGACGAGGAGCCCGACTCGCCCGAGGAACCCCCGACGGAATCAAGCCCCGACGCCTCCCTTTAGACCTTCCAACGCAAAGGCCGGACGCGATGGCATCAGAGAGCCGTACGACCCAGTTCGTCAACCTGCACAAAGTGCTCAAGCGGCATTACGAGCCGGTTGCGCCCGACCCCCAGCGATCGGTGCTGGAGCACCTGCTGTTCGGTTGCGTGCTGGAAGACGCCCCGTACGAACCGGCGGAGGAAAGTTTCGCCGGTCTGGTGCATACGTTCTTCGATTGGAACGAAGTGCGCGTCACGTCCATTGCCGAACTGGCCGAGGTGATGGCAAGCCTGCCCAACCCGCGCCGCGCAGCCCACCGCATCAAGCGGGTATTGCACAGCTTGTTCGAGGACAACTTCTCGTTCGATCTGGAAGGATTGCGGAAGCAAAACCTTGGCCCGACGGTCCAGTGGCTCGAAAAGCTCGAAGGCACCGACCGGTTTATTGTCGCCTACGTTGTGCAGGCCGCCCTGGGGGGTCATGCCATCCCACTCGACGCCGGCACCATGCGGGCCCTGCACGTGTTGGATTTGGCGACCGATGCCGAGGTGGCGTCGGGTACGGTGTCCGGTTTGGAGCGTGCCGTGTCGAAGGCGAAAGGGGCCGAGTTCGGGTCGCGGCTGCATCAGTTCGGGGCCGACTTTTCCGCGAACCCCTACGCGCCGCGAATGCGTAGTATTTTGTTGGAGATTAACCCGGAGTGCGAAGAGCGGTTGCCCAACCGGCGCGATGCCCGGAAGGCCAAAGCCGCGGCCCGAAAAGCCGCCGAGACGGCTGCGGAACCGCCGGCCGACGAGCCGGCCTCGGCAAAACCCAAGGCCGCGCGGAAGAAGAAGGACGTTCCGGAGGGCAAGGCGGCAAAAAGTGGGACAACGCACGACAAACGGCCCAAACGCAAGCCCCGGTAGGCGGCCGAGAGACGTGCCGCACCCGTTGCCCCCCGTCTGGCGCGATCATCCTCGGAGTGTGTACCGTGTTGTTCAGTTCTTCAAGCGGTTTCCGCAAGTTGTTGTCGTCCGTGCTGCTCGTGGGCGCCGTCGTGGGTTTCCGCCTGCCGATGCCCTTCCCATCGGTCGCCCGCGCGCCCGCCGCACCGCCTGCGGAAAGCCGGTTTGAACTGGAATCGCCCCCCGAGCCGTTCGTGCCGAAGGAACCGCGTTCTTCGGCCGATCAACGCCGACTGCAAGCGCTGACCTTATTCGCCACGGCCCGGGCCGCTCAGCAGCAGGAGCGGTACGAAACGGCCCTGCGGCTGTACCAGCGCGCTTTGCGGTGCGATCCGAAGTCGCCGGCCATCGCCCGGGCTATCGTCCCGCTGGCCTTTCAATTGAAGCGGCCCGCCGTGGCGGTTCGCTACGCGCTGCGGGCCGTGGAACTGGAAGAGGCCGATCCGCTGCTGCTGCGCCGCTTGGGTAGGTATCTGACCGAGCGGGGCGAGTGGGAAGAGGCCGTTCGGCTGTACGAGCGGGCCGTCGAGGCCCGCGCCGGCGAGCAGGAAACGGCCGCCGACATCCTGGTACGCATGGAATTGGGCAGGCTTTGCCACGTCGTCGAGCGGCATGAGCAGGCGGCCGAGCATTTCGCCCGGGTGCTTCACGCTCTGGAAAACCCGAAAGACTTCGCCCTCGACGCCGAGACGGTCAAGGCTTTGCTCGGTGAACCGGGGCCGACGTACACACTGCTGGGCGATTGCTTCCTGCTGGCCGGCCGGCTCGACGAGGCAAAGGACGCCTACCAGAAGGCCGAGGCGGCCGATTCGAACCGGGGCCGATTCGAAGTGCAGCGCGCGAGGGTGGCGCTCGAGGCTGGCCGTCCAAAGGAGGCGCTTCAGGCGCTGCAAGCGGCCTTTGAACACAAACTCAGTCCCGAGAACGCGACGCCCTATCGCGTGTTGGTCGACGTGCTCGGGCGATTGGACCGGACGGACGAGGTGCTGCCTCGGCTGGAGGCGCTGCGCGAGAAGCAAGACGACGCCCCCGCCCTCCGCTATGTGCTTGCAAGACAGTATCTGGAGCAACGAAAACTGGACGAGGCGGCGGTCCTGTACGAAGTGCTGTTGGAGCAGTCGCCCACGCTCGCCGGCTTTCGCGGCCTCACCGCGACCTATCGCCGGGCCGGGAACGTGGAGTCGTTGCTCCGGGTGCTTGGCGAGTTGGCCGATAAGGTGGGCATGCTCGACTCGCTCGGTGAAGAAGGCGAAGCGATCGTCGCCGATGAGGAATTGCTTGGGAAACTGATCGACGCGGCCCAGCAACGCAACGAAGCTTCGGACGACGCCCCGGACCACGGCCGGGCGCTGGCCGTGGCGCTGTTGGCCCTTGAAGCCGGACGTTTCGACGACGCCGGCCCCCTGTTCGAAGCAGCCATAGCCGGCCGGCCGGAACGGACGGAAGATCTGCTCATCACCTGGGGAATCGGCCTTCTGTTGGGCGAGAAGCCCGGCAGGGCGGTCGACGTCTTCCGCCGTGCGATCCACCAGAGCGTGCCTCCGAAACGCAAGGCGCTTTACCACTTCTACCTGGCCGGAGCCCTCGAACTGGCCGGACGCACCGACGAGGCGCTCGACGCCGCCCGCAAGGCGGCCGAACTCGACCCCGACTCGCCCCGTATGCAGGAACGCCTGGGCTGGGTGTATTACCATGCCGAGCGGTACGGCGAGGCGATTGAGGCTTACCGCAGGCTGATCGAACGGTTCGACGCCGACTACGCCTCGACCGACACGCGCGACGTCCTGCGGCAAGCGCGGCTGGTCTTGTCGAGTTTGTATGTACTGCAGGGCGACTACGCCGAAGCCGAGCCTTGGCTCGAACAGGTACTCGACGAGTTCCCCGACGAGCCCGGGGCGCTGAACGACCTGGGCTACTTGTGGGTCGACCAGAACAAGAACCTGGCCCTCGCGCTGGAGATGATCGAGCGCGCGGTGGCCGCCCGGCCCGAAAACGCCGCCTTTCGCGACAGCCTCGGTTGGGCGTATTATCGGCTCGGGCGGTACGAGGAGGCCGTGGCGGAGTTGGAGAAGGCCGTCGGTATGGAAGACACGCCCGACCCGATCGTCCTCGACCACCTGGGCGATGCCTATGCGGCCGCCGGCCAGGCGGAAAAAGCGCACGACGCCTGGCAGCGCGCGGCCGAAGCCTTTCGCGCGGCCGACGAACCGGAAAGAGCGCAGACGGTCGAGAAGAAGATGGCCGATCCGTAACGCGAGCACGTGGTGCCGATCGGTTTCGGGCAGCCGGCGTCGGGCGGCGAATCGGTCGTGCCGGCCGTCGCTTTCCCCTCGCGGCAGCCGGCACGTCGAACCGGCCTCCAAATACAATAACACACAACAGACTTTCGAAAACGAGGTTTTTATGGCAGGTCATTCCCATTGGGCGGGCATCAAGCACAAGAAAGCGCTGGTGGACGCCAAACGCGGCAAGATGTGGAGCAAGCTCTCCAAGGCCATCATCGTGGCGGCCAAACTGGGCGGCGGCGACCCCGACGCCAACCTTCGGCTGCGGTACGCCATCGACGACGCCAAAGCGGTGAGCATGCCGAAAGACAACATCGAGCGGGCCATCAAGAAGGGCACCGGCGAACTCGAGTCGGATGTTATCGAGCAAGTGGTGTACGAAGGGTATGGCGCCGGCGGCGTGGCCGTGCTGTGCGAAATCTTCACCGACAACCGCAACCGCACCGCGCCGGAAGTCCGGAAGATTTTCGAAATGTCGGACGGCAAGTTGGGCAGCACCGGCTGCGTGGCCTGGATGTTCGACCTGAAGGGCCTGTTTCTGGTGCCGGCCGATCAGGCCGACGAAGACACCCTCATGGAGCTTGCCATCGAAGCGGGCGCCGACGACGTGCGCCGCGACGGCGACAGCTTCGAAATCACCTGCGACCCCTCGGTGTACGGCGAGGTGGCCGCGGCGCTGGAAAAGGCTGGTATCCAACCCGAGGCCAGCCAAATCGCCAAAATCCCGCAGAACACGGTCGACCTCGACGCCGACACGGCCCGCAAGGTGCTCAAACTCATGGAGCGCCTCGACGACCACGACGACGTGCAGAGCGTCTCGGCCAACTTCAACATTCCCGATGAAGTGATGGCCGAAATCGGCGAAGGCTGACTTTTCCTAGGAGGATATTCGATGGCGACCCACTCGACAGGCATGACGGCCCGTGAACTGCGCCGAGAGCTGAAGCGGCGGATCGATCGGCTTTCGGAGGAGCGTTTGGCGGTGGCCGACGATTTCCTGGCTTACGTGGAGGAGCGAGAAAGCGATGAGGCGACGGCCGAACTGGTGCGCATTCCGGGCCTCGTCGACGAATTGAAAGAAGCCGAGGAAGACATTGCCGAGGGCAAGACGGTTTCCTGGCGCGAGGTCCGTCAGGATGTATGACGTGTGCCTCGCAACCAAGGCCGGCGACTTCTATCGGCAGGCCGATCGACCTCTCGGGCGAAAACTCGCCGGCTGCTTCCGACAGTTGGAAACCGATCCCGCCGCCATCCGAACATCAAACGCCTGCGGGGTAAAATGGCGGGACGCTACCGGTTTCGCGTCGGCGATTACCGCGTGGTCTATCGCATCGACGAACAAGAGCAGAAGGTCTTCGTGCTCAGCATCGCACACCGCGGCGACGCCTATCGATGAATCGACCGACAAGGACGATCCCGACTTCGCGGCCCTTTACCGCTCGTAACCGTTCACGGCGCGGCGCGGGAAGTTGTCGCCGCTGTATACGAAGGGGACAGTCCCATTTTCGCCGCGGAAACAGTGGATGACTGGGCAAAAACGCCCTTTGTGCCACGAAAATTGGGACAGTCCCCCGTGAACGGTTACTACCGCTCAAAATCCTCGCGCCAGCCGGCAATGTCGGCCGTTTCGTGGTCGCCGGCGAACACGACGACGCGGTATCGGAACGTAAGCGGTTTGTCGGCCTTCATCGGAACGTCGCCGTCGAAGGCGAACGGCGTGGGTGACATGAATCCGTAGTTCCGAGTGAACCACTTGGCCGGGTACATCGGATTGCCGGAGTGCTGGATGATGGCCAGGCCTTCCGTCGCGCCGTCGAGTTTGCCGTAGTAGGCGCACCAGTCGGCCGCCGTGTCGCGCGTGCCGGCTTCGTCGCGGTTCCCCTCGGAATCGACGATGGTTCCGGTGCCCATCTCGGCCCACTGGGCGCCGCGCACCTTGCAGCCGACTGCAATTTCAGGTCGCATTCGGGCACTGAAGAACGAGTGGCCGGTTTGCCGCACGACGAGGTCCTTCATCGCCTTCAGTTCAATGGTGAAGTCCATCACGCGCACGTTCGGCGAAGGGGCCCAAATGGTCACGGTGCGCGTGTCGCTCAACTGGTGCGTGCCCGATGCCGGCACGATCCATTCCGTTTCGTCTTGCAGCACCACGCGGCCCTCTTCCTGCTTGACGATGCGCGGTTTGCGGGAAAACACCTGGCCGGTTTCGAGCCGGTTCCGCGGCTGCCAGTAGTTGGCGTGCTCGACCTCGTCGCAACGCACGCGGTCGAGGCTGAGGTACAGCGAACTGTGGTGCGGATACGGTTCCTGGTCCCACGTCGTCACCGACTTGCCCGACGTCGGGCCGACGACCGGGTAAAAGAACGGATACTTGTGCTCCTTCCCGAACAGGTACGAGGTGAACTCCTTGCCGTTCACCTCGACGACGATTCGGTCTTCACCCATGCGGGCCGTCACCTTCTGGGCTTCATCGGCGTAGGCGCCGGCGGCAAACAGCAGTGCCATGGACAGTACTGCGATGATTCTCATCTCTTCTCCTTCTGGTTGAATGTCACCTATCGCTGCATGGATCCCGGCGAGCGGGGCCCGGCTCAGTTCTCCTCCGGCTTGGCCTCCTCGCCCTCGACCTGCGGTTTCTCCGGCTGGGCCTCCGGCTCGTCCGGCGTCTCTTCCTCTTGCGGCTCCTCGACGGCCGGCGTCC
>CAYPWB010000168.1:0-12550 GCA_964414315.1 uncultured Planctomycetaceae bacterium | reverse complement strand
AACTCACCGCGAGCGCTCGGGCGCAGCAGCGGGCCGTTGGTCACCGTCGCGCGGCCGTCGCGCAGGTTCTGCCACCAGGCGTCGTAGCTCGGCTCGTCGTCGAGGTGCACGTACACCCGGTTGTAGCCCACCGGGTTGGGCGAAGCGCCCGACGCGCTGCCGGCGGTGGGCGGAATGCGAAATCCGCACTCCAGCACGCGAAAGTAGATTTCCTGCGACCACCGCCCGGTGCCCCACGGCGCCCGATACCGCTCGCGGTCGCGCGGCTTGCCGTCGCCTTCGCCGTCGAGCACCGTTTCGCGGCACAACTGGCCGTGGGCAACCTGGATCGAATCGACCAGCCCGTGGGCCAGCAGCATGGGCAGGTCCCAGGAGAAGGGACGGGCCACGTCGATCCACACGGGACGCCTTTCACCCGCTTCGGCGGTTGCCCGGCCTCGCTCCCGTTGTTCGAGCAGGAATCGGACGGTAGGCGGATACTCGCCGTCGGCCGGGTCGAACTCCGGTGCCCGATCGAGGTGCAATACCAGCAAGTCGGTCCCGGCCCGGGCAATGCGGATCCCGCCAATGCCGCAAAACCGTTCGCCGTCGAAGCGGAGGACCGGTTCGGCAAACACGCCGGCCGGCGCCTCGCCGTTCTTTGCAATCAGTTCGGCGAAGTGCAGGTCGTCGGCGGCCATGAGCAGTTCAATTTCGCGCGGGGTGCGCTGCACGTCGAGGTCGCCGGAGTACCAGCCTTCGGCCGCCATGTGCACGCACCGCTGGAGGTCGACCTGCGTGGCGTCGTCGGCGAACTTCTCGAAGGTAAAATGCCCGCGCCGCGTGCGGTATTCGGGCCCGCGCTCCAGCGTGAACTCGTAGTTGCCCAGCGGCAGGCGAAGCAGCGTTTTGCCGGGCAGGGCGAAATGGTCGTGCCAGTAGGGCAGGGTGCGGTCGCTGGGCCGGCGGGCCAGGCCGCGCGCGTTACGCAGGTGCATGCGGCAGGCGATCGGCTCGCCCGTGTCGCGGTCGACCACCGTCAGTTCCAACTGCCCGGCGGCAAGGCCAACCGAGCGGCTCAGGAGAAAGAGGATCGGCAGCAGCGGCAACAGAGAGAATCGGTGCATAGCGTCAAGCGGGATTCCGTGAGCGTAGGACGATGCGGGGCTTGCCGTCAGGCGAGCGGGAGCCGTGAGCCCCCTGTTTCTGCGAACCATCGTGCAATTCGTCGCTCTTGCGACAAATTGCACCACAGTTGCGTTCTTGCGTGCTGGTCGCGCGGATAACGTCCGCGGTGGAATGCGGGGCAGAAACAGGGGCTTCGGTCCGCGGCCGTCGGGTATACTTCAAGCGTAGCATCCGCAACCGCCCCCCCCAGGAGGCGGCCCCGCTTGAAGAACCAGTCGATTACGGCGTAGAATTACGATGGTTGCTGGGCCCAACTCCCCATTGCGAGGGATGCCCGGCACGGCCTTGTGGCGAGTTGGATTTTCACCATGGCGGAAGACTACTACAAAACCCTTGGCGTACGGCGCGACGCTTCGCAGGCCGAAATCGAAAAGGCCTACCGGGAGCTTGCGCGGAAATACCACCCCGATCTGAACCCCGACGACAAGACGGCGAAGGAGAAGTTCCAGAAGGTGCAAGCCGCGTTCGACGTGTTGTCGAACTCCGAGAAGCGGGAAATGTACGACCGCTACGGCAGTTCGTTCGAGACGATGGGCGGGGCGGGCGCCGGCGGCCCGCAGCCGGGTGCTTGGGGCGCCGGCCCGGGCTTCGGCGGCGCGCCGGGTGGAGGATTCCAGTTCGAAGAGGTCGACCTGGGCGACCTGTTCGGCCGTGGGTTCGGCCAGGGCCAGGGATACGAGCAGCAGGCCCCCGGCGGCTTCGGCGATTTCTTCCGCCAGTTCCGGCGGTCCAGCCAGCGGCCCGGCAAGGGCGCCCCGCCCCGGTCCGGCGGCGATATCCGCCACGAAATCCAGATTCCCTTCAACACGGCCGTCACCGGCGGCGAAGTCGAAATTACCCTGGCCAGGCCGTCCGGCAAGACCGACCGCATTAGCGTGAAGATTCCGCCGGGCATCGAGGACGGCAAGAAGATTCGGGTGCGCGGGCAGGGCGAGTCGGGTCCCGGCGGCGGACCGCCCGGCGATATCCTCATTACCGTTCGCGTCGCGCCGCATCCGCACTTTTCGCGCCGCGGCAACAACCTGCTCGTGCGCGTGCCGGTCACCCTGGCCGAGGCGGCCCTGGGCGGAAAGATCGACGTGCCCACGCCAAAGGGAACGGTGACCTTGAGCGTGCCGCCGGGCAGTTCCAGCGGTACGAAACTGCGAGTGAAGGGGCACGGCGTGCCGCGACGCGATGGATCGGCCGGCGATCTGCTGGCCGAGTTGCTCATCGTGCTGCCCAAGAAGCTCGAACCGGACGAGCAGGAACACATTCGCGCCATCGACCAGCACCACCCCCTCCAACCGCGCGACGGGCTGCGGTGGTGAGCCCGGGGAGAAAAGGACGCCGGGCGGAAAGGGGGGCAGGTCCAATTTGCCGGAACGGCCCTCCGGGGGCTTCGCACCAATGGGACTTGGCCCCCTTTCCGCCCTCTTTCCTCACCGCGTCATTTCCCGAGGTTCTCGAGCACCAGTCCCCGGCGGCGGCGCTCGGCGCGGAACGCTTCGTCGATCATGCCGGCCACCCGGGCCACGTCTTCAATGCCCTTGAGGATCAGTTCGGGATGCGTCGGATCCCTCGACGACATGCGAACGGAGCCGACCCCGACCAGACGCTCGACCATGCCCTGTTCGTAGGTGATGTCGTTCACGTCGATCAGTTCGACCCGATCGGTCACGCGGCGCAGGATTCCCACCTCGTGGATGAACCGCTGATTCGTCAGCCGATAATGGACGCTCCACCGGCGGCCGAGAAAGACCAGGACCTGGTATGCCCACAGCAGCACCACCCCGACGGCAATGCCGAGCCAGACGTAATACTGCCAGATGAAGATTCCGCCGGCAATCAGCCCAAGCGTGATGAACAGGCTCAGCACCCAGCGGCCGAGCATGGCTTTCGACGAGTATCCGCCCTCCCAGAGCGTCTGTTCGGTGCCGCCGTCGTCGCGGTTGCGCTGGGCCGTGGAATCGCGAAAACGGTCGGCCATCGACGGGCGTTCGCCGGCGTCGTCGTCGGGGGTTTCTTCCCGGCGGTTGGGCTCGTCGTCGGCGGCCGGCTCGCCCGTGGCGTCGAGCCTCGCCCCGCAACGGTGGCAGTACACGGCTTCGCCAAGTACCTCTTCGCCGCACTGATAGCATTGCATGCGTTCTGCTCCTGTTGGTTTCCGTTGCGGGCACCGTTGTAACCGTTTCCGCGGGAATGCCCCGCTCTTTGCGGCACCAAGGGCGATTTGCCCAATCGCCCTATCGTCGAAGCCGCATACGACTGCGCCGCATTATACGGCCTTGCCCGCGGTCGGCGAAAGAGGGGTTCGCCGGGCCGGTGCCCGGGCGGCGGAGGAGGCCGCCGGTCGCTTGGCGGAAGAGCCTTCGATCGGATATACTCTCGGGTAGTCCACCAAGCCTTGGAGGCCGGCATGAAGTGCCCTTTCTGCAAGAACGACAACGATCGCGTGCTCGACTCGCGCAGCAGCCAAGACGGATTCGCCATCCGCCGGCGCCGCGAGTGCCTCGTGTGCCGCGAGCGCTACACCACGTTCGAGCACATCGAGCAAACCGGCGTGAAGATTATCAAGAAGGACGGGGTGCGCGAACCGTTCGACCACGCCAAGATCAAGCAAGGGCTCGAAAAGGCCTGCTGGAAGCGCCCGGTGAGCGACGACCAAATCGAAGCGATTATCTCGGCCGTCGAGAACGAACTGGAGGCCAAGTTCGAGAAGGAGGTGGAAAGCCGGCACGTCGGCGAGCTGGTCATGCGATTTCTGCGCGAAGTCGACGAGGTGGCGTACATCCGCTTCGCCAGCGTGTACCGCCACTTCAAAGACGTGCAGGATTTCGTCGAGGAACTGCGCCCCATGCTGGACCCGACGCGGCGCCACCAGCCGTAGCCCGTGCTGCTTTGACCCGAACGCGGCAAACCGACAGGCGAGCGGGGGCCGTGAGTCGCCTGTTTCATACTTCCCTCTCCCTTTGGGAGAGGGGCTGGGGGTGAGGGCTTGTAGAAAGCTCAGGAAGATAGGGGCAAGCCCTGTTGGCCTACGCCCCTCACCCTAACCCTCTCCCGGAGGAAGAGGGGCCGTGGGCGCGCTATTGCCGGCGTGAAATGACGAACTCGCACAGGCCTTCGAGCGAGTCGCGCGCCGGGCCGGGCGGCAGGCCGGCCAGTTGTTCGGCGGCCTCCCGGGTGAACTGCCGGGCCTTCTCGCGCGAGTCGTCGAGCGTTGCGTAGCGGGTGAACCATTCGTGCAGCGTTTCGCGGCCTTGTTCCCCGGAGTTCGTCAGCAGGGCGACAAGCGGCGCCCGTTCCGAATCGGGCAAGACCGCCAGCAGCCGGATGAGCGGCAGCGTGGCCTTCTGCTTCAACAGATCGGTGCCCAGCGACTTGCCGGCCGTCCCTTCGTCGCCCATAATGTCCAACAGATCGTCGGCAATTTGGAAGGCGATGCCAAGCTGCTCGCCGTACCGCACCAGGGCCGCACACCGCTCATCGGACGCTCCCGCGTAGTACCCGCCCAAGCGACAGCAGCAGGCCAGCAGGGCGCCGGTCTTGCCTGAAATAATGTCGAAATAATCGGTCTCGGCCAAGTCGAAATTGCCGCGGTTCTGCACCTGGCGCAGTTCGCCTTCGCACATCACGCGCGACGCTTCGCCAATGGCCCAGCATGCGTAGCCGCCGTCGACCTCGGCCGCCAGGCAGATGGCGCGGCTGAACAGATAGTCGCCCAGCAGCACGCTCGCCTCGTTGTTCCACCGAGCATTGACAGTGTCCAGATGCCGGCGCAGTTCGGCCTCGTCGAGCACGTCGTCGTGAATGAGCGTGGCCGTGTGGATCAGTTCGACCGAGGCGGCCAGTTTCACGTGCTCCGGCCGCAGCGAACCGGCGGCGCCGGCCGAAAGCAGCACCAGGGCCGGCCGCAAACGCTTTCCGCCCAACCGGAAGCCGTGCTTGGCAAGCAGGTCGACGAACGGGTAGTCGCTCGCCAGTTCGGCGCGCAGGAGGGCTTCGACGGCGGCCAGCTCGTCGCGCACCGGCGCGTAGAGTTCCCGCAGCGAGGAGGGAATGGTCGGGGAATCGTAGGGTGCCTGCGTCATACGTACTCGTTCGTGTCTGAACTACTCCGGTTCCCGGCGGACGAAATGGCCGCTCTTGCCGCCCGACTTCTCCTCCAGGCGAATCCGTTCGACCGTCATGCCCCGGTCGACCGCCTTGCACATGTCGTACACCGTCAGGGCGGCGGCGGCCACCGCCGTTAGCGCCTCCATCTCGACCCCGGTTCGGGCCGTGGCCCGGGCCTCGACCTCGATCGCCACGACCCGGTCGGTGGGGAAATCGAACCGCACCTCGACCGTGTCGAGCGGCACCGGGTGGCACAGCGGAATCAGCGATGCCGTCCGCTTGGCCGCCATGATGCCCGCCAGCCGGGCCACTTCCAGCACGTCGCCCTTGGCAACGCGGCGGTCGCGGATGAGCCGGAGCGTGTCGGGCTCCATGGTCACCCGGCCGCTTGCCCGGGCACGCCGCGCCGTGATCGGCTTCGCCCCCACGTCGACCATGCGGGCACTGCCGGCCTCGTCGAAGTGGCTCAGTGGGTTCATGCTTGGGCTCGGGGTGGGCAAAGGGGGCCGAATATTCTATTCGTGACCGTTCGCAGGGGACTGTCCCGATTTTCGCGGCACAGGGGGTGCATTGCCCAATCGCCCTGCTGCTGAGGCCGCGAAAATGGGACTGTCCCCCTCGCATCCAGCACAGCAAGCAGTCCGCGCCGTCGACCCGTGAACGATTCCATCTATTCTAATCGCCCGGCTCCGCCTGTCGAGGGGACAGCCTCACCAGTCGGGTAAGCCAGACACCCTGTTGACGATACTCGGCCACCACTTCGCCGCTGCGAAGGACCCACTCGACGGCGGCCAGGTCGGCCCGGCGGCGGTAGATCAGGGCGTACTCGCACCCGGCGGCCCGTTCCGGCCGGCTGGCGTCCCATCCGACAAGTGCAGTTTCCGCTTCGGCCAGCGACGGCGAGGACATTTCGACCGCCGGGGCCTGGAACGGCGCCAGGTTCGGCCCGAACAGGACCGGCCTGCCCGGCGCCCGGCGGGCGGCTTCGGCCAGCATCGACTCCAGGACGCTATCGCCCCAATAGGTGGTTTCCAGGCCCAGCCGTTCCGCGCCCCACGCTCCGCCCGCTAGAAGGTTGTAATGCGCCGTGTGGCACGGATGGTGCAGCACGAGCCCCGTCGCCTGCGCGGCGATCAGAACCGCGAGGCCTCCCACGCGGGCCCGATACGACAATGCGCGGAGGAGCGGCCCTTCGACCAGCCACTTCGCCCCCACGCCCGCGAACACGGCCCAAAGCGGAAACACCACCAGAAACAGCCGCACACCGTCGTACACGGGCACCCCGGGCCAGGCGAACACCGCCAACAAAAACACACCGGCCAGCGCCATCAGCCCGAAATCGCCGCCGGCGGCAGCATCCGGCCCGGGGGTTCCAGCGAGCCGAGGAGGACCCTCGTTCACTTCAGCACGTTTTTTCGCGCCCCGTACCCGTAACTGTTCACGGGCTGGCGGCGCAGGCGGCTTTCTCGGCTGGATGCGAGGGGGACAGTCGCATTTTCGCGGCCCCAGCAGGCGGCCGATGGGGCAAATCGCCCGTTGTGCTCCGAAAATCGGGACAGTCCCCTGGGAACGGTTACCCCGTGTCCTGCCCATCCATACCGCCGCACCGACCGCGCCCAGGGCAAGGAAGCCGAGGGGCACGGTCCACAGAGACATCAGCATCGGGTAGTGCCAGGGCGCCTCGTGATCGGCCCAGACGCGGCCGAGGTAGAAGACGTGTACGACGTTCCGATCGGCGCCGCTGGCCAGGTAGCGACCCAAGTGCCCCAGCGGGGCGAGCCACAGCCACGGCCAGCCGATCAGCAGCGTGGCTGCGCCGGCGGCGAACCAGACGAGCGGTCCGGTGATCGGGCAAGGTGGCTTTGCGTCGGGCGAAGTGCGCGTTCGCCGCGGGAGGCGAGGTAGCCCCGACCGCCAAAGAAGCCAGGCGGCAATCGGCGGCAGCAGCAGCACGCCGTGCAGCCGGACGAGCATCGCCAGGCCCCAGACCGCGCCGGCCAGGGCGAATCGCCCCAGCGGACGAAGCCGGCTGCCCGAGGTGCCTTCCTCGTCCGGCCGAGCCGCCCAGGTGATCGCCATCAGTGCGGCTATGCAAGCCGTCGTGGTGAGCATGTCGAGCGCGGCGAAGTGGGCATGGGCGAACATCCGCGGCGTGAGCAGTACGCACGCCGCCGCCACGATGCCCGCCACCGGCCCGGCGCGCCGCCGAGTCCATTCGCCCACAAGAAACACCAGCAGTCCAAATGCCAGTGCGGGCGCGAACCGCGCCGCGGCCAGGGAAACGACGGCCGGGTTGTCGGGTGCCGGATCGAACAGGTGATGCGTCAGGCCGAGAATCCAGTGTCCCAGCGGCGCCTGCACCGGCGGCCCCCCGGCGGGCCAGGCGAAGTTCTGCCGGATGTTCTCGGGCGCGAAGAACGCGAATCCCTGATGCCGCAGGGCGCCCACGAGCGGCTTGCCTGCAAGACCCACGTGGTACAGTTCGTCGCACGTTGCGCCCGGTCCGCCCGCCTGCGGCCCGAGCGTAGCCAGCACGGCGGCGGTTGCCACGGCGGCGATCAGCAGCGATATCCGCCAGGGTTTTCCGTAGCCGTTCACAGGGGACTGTCCCAGTTTTCGCGGCACAAAAGGTCCCTCTGCCCGATCGCCCCGTCTTCCCGCCGCGAATACGGGACTGTCCCCCTCGCGTTTCCCGGGAGCGGTTCCGGGTTTCACACCTTGCCCGCGGTGACCAGCCGTGCGAAATGATCGAACGAGCGGTCGTAGGTGCGTTCGGCCGCGTCGGGAAAGCAGCAGCCGGGCAACTGCCGGCTGCGCAGGTGATACTGGAGGCACTCGCAACAAACGCCCTTGCGGCTGCACGGCGAGTAGCTGCAGTTGCAGAAGTCGAGATTCTCTTGTTTGCGGCATTCCATGGCAAAGTCCTCAAAGCATCTTTGAAGTTCAGTTCTTGATTTGCACCTGTTGGAGTTCACGCTTTAGCGTGCCGGCGAAGCTCGGTCGTAACACGGCACGCCAAAACGTGAACTCCAACATTCCGGAATCCGGCCCCTTCCGCATTCACGCACCCAGCAGCAGGTAGATCTTCAGAGACACGGACCACAGCACGCGCAGGGCCGCCAGGACGACCACCGTCAGGCCGATCACGCCCAGGACGTTTGACGCCAGCCGGTTGCGCCGCTCGCCCATGATGCTTTTCCGGTTGGCCAGCCACAGGAGGGTCGCCGCCAGCAGGGGGTTGCCGATAACCGTCATGGCCTGGCCGAAGATCATCAGGTTGATCGGCGAAATGTCGAGCCACAAGCCGACGGCCGCCACGATGAAGCCGACCAGCAGCACGCCGACGGTGCACATCCGCGGCCAGAAATCGCTCAGCCGGCCCGGCAGCCCTAGCCCGTCGGCCAGGGCCGTGCCGCCGATCATGGCGTTGATCAGGAACGGGTTCAGGGCGATCGGAATCAGGCCGATGCAGAAGACGACGAACGCCACGGGGCCCAGCAGCGGGCCGAGGGTCAGAGCGAGCGTGGCGATGTTGTCGGCCGTTTCGCCGAAGATGACCGTGGCCGCGGTCACCATAATCATCATGCTGATGAACGTGAGTACCGCCACACCGGCGATGGAGTCGCCCACGCCGCGGTCGTAGTCGATCACGGTCCAGCCCTTTTCGCGCACGAGGTTGCCCTGAAAGAACGCTCCGGCGACGGAAAACGTTGTGCCCACCAGGGAAGCGATCAGCACAAGCGGGTCCCGGATCGCGCCCTCGACGACCTGCGGCAGGCCGAAGTCGAGCGTTGCGGGAATGCCGGGTACCAGCCCCTTGAGCACCTCAAGCATATTGGGCTGGGCCATCACCAGGTTGAACAGGAACGACAGCAGCACAACGCCCACCATGACCTTCATGATCCGCTCGACGGCCTTGTACACCTGGTGCGCGCCGAACAGGAACACGATCAGCAGCGCGTTCAGTCCGGCCATGGCGCCGATGCGCACGGGAAAGCTGTACGCCTCGGGCGCGAAGGCGCCGGCCACGAGCGAAACGGCCAGGTTGTTGGAGAATTGGAACGCGGCGCAAATGAGGCACAGCACAAGTCCGCACAGCGCGGCGTAGGGACGCCCAACCTCGCGGCGCAGAGTGTCGAAGTGCGTGGCGCCGGCCGTCACCCCGGCGCGGGCCGACATCGTCATGAACGCGCCCATCAGCAGGCCGGTAAGCACCAGCAGCCACAGCAGGTCGTAGCCGTACGTGGCGCCCACGTTGGCGCTGATAATGAGGCTGCCCGGGCCGAACACCACGCACGCGGTGATCAGCGCCGGCCCGATCGATTTCCACCAGGGCGGGCGAACGACTTGGGTCGGGTCGGAAGCGGCCTGTTCCATGGAAAGCCCCTGTGTGCGGTGTTCCTGGTATAAGCAACGCGAGGGCACTCGGACGGCGCCCGGCGCACCACGGCCCCATTGTACCGGGCGCTGCACCAGGCACAACCCGCCTCCAGCCGGTGTGTACTTCACGGTTGCACCGATCAGGCGAGCGGGGACCGTGAGGACCCTGTTTCTGCGCGACATGATGCAGTGGATCGCCGCTCCGACAACCGCCATAGCCGTTGTGTTTCTCCGCTCCGGCCGCGAAAAAGGGACCGTCCCCTTCGCACGAAATCGGGAGAGGCGCCGAGGCTGAAGGGCTGACGCAGCAGACGCTCGAGTCGATGCTGCGCGAGGAATGACGTGCGAACGGTTATCGACACCGGCGTGCTCATCGGCGACTTGTTGCTTCCACGCTCCGTACCTCCGCAATCATTCTTGTCGGCCCCGCGCGAGTCGGTCGATGATGAATCCGGCATGCTCCCGGAAAACCGCTCGGCGATGGCCCGAGACGGCGAATCGATGGACAGGTTTTCCCCAATGGATGCCTGCGATTTCGCCTTCAAGAGACCGACATGCCGATTGTAACCTTGCACTAATACTAGAGTTACGATTTCATCGGTCCGCCCGGCGGCTTTCCCCGGCAGAATCTCCCCGGCGGCGCGGTACAATGAGGTCGGAAGCCAACAGGCCGGAACGCTTGCCGGCGCGGAAGCGCCGGGCTGCGGGCCGGGGCGGAGTCCCAGCCGTCGCCGAAGGGGAACCCAGCCCCCCTTTGACCAGCCGCGCCCCTCGGGGCGCGGCCGTCGGCGGTGGGACTCCGCGCCGGCCCGCGCTGTTTTGGGTCGCTGTTGGAGTTCACGCTTTGGCGTGCGAACCCGGCATGAGCATTTCCCGGCACGCTGAAGCGTGAACTCCAACAGGGCACGGCAATACGACCTCGGCGAACGTTCACCGCCGGCCTTACGGCCCCTGCTCGCCATCGACGCCAATGGCAACGACAACTTCTCGCCGCGCAAATGGAAACCCCCTCAACACGGTACGCTTAGGAAGAAATCACGCATGACGCAAATCGATTCGGAATCGGTTACTCTGGAAAACGCTTCGGAAGAATACCTCGGCCGCTGGAATCGGCTGGTCAGCACGACGAACTGGGAAAAGGGGCGGATCATTTCCGAGTGGCGGGCCGCGCTCGAAGCGGCCGACGCGCCCCCGGCTACCTTCACCGACGACGCCTGGGCGCGCCGCGTGGGAAACGTCTCGCCGCAACACACCGGACGCCTGCGCCGCGTGTGGGACCGGTTCGGCGGCCAGTACGAGCAGTACCCCGGCCTGTTCTGGAGCCACTTCCAGGCCGCGATCGACTGGCCCGACGCCGAGATGTGGCTCGAAGGCGCCGTGCAGAATCGCTGGTCGATCGCCCAAATGCGCGAGCAGCGGTGGGAGTCGATGGGCGCCCCGGCCGACCTGAAGCCGCAGCCGGAAGATGTCGTGGCGGCCGAGTTGGACGAAGACGTTAGCCCCAACGACGACACGCCGCGCGCCGAGTCGATTCCCGGCACGCCCTCCGAAGTGCAGGACACCGATTCGGAAACCGACTCCGATTCCGACGCACCCTTCGACGACGGCTCGTCGGGCGAGTACACCGACAGTCCTTCCGCCACGGCGACGGCCGTCGATCCGCAGCGCCCCTTCGAAGGCCTGCCCACCCTGCCGCCCGACCTGGACGAGGCCTTCGAAGCCCTGAAACTGGCCATCCTCAGCCACCGCATTACCGGCTGGGACGAGGTTCCCCAGGACGCCGTCCTCCGCTGGATCGAGGCCATGCGGTGCTTCGCCCTGGCGCCGGCCAATGAAGGCTAGCGCCGGCTCTTCCGCATCCAGGTGCAAACCACGTCAAAGCAGCAGGCACGTTCCGTCGCGCCGTCCGCCTGGTAATTGGGCAGCACTCCGTCGTTCGGCCAACTGGTTTGCACCTGGAAGCGGAAGCGTCCCAGCGCCTCCCCGGAACCGAAGCGAGGGGCGCAGCCACCCCCCGGAGACCAGACCGCCGGTAGCACAAGCCGGAATTGTACGCCGCGTGCGAAGGAATCTCGGCTTCGTCAGGTGAGCCCACCTTGCCGGACGCCTCGCGGCATCCTATAAATAGACGTAGCCGGTATTTACTCCGGCGGAACGCCGTATTTCGCCGGATATTTCCGGCAAAATACCTCGGAGGGTACGCGAACGGTTAGCAGCCTGACTCGAAATCAGGTGCCGGGCAACCGGTTGAGGGTTCGAATCCCTTGCCCTCCGCTTTCGTAAGTCGTTTCTACACAAGGGGTTTCCGGCGTTTCGGCGTCGGAGCCCCTTGCGGCATCTTGGGGCTCTTCCGGGCCGATGGTACCTGAAACGGTACCTAAACCCGCGCCAATCGCCTCCTGGGCACCCTTCCAGAGCCCGGCCGCGATATCGTCGGCCTCCAGGTTGACGTAGTACCGCATCGTGGTGGTGATGCTCCGATGCCGGGCCAGCTTCTGGAGGACGGCGGTCGTGACGTGGCGGGCCCACCGCGAGCAGAAGGCACGCCGCAGATCGTGCAGGGTGGCGTACTTCACCACCTCGCGCTCGACCAGCTTCCGTTCGTCGGTCGGCTTCCCCGTCTTGGGGTCGCGTACCCGCTCGTTGACCAGCCGGCGTTCACGCCCGACGACGATCCCGGCCTTCTCGCCGAACTTGGCGACGATCCGGCACACTCGCACGGGTGTCAGTTGGACGTTGTCGAGCAGGCTGGGCATCCGGAACACGGGCCCGACTCGATCCTCTTCCGGCGTCTGGAGTACCCACCGGCAAAAGTCGGGCGTCATGGGCACCGTTTCGGACCGGCGGCCCTTCTGGCTCTTCGCCTTGATTCGGAAGGCGGGGTACTCCCCGGTCAGGTCGATGG
>CAYPWB010000167.1:0-12594 GCA_964414315.1 uncultured Planctomycetaceae bacterium | reverse complement strand
TTCTAGGGTTCATCGGCACGGTCATCGGCATCAGCGCGGCGGTGGGCGGTTTTTCCGGCTCGCTCGACCAGGCCCAGGATATTTCCGTGCTCAAGGAGTCGCTCAACAGCGTCACCGGCGGCCTGGCCACTGCATTCGACACGACGCTAGTGGCCCTGGTGATGAGCATGCTCGTGATGTTCCCCTCCAGCTCGATGCAGAAATCCGAGGAGGACCTGCTCAACTCGGTCGATGAATACTGCAACGAGAACCTGATGAAGCGGTTCAACGACGGACACGTGGGCTACGGGGCGGGCGAATCGACGGCCCCGAGCACCAGTCCCGCGGCGCTCCGCCAGGCCGTCGACGCCGCCATGACGCCGCACCACGCCGAGCTTCGGGCATGGAACGAGCGGCTCGACGCCATCGGCGAAAAGCTTTCCAAGCAAATTCGCACCACGTACCAGGAGGTTGCCGACGGGCTGGGCCGCCACCGCGACGAAGCAGCCGACGACATCCGCGACCTCGACGCCATGGTCGCCGCCTTTCATCGCACCATGACCACCATGGCCGACCAGGCCCTGGAGGAACACAAGCAGGCGGCCCAGTCGATGCGGCAGTCGGCCGAGGCGCTCCAAGGTTACTTCGGCGCGATGCAGCGCGGCCTGGCCGGGCTGAACGAGGTGCTCGAAGGGCTCGGCGAGCGACAGGTGCTTGTGCAAACCCAGCCGCGCCGCCGATGGTCGCTCTTCCGCCGCAATCACCAGCCGTAAAGGAGCCGGCTATGGCACGACGCCACCGAGCCAAACTCGCCGTATCCCTGTTTCCTTTCCTGAGCATCCTGGCGTGCGTCATCGGCACGCTCACGCTGATGATCACCGCGCTGGCGCTGGGGCAGATGGATGACAACTCGCTCAACGAGCAGTTGCGGCTCGACGCCCTCCGGCGGCAGCTTGAGGCCGATTTGAAGCTGATCGAGCAACTCAAGGCGGAAATCGCCAGGTTCGAAAGCCACGCCGACAACCTGACAAAGCAGATTGCCGAAGCCCGGCGGGAGGCCGAGCAACTGGAGCGGCGCACGAAGCAGCTCCTCGCGCAGCGCGAGGAGGAGCCGGAAGTGGAAATCGAAGTGGTCGAAGTCGACCTCGAGGCGCACAAGGAACGTATCGCAAAGCTTCAGGAGGAACTTAAGGATGCCCGAAACCAGCGAGAAGCCCTTGCCGCTGAACTGGAACGCCGGGGTGAGCCGCCCCCGGAGGCCGAGGTCATCGTCCGCCCGGGAGGCAGCGGCATGGATATCGAGCCCACCTTCGTCGAATGTACGTCGACCGGCATCTTCATTCGCGAGGGCGAGGAGCCGGTCCACGTGCCCACCGGCGACCTGAAGAACGACGAGCAGTTCCGCGGCCTGCTGGAACGCATCGCCGGCCGGCCGAAGGCCACCGTCATTTTCCTGATTCGCGACGACGCCGTCGGCACGTACAACGCCGCCCGCTCCGTCGCCCTGGAGCTTCGCGCCCGAAACGGCAAGCTGCCCATCGTCGGGCACGGCAAGCTCGACCTGAGCATGTTTCGATAGACCATAGCACCGTAGGTCGACTCTCCGAGTCGACAATTCACACTGTAGGTCGACTCTCCGAGTCGACAAACTCACGACTCGGAGAGTCGTGCTACAGAACGACAATCCACGACTCGGAGAGTCGTGCTACAGTACGTTCCACCCAAGGTTCCGCCATGCGTCGCCGCCGAAAGGGGAGTGCCGGCAGCCTCGATTCGCTGCTGGACACCATGACGAACGTCGTGGGCATCATGGTCATCCTGCTGACCGTGACGCAGCTTGGCGTGGGCGACGCCGTGAAGCGCATTACGCAAACCACGCAGGTCGACCCGGAGGAATTGGCCCGGCTGGAAAAGGAAGTTGCCGAGGCGCAGCGGCTGCGCGAGGAGTTGATCCGGCAACTCCGGATGCTGGCCTATCACAATGAGCGGCGCGACGAGGCCGCCAAGGAACTGGCCGTGCTGAAGCAGCGTGTCGCCGACGCCAGGGCCAACAACCGCGTCCTCGAAGAAACACACGAGGAGCAGATGCGCGAATTGCGCGATGAAGCCCTAGCCCAACAAGAGGAGGCGAAGCGGCTGCTGGAGGAGCAGCAGAAGGAAGTCGAGGCGGTCCGGCAGAAGATCAGCGAGGAGGCCGAGCAGGTTGCCCGGCTCCGGGCACAACTCGACGATACGCCCGAGCCGGTCGCGCCGCCGGCGAAGACGGTGTATCTACCCAATCCGCGGCCTGCGCCGGAAGGGGCCAAGCCGCTTACATTCCTGTGCCGCGACGACCGGGTCATGTTCGTCGACGAAGAGGCCATTCGCGAAAACGCGCAGAGGCGTGTCGAGTTCGTCGTCGATCGCCGCCGGCTCGACCGGGACCCCAAGAAGGGAATCGACGCCGACATTTTGGGTGAGGAGGTCAACCGGCTGGGCATCAACGATCCGACGGGCACCTTCCAGCCGAAGCTGGTCTTTCGCGGACGCTTTCCGCGGATCGATCTGGTGCCGCGCAAAGACGCCGGCGAGACGGCGTCGCAGCTTACGCGCGGCAGCCGGTACCGGCGCGTGCTGGGCCGCATCGATCCCCGGAAGCACTACCTGCGTTACATCGTATGGCCCGACGGATACGAGGTGTACCTCGAAGCCCGAAAAATCGCGACGGAAATGGGGCTCAGCGCCGGCTGGCGGGCGGTCGGGTCGGGCAGTTCGCACGTCATTCCGTTAGGCGGTTCGCTGCGCGTGGGTCCTCCTCCGCCGCCGCGCCCGCCCGAGCCCAAGCCTACCGAGCCGCCCAAGCCGCCCCCACCGCCTCCGCCGGTCGACGTGATCGACTGAATTGCACGGATGACGGAAATGAAACAGTCCCCCGAAAACCCGAACTGCCACAACCAGGCAGGAGCCGTTATGAGCCGACCGTCCCGCATCCATCGTCGAGCGTTCCTTCATCGCGGGGCCGCGGCGGCAGCGTTGCCTTGCCTGATTCCACGGAGCGTGCTCGGCATGGCGGGCGTGCCGGGGGCCAACGAGGAAATCGTCCTCGGGTTCATCGGCATGGGCCTGCGCGGCAGCCAACTCGTCAAGAACATTCCCGCCACCGGCCGCATTGCCGCCGTGTGCGATGCCGACGCCCGGAAGTCGGCCGAGGTTATGGCCGCGAACCAGGCCGACTGGGCGATGTACGTCGACTACCGCAGGCTGCTCGAGCGGCAAGACCTCGACGCCGTGCTCATCTGCACGCCGCACCATCAGCACGGGCTGCCGGGCATTTTGGCGTGCCAGGCCGGGCTCGACGTGTACCTCGAAAAGCCGCTGTCGCTGTACGTGGTCGAGGGGCGGGCACTGGTACGGGCGGCTCGGAAGTACGGGCGGGTCATGCAAACCGGCTCGCAGCAGCGGACGATGGAACTGAACCGCTTCGCGTGCGAGTTCGTGCGCGACGGCGGCATCGGGCAGGTGCGCGTGGTCGAGGCGGTGAACTATGCCGGGCCGCACCCTTATCCCGCTGAAGGACTGCCCGAGGAACCGATTCCCAACGGCCTCGACTGGGATCAGTGGCAGGGTCTCGCGCCCACGCGACCGTTCAACCGGCAGCTTGCCGCCCACTGGTCGGACGGGCTTCCGCGCAGTTGGATCCACTGGCGCGACTACTCCGGCGCGTCGATGGCCGATATGGGCGCCCACGCGTACGACATGGTCCAGTACGCCTTGGGAGCCGACGATTCCGGCCCCGTCGAGTTTTGGCCCGTCGAAGGCGAGGGGCCGCGAGCGAGGATCGACTTCCGCTACGCCAACGGGGTGGAGGTGCGGTTGCGGTTCGCCAACGAGCGGCCGTACATCGGCCCCCGGGCGGGCGCGGTGTTTTCCGGCGAGCACTGCAAGATCGAAATCAACCGGAACAAGTACACCACGAACCCGCCCGACTTCATCGCCGACCCGCCTGACCCGCGTCTGGCCGACAAGTGGGAAGGCGAAGGATGGCTTGCCCATGGGCACGTGCAGAACTGGTTCGACTGCATCAAGACGCGCGAAAAGCCGAACGCCGACGTCGAAATCGGGCATCGTACCGTTACCATCGCCCACCTGTGCAATATCGCCCGCGAACTCGGGAGGCGATTGCGCTGGGACCCCGAGCGCGAGCAGGTGGTCGACGACCCCGAGGCCAACGCGTTGCTGGCCCGGCCGCGCCGGACCGGTTGGGACCTGCCCGACGTATGACACCCGCACCGTGAAACAAGCTTCCAGTCGTGGGACAAGCTTCCAGCCGTGGGACAAGCTTCCAGCTTGTCAATTGCTGTCCGACAAGCTGGAAGCTTATCCCACGAGAGCTTGACAAGCTGGAAGCTTGTCCCACGAGAGCTTGACAAGCTGGAAGCTTGTCCCACGGCTGGAAACTTACTTCACGGTTGTATTCCGGGAGCCTTTGCTTGTGAAATGCTTGATGTCTATTGTGGTGGCGACGTCGTTCGCGGTGTGCATTGGAAGTGCGTCGGCCGAGACGGTCGTGCTGTACGATGCCGAACAGGGTACGACGCCCGACGGGCAGGGGTGGGCGTACGTCACCCGGCCTTTGCTGATTGCCAAAGCGAAACGCTCGTTCGCCAACGGACGAACCCGGCTCGACACCACGCCGGTCATGGGCGAATGGGCCGGTTTCCTCAGCCGGGTGGAAGTGCGCAACATCCGCCTGAGCCATCCCCGCATGCCCAAGCTGGACCGCGAGGTCGGCTATACCGTCCGGTTCCAGGTGCGCGTGGTCGAGGAGAAGCACACGGGCAATAACCGGGCGGGGTTCAGCATCGTCGTGGTGGGCGACGACTTGCAGACCGTCGAATTGGCCTTCTGGACGCGGGAGATTTGGGCCCAGTCGGGCCCCAACGCACGAAATCCGCAAGAACGGCTCTTCACCCATTCGGTCGAGCGGCAAGCGTTCGACGCCACCGCAGACACGCATTACGCGCTGCGCGTCGCCGGGGGATCCTACACGCTTTGGGCCGGCGAGCAGCCGGTAGTGAGCGGACCGCTGCGCGACTACTCCAGCCACTGGCATCCGGTGTACGGCCAGGCCAACACCCTCTTCCTGGGCGACAACACGAGCCGCGCCGCCGCGGTGGTCGACCTCGGCTTGGTAGCCGTTACGACCGACCCCGCCCCCGACGAACCGCAAGCCGACCCTGCCCGCTGAAAGACGCGGGAAAGCTTCCAGCCTTTCAGCCGTGGGATAGGCTTCCAGCCTGTCAATTCAAGCTGGAAGCTTATCCCACGACACGCTTGACAAGCTGGAAGCCTGTCCCACGGCTGGAAGCTTGTCCCGCGGAATCGGGCGACAAGATGTCGTACCGTAGCAGCGGGTCTTCCCCTTCACAGGGTTTGCGCAGGGGCGTAGGATTCATTTTGGCAGGATACCATTTCACTTCTCGTCCGGACGGAGGCGACCATGACCCACACCATTACCGTGCCGCCGACCGATGCACCCGAAACCGATGGCTCCCGAACCGCGGGCTGGTGGCAAGCCGGCGACGAGGGACAGGCTCTTTGCAACCTCTGCCCGCGCCGGTGCCGAATTGCGCCCGGCAAACGGGGGTTCTGCTTCGTGCGCGAGAATCGCGGCGGGCGGCTGGTTTCAACGACGTACGGGCGGAGCACCGGTTTCTGCGTCGACCCGATCGAAAAGAAGCCGCTGTACCAGTTCCATCCCGGCACGGCTGTGCTTTCGTTCGGCACGGCCGGCTGCAACCTGGGCTGCCGCTTCTGCCAGAACTGGACCATGTCGCGCAGCCGCGACGTGGCCGCCGGCTCGGAACGCGCCCTGCCGGAAACCATCGCCCGCGCCGCACGGCAACTCAACTGCAAGAGCGTCGCCTTTACCTACAACGACCCGATCATTTGGGCGGAATACGCCGTCGACACGGCCCGCGCCTGCCGCGCCGCCGGAGTCCATACCGTTGCGATCACCTCCGGATACATTACCGCCCAGGCCCGGGCCGAGTTCTTCCGCTACATGGACGCGGCGAACGTCGACTTGAAGGGATTCACCGAGACGTTCTACGATGAATACTGCGGCGGAAAGCTTGCGCCCGTGCTCGACACGCTCCGCTACCTGGTTCGCGAAACCGACGTGTGGGTCGAAATCACGAACCTGATCATTCCCGGCGCGAACGATTCGCCGGAGGAACTCGATCGGATGTGCCGGTGGATCGCTTCTGAATTGGGTCCCGACGTGCCGCTCCACTTCAGCGCGTTCCATCCCGACTTCCAACTGAACGACCGCGGTTCCACGCCTCGCGACACGCTGCTGATGGCACACCGCATTGCGCGGCGGGCGGGGCTGCACTACGTGTACACCGGCAACGTCGACGATCCGGAGCACCAGGCCACGCTTTGCCCCGAGTGCGGGCAAGTGGTCATCGGCCGGCACGGCTACACACTGAGCCCCTACCGGGTCGACAACGGCCGCTGCGCCGAGTGCGGTGGGCGAATTGCCGGGCGGTATTCCAACGGGCCGGGTGGCTGGGGCGGCCGGCGGCTGCCGGTGCGGATCGACGCGTACGCCGTATCGGCCGATCCCGTCGAAGCCGAGCCGGTATGCGCCCCGTCGCAACGGCCGGAATTCAGTCCGGAGCAGCAGCGGCAAATCTTGCTCGCCGCGGCCGAGCGTGTGCGGGCCACCGTGCTGGGCAGGCCGGCCGGTGCGCCTCGCGACTTCCTGGCCGAGATTGCCGAAACGCCGCTGTACGGCGCGTTTGTGAGCCTGAAGCGCGCCGGGCGGTTGCGTTCCTGCTGCGGGTTCCTCGGCAACGACATCCCGCTTTGCGAGGCCGTCGACCACGCAGCCGACCGCGCCGCGTGCGACGACCCCCGCTTCCCGCCCATCGCACCCGATGAACTCGACCGACTCGACATGGAGGTGTGGCTCCTTTGGCACCCCCAGCGCGTGCACGCCTGCGGCGCTGCCCGAGCGCGGGCGGTCGAAATCGGCCGGCACGGCGTGCAGGTAAGCTGTGGCGGCGCGCGGGGCCTGCTGCTGCCCGGCGTGGCGGTGGAACATCGCCTCGACGCCGAGAACTTCCTCCGCCAAGTGTGCCTGAAGGCCGGGTTGCCGCCCGACGCGTGGACGCACGACGACACCCAGTTGATGACGTTCGACGGCGAGGCGATTCGCGGCAAGCTGGCCGACTTGCGCGGCGCGGCGGTTTCCCAAGACGCCGCCGATTCGCTGTGCGAGCCGCAATTGCAAGGGCCCACCCCGGGTGCGGCGGGCCGCCCTGCCGACATCCGCCCGCCGACCGCCGCCGGAAGCTTCTATCCGGCCGATCCCCAGGCCATGGAAGCCATGCTCGACGAACTGATACCCCAGCAAACCGAGCCGGCCGATTGGGCTGCGGCCATGGTGCCGCACGCGGGCTGGATTTACTCGGGCCGGCTGGCGGCTGCCACGCTTGCCCGCCTGCGCATTCCGCCGCAAGTGATCGTCCTGTGCCCTCGGCACAAGGGGCCGGGGCCCGAGTGGTCGGTGGCGCCGCACGACGCCTGGGCGTTTCCCGGCGGGCGCCTGGCTGCCGACCCCGAACTGGCCGCGCGGCTGGCCGAGGGGATTTCGGGCCTTGAATTCGACGCCACCCCGCACCGCCGGGAGCACGCCATCGAAGTGCAACTGCCGCTGCTGGCACGGCTGCGTCCCGACGCGCGCGTGGTAGGCATCGCCCTTGGCGGTGGGGCCGATCTGGCCCGACTCCGGCAGTTCGGCCGGCAGCTCGCCGAACTGCTCCGCCCACTCAAGACACGACCCCTGCTGGTGATCTCAAGCGATATGAGCCACGAGGCCGACGACCGGCTTGGGCGGACGGCCGACCGACTGGCGCTCGACGCCATGCAATCGCTCGACCCGGCCCGGCTCTACGAAACCGTGCGCGAGCATCGAATCAGTATGTGCGGCGCGACGGGGGCGGTCATCGCCATGGAAGCGCTCCGGACGCTCGGCTCGCTTCGTCGTTACGAGGAGGTGGGCTACACCACCAGTGCCGATGTCACCGGCGATACGTCGTACGTGGTCGGCTACGCGGGGGTGCTGCTTGGCTGAGTTGTTGGAGTTCACCCTTTGGCGTGTCGGTAGCACGACGCTCCGAGTCGTCTTTGTATTCGTGGCGACTCGGAGAGTCGCCCTACAGTGCGAGCGAGAACTCAGTTGAAGCTAAACAGCCTCCTACAACCGCACGCCAATTCGGGCGGCCCGAATGATCAGTGCGCGGCGGAAATACTGGAATCGGTGGCGGGTGTTCTTGCTGCGGGCCCACTGGAACGTGCTCTCGACCATGGAGGCGGGCAGACGCTGATTCGCCGGCCGACTGGCATTGTTCACCCGATCGACCACGTCGTCGACGAATCCGTCCTCCTCCGGCCGCGCGGTCTGCAAGCCGTTCTTGATCTCTTCGGCCGTCAAGCTCATTTGCTTCGCGTCAGCCGGTTCCGGAATCAGGCATATCGCGGCAAACAGGAAAAGCGGCGCAAGATGATAAGGCTTGGGAGACATGGGGTGGGACTCCATTTCCGTTGAGGGCAATCGTTCACCGGAAACGATCTCCAACTTCGCCGCCGGCGAGGCGTTCCTTCCCGATAGCCCGCTCCGGCCGCTCAAGTCGGACCGTTTCCTTCAACCGGTCGGCTTGTAACCGAAATCGCCCGGCCGAAGCAAGAGCATTACCGCCACCACAGCAGCGCGATGCCGCCGGCGATCGGAACGGCGAACAGCAGGGCGAGCGTCGCCAGAAGCCGCCGGCCGCCTAGCACGCCGGCCATGCCGGTCTTGAACACCATGTTGGCCGTCACGGCCACAACCAAAAGCCGCCAGCCGTCTGCGGCAAGGTGTTCATCCTGGTGCGACATTCTGGCGGTCGAGAGGGTGATGGCGTCCATATCGGTCAGGCCCGAGAGGCCGGCAACCCAATACATTCCCTGGGCGCCCACTTCCGCACGATAGTGGTCGGCCGCCGCCAGGGCGAACAGCACGGCCGAATAGACCACTCCGAAGACGACGGCCGACTTCATCTGCGTGGGATTTTTCGGCTCCGGCATCGGGGCCTTGCGGCGACGCACGCAAAGCCAAAGCGCCGCGGCGGGCGCCAAGGTAAAGAGCATCATGAGGGAAACGGGCAGGGCCGCACTCCACAAGAACGCCCTGGAGCCGACTACGGCAATCGCAACAAACACGCGCACGTACACAACCGCCGAGGCGATCAGGACCACGATGGCGGCATTCCGCGTGCCGACCGGGCTCCCCCGGGCTTGTCGCGCCGCACTGACTGTCGTGGCCGTGCTCGAAACGGCCCCGCCCAACGCCCCGGCCAGCAGGATGCCCGCATCGCGTCCGAAAAACTTGTAGGCGATATACCCGCCCAGGCTCATGCCCACGATCAGCACGACCATGAGCCACGTTTCGAACGGGTTGAGCACGTCGAACGGTCCGAAGGTCCGATTCGGCACCACCGGCAGGATAATGCAGGTGATGAGCACGAACTGCATGATGGCCTTCAGGTCCTTCTCGCCCAACCGGTGGGCAACGCCGTGCAATTCGCCTTTGAACTGCAACAAGACGGCCACGGCGCCGCCAAGGGCTACGGCCACGACAATCGGCCCGAGAACCACCATGGCCCCGACGGCGAACATCAGCAGCTCGGCGAAGTCGGTCGTCGTGCCCAGGTCGGGATCGGTCGCGCGGATCTTCAGCAGGTGGCCCACGGCGGCCACGGCTACCACACCGAGGAACCCGGCGGCCAGGATCCAGGAGTCGCCCAGTTCGACGGCCATCAGGGCCGTAACGGTACCCAACAGGGTGATGAGCGGAAAGGTTCGCAGCCCGGCAACCTTGCCGGGCGCCCGTTCGCGTTGGAGCCCCACGAGCAACCCCAGCAGGGCTGAAATTCCCAGTTGCAGGAACAGTTCAGGTGTTTCGGGCATACCTCAATTGTAGCACCCACTTCCCCGTTTACGGGGGAAACCCTCAATTTTTGTGCCTTCTGCTTCTGGGTGCGGATCCCTGCGAAGTAGCAGGCACACTTCGTCGTGCCTTCCGCCGAATTGCGCAGAGCTCCTTCGTTCGGCCAAATCAGTTTGCCATTCAGAAACAGAAGAACCGTCTTTTCGCGGTGACGAAGGCATTTTCCCAAACGCAGCCATCTCGGCGAGATAACAGGACGCACCCCTCGGACGGCGGGGCAATGAAGTGTCTGGCAAAAACCGGACCGGGCGTTATAATGGGGTAAACTTGGGTAAGCGAACCGTCCTGGCTCGGCCGCTCCCAAAGCAGAACCCCTTCCATCGAACAAGGCGACGCTCTTCCCTTGAAGTAACGCCCTTTCTCAAGGTACCGCGATGGCGAAGCGTGGTGTTCATCCGCAGAAAGACGAGTGGTCGGGCGCACTTCGGCCGGGTCAGACAGCAAAACGGGGACGAAGATGGTCGGCGGCGTCGATCGGTTGGGGGGCAGGACTGCTCGGCTACCTAATCCTGTGTTGGGTCCTACTGGGACCTGAGCAGCCGGCCGTGTTTCAGCGTTTCTTGGCCCTGGTGTTTGCCGGGCTTGCGTTGGGTTTCTATCTGGCGTTCACCCAGCAGCCGGAAACGCCGGAGGAGTTGTTGCTGAGCTTGCGCCGTGGCCGCCACGCCGACTTCGGGAAGCAACTTCGTGCGCGGCAGCAGCGCCGGCGCACGATCCGGGTGCCCGGCATCGGCGAAACATCCTACCGCTTCTGGGGAGGGGTTGGGGTGGTCTTGGTCGCCTTGCTCTGGTGGCTTACCCCTTGGGCGCCGGTGGGGGTCAGGCAGCGCGAACTGGAGGACATGACGGTTCCTTTAGGGCAGGCCATCGCCGCCGGCGAACTGGGCATGCTCGACGACCAGACCGCCGTGTGCCTGCCGCCCTCCGTGCCGGAGCGGGCCCGTGCCCTTGCCCCGTTCATCCCCGATAGTGCGCCGCCCTTGCAACGCGGCTTGCGGGCGGTTGCCGAGGGCCGGTTCGCCGACGCCGAAACCCTCTTCGACGAGGCCGCCGCCGAAGGGCAGGCCGCCCCCGATCAGATCAGTTTGGCGCGGGCGCAAGGGCTGATGTTCGCCGGCCGCTTCCGCGATGCGATTGCCGAATACTCCAACACCCTGGGCCTCAAGCCCGATTCGCCCCTCATCCTCTGCCAGGCCGCTATGGCGCTGATCCAGGCGGGCGATACGGCCCAGGCCGAACCGCTCATTACGCGGGCGGGGCAGGTGGCGCAATCGCAAACGGCCGCCGACGATCCCTCCCGAGGGTTCCAACTTCACGTCCAGGCCCTGTGGCATTTGACCCAGGGAAGCCGGTACGACGAAGCGGAAAACCTGTTCAAGCAGTCGCGCGATATCTGGGAGGACATGCTGCCGGACGACGAGTGGCTGGCCGCCATTAGCCGCAACAACCAAGGGCTGGCCTACCTGCTGCGTTCGCGGTATTCAGCCGCCCGCGAAATGCTCGACTGGTCGCGGGAGAGCCGGCAAACGCCGGTCGATACGGCCATGGCCCTGGGCAACCTGGGCATGCTGCACTACATCCGCGGCGACGTACCGGACGCTCGGACGCAGCTTGAATCGGCCCGTACCGGCTTGGCCGAAAGCGCCTCCCCGGTCCCGCCGCCGTACGCGGCCGTCAACGGCGGGCAACTCGCCTTTGTGAACTGGGCGCAATGGAACTACGAAGCCGGCAGGAAGCACGGCGAGGCAGCCCTGGTGCAGTGCAGCGAATCGGTCGGGGCGGAGCACCCTCTTTCGGCGCCCATCCTGGCTACCCTGGCTACGCTGTATCGCGATCAGTCGCTTTACGAGAAAGCGGAGCCTTACTATTTCCGGGCGCTGAGCATCACGCGTCGTACCTACGGCGAACAACATCCCTACACGGCGGCCGTGCTCGTCCGAATGGCGGGCCTTCACCTCGCGCGAGCGAACTATCGGGAAGCCGAGGCGGCCCTCGATCATGCCCTGGCCGTGTTCGAAAACGTTTTTGGCGACGAGCATCCTGCCTTTGCCGAGGCCTTGAACCTCCGCGGCGAGTTGGAATTGGCCCAGGGCCGCCCGCGCGAGGCCCGGCGGCCGCTCGAAAGGGCACTGAAGATTTTCGAGAAGAACGACTTCGACCAAAGTACCCATCCGCTGGTCGCCCGCACCCTCGGAAACCTCGGCGCCCTCGAAACCAGCCCGCGAACCTACTCGCGCGGCGTGAAGCTGTACGAAGATGCCATCGAGGCCGTGAACACGACGCTCGGGGCGGAGCATCCGGAAGCGGCGCGGCTGCATTTCGGGCTGGCTGCGCTGTACGTCGGGCAGGGCGAATACGCTCGGGCCCAGGCTGCCGCCGAGCGCTGCCTGGCCATCCGCGAGAAGGCCCTGCCGGCCTTTCACCCCGACCTGGCCGCCGCCTGCGAACTGCTGGCCGGCATCGTCGAGCAACGGCCCAAGCCCGATCCGAACCGCGCCACCGAACTGCACAAGCGCGCTCAGACCATTCTCCAGCGCCACGCCCAGGAAGACCGCCCCGACGCGCCGGGGTAGCCGTTC
>CAYPWB010000166.1:0-12600 GCA_964414315.1 uncultured Planctomycetaceae bacterium | reverse complement strand
TTCTTGAGTCAAACTGGCACCACCGAATCCTTGCTCGCGCGGCGAATGCTCGACGGAAATTTGCCTCGGATCGCCTGGAATATTCTTCAATAATTTGGCCTCAGACGGGGGATTACCTGCCGAATGGCGGGAAATGTAGAAAAGCTCAAAAAAACATCGGGCATAACGCACTTTTCGGCAGGTTGCGGGTGAAACCGGCGGACCAACCACGGGTCGGCGGCGAGGCTGTGGCTATCGGTCGGATGCGATTCCCGGTATTCTTGCAGGGTATGGGATACTGGAACGAACGCGTTGTATTGGTGACCGGGGGAACGAGCGGGCTGGGGCGCCTCGCGGCGGAGGCTTTCGCGGCGGCGGGGGCCCGGCTGGTCGTGGCCGGGCTGGAGCCGGAGGGGGTGATCGAAACGGTCGAGCAAATGACGGCCGCCGGTTTCGACGTGTTCGGCGTGCCGGTCGATATTACCCGACAGGCCGACGTCGACCGCCTCTTCGACGATGCCCTGGACCGCTACGGCCGGCTCGACGTGCTGGTCAACAACGCGGGCCGTTCCATGCGCGGCAAAGTGCTCGACACGACGCCGGAGCAGTTCCAGGCCCTCTGGGAACTGAACTTCCTGGCGATGGTCCGATGCACGCGCGCGGCGGCGCCCCATTTATTGAAGGCGCGCGGGCACGTCGTGAACATCGGCTCGCTGGCGGCGAAGTCGGCCGCGCGGTACGTGGGCGCCTACCCGGCCACGAAACACGCCGTGGCGGCCTATTCGCAACAGTTGCGTCTGGAGTTGGGACCGGCGGGGCTCCACGTGCTGCTGGTGTGCCCCGGCCCCATCGCACGGCAGGGCGAGCGCCTGTACCGGCTTGAAGGCGAAGACGGCGTGCCGGAGGCTGCCCGGGGCCCCGGCGCGGGCGTGAAGGTGGGCCGGATCGATCCCGGGTGGCTTGCACGGCGGATGGTGCGCGCCTGCGAGCGGCGGCAGCCGGAACTCGTGGTGCCCGCCAAGGCCCGGCTGCTCTTTGCCGTCGCCCAGCTTTGCCCCCGCCTGGGCGACTGGCTCGTGCTGAAGAACATGCGCGACGGATAACCATTCACGGGGGACTGTCCCAATTTTCGCGGCACAAAGGGCATTTTTGCCCAATCATCTACCATTTCCGCCGCGAAAATGGGACTGTCCCCTTCGTATACAGCGGAGAAAACTGCCCGCGCCGCCCTGTGAACAGTTACCGCGACGGGTAGCCACTGTGCGAGGTAACCGACTGAAAAGCGAACACTCGTCCGTTTTCGCCTCGTTGGTGCGGGCCGGGATGATGCCGATGCCCGGTAAAGGGATGGATAGGAAGATATGCGCCACCAAGAACTGACAGGCCAGATTGCCGACTACGTTCTGCAAACAGCGCAGCGCGTGGTCGACACGTTCGGCCCCCGCCCGCCGGCCAGCCGTGGGGAATGGCTGACTCAGCAGTTCCTGCGAGACGAACTTGCTCCGGTGACTGACGGCGTCGTCGCGATGGAAACCTTCCCCGTGGCCCCAAAGGCCTTCTTCGCGGCCCCCAGAATATCCGGGGCGCTTCTACTGGGTGCGATCGCCGGCTGGTGGTTCACTCCTTGGCTCGCCTTCCTGATGGGTACCGCGGCGGTATTGACGCTTGCATGCGAAGTGGGGCTTTACTGGCAACTAACGGACCCCTTTTTCCCAAAACGGAACTCACACAATGTGATGGGAACCCGACAGCCGTCGGGGAAAGTCTTGCGGCGGTTGGTATTGAACGGCCATGCGGACGCGGCCTATGAATGGCGCTGGCACCGTCGCTTTCCGAGGGTTTTTCCGCTGCTTGTCTGCTATGCGTTTGCGAGTGTTGCCATCGTGTTCTGCATCGCCACGGCGGCAGTTGCTTGGGAACTTACCGGAGGGAGCATCTCGCCGCTGCGGACTCCCGTGGGGCTCGCTCAACTGGCATTCGCGCCCGCGGCGTTCATCGGAATCTGGTTTACTTCGTTCCATCACGTGTCGCCGGGCGCCAACGACGATTTGAGCGGCGCCCTGCTGGTTGTGGGGTTGGCCAAGTACCTTCAAGCCAATGACCTCCAACTGGAGCACACGGAACTCGTCTACCTGATCACCGGATCGGAGGAAGCGGGCCTGCGCGGCGCGAAAGCATTCATGCACCGGCACGCAAAGGGTTGGAGCGACGTGCCGACGGTAGTCGTCACGCTCGACACCATACGCGACCTGGATCATCTCCACGTATACAACCGCGACCGCAACGGCACGGTCCGTCACGATCCGGCCGTCTGCCGGTGGCTGCACGACGCCGGACAGCGGTGCGGCCTGGAACTGGGCTACGCGTCCGTCTACTTGGGTTCCACCGACGCCACCGCCTTCACCCTTGCCGGCATCCAAGCTGCCGCCCTCTGCGCTATGGACCCCCGTCCGGCAGACTACTACCATAACCGCCGCGACTCTCCGGACAACATGAGCCAAGAGTGTATCTGCAAAACGGCCGACATCCTGATGGCGGCGATTCGCCGGTACGATCAACAGGGTTTGGCGGTCGAGTCCTAGGTGCTCCGACGGGCTGCAAGCATCGACCCATGGAGCGGCAGACCGTCACTCCCCGCTACCGCCCGAACAACACCGGGCGGCAGGGCCGCCAACCAATGCGAGCTTCCGCTCGGAGCTAAGGCCACGACTGTGTGAAAAAGTTCACGATCTTGCATCTTGGTGGTACAGCGTCCTCGAGGCGGTCGGCCATCGCTCATCCGAATACCCGCATAACCGCAAGAGCCGCCCTCCCCGCGGGGGAGAGTGACTCTTGCGGACACTCCTGGCTTAAGAACCAAGCCAGATCGAATGGACTCACCGTGACGGACACGGCCTGCCCTTGCCCGCCGCCTGCGGTTCCGCAATAATGCACGTATGGGGCACGGCCCGGCCAAAGGCAGGGACGGAGGGAGGCTTCTCGGGCGGGAACGGAGGAGGTCGAATGATGAAACGCCTCAGGCGGTGGGATTTCGTGCTGCGCGGTATTCGCGTAGCGGTGGTTCTGGTTCTGGCGTACGCCGCGGTCATGGGGGCAGAGGCGGCGGCCCAGGAAGCCGCAGTCCGAGCCCATCTGGCGGCGGGCGAGTTCGCGCCGGCCGTGGCCCTGGCCCGGCAGGTTCCCGATGCCCGGCAGCGCGACGCCCTGCTGGCTGAGGTCGCCGCGGCCCAGGCGGCCGCCGGCGCGCGCGAGGCCTCGCTGCACACCGCGGGCGAGATTCGCGACGATCGGGCGCGCACGGCGGCACTCGACCGCGTGGCGGAGCAGCCCTGGGGCGGGCGAGGCGGCGGCGCCGAAGCCGATTTCGACTCGCTCCTCGACCTGATCACCTCGACCGTGAAACCCCAAACATGGGAAGAGATCGGCGGGCCGGGGTCCATCGCCCCATTCCCCACGGGCGTGTACATCGACCCGACCGGCGTCATGCAACCACTGCTGGGGCAAGATACGACCGGCCGACTTGCCGCCCTGCGCCGGGCAAGCATGCCTGGCGCACGCCATCACGACGCACGCCGCACCTCGCCGCTCAGGAAGGTATCGCTCACCCGCCTGGAACGGGCAGTTCAACTGCGGCTTGCCGCGGGCAAACCGCTGACGGAGGCGATGCGCGTGCTGGCCGGGCTCCAGCGGGTACAGTACATCTTCATTTACCCCGAATCCGGCGATCTTGTGCTGGCCGGGCCGGCCGGCGACTGGCAGTGGGCGGCCGAAAATCGGATCGTCGGTACGGAAACCGGTTTGCCGGTCGTTCGCCTCGACGACCTGGTGGTGGTGCTGCGGCACGCAATGACCTCCACCGAGGCGAAGTTCGGCTGCCTGATCAAGCCCCGCCGGGAAGCCCTCGCCCGAACCCAGCAGTTTCTTGCTGAATCGGCGAAGAAACCGATTCCCGCCGGGGGGCGGGCGCGGTGGCTCGAACAGTTGCGGGCGAGCGTGGGAGCGCAGGACATCGAGGTTTACGGGCTCGACCCGCGCACGCGCGCCGCGCGCGTCCTGGTCGAGGCCGATTACCGGATGAAACTCGTCGGCATGGGGCTCGAGGAGGGCGTGCCGGGAGTGCCGAGCTACCTCGACCTGATCGATGTGCCGCCGGGCCAGGCGCCGCCGCCGATGGACGTCCTCCGCTGGTGGTTCACGCTCCACTACGACGCGGTCGTCGCCGACGACGAGCGCAACGCGTTCGCTTTGCAGGGCCAGGCGGTGCAGGTGCTCAGCGAGAATGAAAAGCTGGCGGCCGACGGGCGTCGAATCCACACCGGCCGGTCGGAAGAACTCAATCGGCAATTCGCTCGAAGCTTCACCGAGCACTTCGACGCGCTTTGCAGGAAATACCCGATTTACGCCGAACTGCGGAACATTTGCGATTTGGCTGTTGCCTGCGCCCTCATGCGCGAAGAGAAACTTCCCGAGCAAGCCGGCTGGCACATGACCTGCTTCGGCGATGAGGAGGCCTTCACGGTCGAACTGGGACCCGCCCCGCGCGAGGTCGAGACGGTCATCAACCATCGGGTCGTTCACCGCGTGCACGTACTGGCTGGCGTCAGCGGCGGGGTGCGCATCGATCCGAGCCCGCTGGTCGTCGAAGAAGCCGTGCAGGTCGACCGTTACGGCGACCTGCGGGACCGTCGTGGGGCTCCGCCCGGGGAATTGCCGGCCGACGTTTGGTGGTGGGACTGAGTGTCTGCCCGAAGGGAGTTGGATCCCGCATGGTGTGGCTCGTGCTTAACGCAGGTGCAAGGTACCGGGTGCCTGTCGCCCTTTTCGGATCGATTCTGATCGCGCCGGTCGTCGTTCCGTTGCTCGCGCCGTGTGCGCCGGCCTGGGCCGAGGATGCCGTGCCGGCCACGGTGGGTGGCGAGCCGATTTACGCGCGCGAGGTCGACGCGCTGGTCGAGGCGGCCCTTCGCCGGCACGAGATCGAGGCCGCCGCCGTGCCCGAGCTTCGACGCCGTTTGCTCGACGAACTGATCGCGCGCCGGCTGGTTCTCGCGTACGCGAAAAGGACGGGTACGGGGCCCGGCAACGAGTCGATCGACGAGGCGGTCGACGCCCTTCGCACTCAGCTTGTGCGCGCGGGCACGACGCTCGAAGCACGTCTCGCGGAACAGGAACAAACGCTAGCGGAACTACGTCGGGAGTTGGCGTGGTCGCTCACTTGGCGCAAGTATCTGGAACAGTATCTGACCGACGCCCGCCTGAAGGCCCACTTCGATGCCCATCGGCGAACATTCGACGGGACCGAACTGGAGGTAAGCCAGATTCTGTTGCGCCCCGCCGACGAAACCGCCGAGGCGCGCGAGCAGGCGGTCGAGAAAGCACGCGCCATTCGGAAGCAAGTGTTTGGCGGTGAAACGACCTTCGCCGAAGCGGCACGCCGGCACTCGCAGGCCCCCAGTGCCCGGGAGGGCGGGCGGCTGGGGCCGATCGGGCGACGGCGTCCGATGACCGAGCGCTTCACCGCGGCCGCCTTCGAGTTGAGCGAAGGCGAAATCAGTCCGCCGGTCGTCACGCGGCACGGCGTGCATCTGATCCGCTGCGACGCCGTTCAGCCCGGCAAACGCACATGGACCGACGTGCGCGAATCGCTATCCTCGGCCCTGGCCCGCGAATTGCTCGCAAAGCTCGCTCGCTATGAGCGGCGATACACGAAGGTGCGCGAGGCGAACTCCGGTTTCTAACCCTGCAAGGCGTCAACCCATCATGCAGGCGGTTGTGGAAACAAAACGGGAAAGTCCGGCGGTACCAAAATGAGCGAGTCTTCACGCTCCCAGCCTTGTCCTCGCCGCGCCGAAAAATGGGCCGTCTATTCCTTCGCGCGCCCTAAGCGAAGGGGCCAATGCCCTGGGAACGGTTGCGTCGTCGGCATGCAAAACGCCCGAGGGCAAAAGGCCCCCGGGCGCGTCGCATGGTGTTCAACTCGGCTCGCCGGTTAGCAAGGGCTGCACGTGACCGGGCGACAGGTGCGCGGCCGGCAGGTGGCCGGACGGCATCGCTTCGGGCGGCAGGTGCGCGGGCGGCAGGTGCGCGGGCGGCAGGTGGCCGGGGCGCAGGTGGCCGGGGCGCAGGTGGCCGGTTCCGGCTCCGTTTCCACAACCTCTTCGACCGGGGCGCAGGTAGCCGGCGCACAGGTGACCGGCGCACAGGTGGCGACGACCGAGCAGGTGCGAGGCAAGCAGGCACGCCGGCGGATGGGCCGCGGACGACATGTCTTGGGCATGCACGTTGCCGGAGCGCACGTGACCGGCTCGCAGGTGGCCGGGGCGCAGGTAGCCGGAGCGCAGGTAGCCGGAGCGCAAGTGGCCACGACTGAGCAGGTTCTTGGTCGGCACATTCTCCGGCGCGGGACCCTCGGTGCGCACGTGACCGGCCCACAGGTAACGGGCTCACAGGTGGCGGGGGCGCAGGTAACCGGCATAGACGTTGCCGGTGCGCACGTGATCGGGGCACAGGTCCGTGCCCGGGTTGCCCAGCCGGCTTCGGCCGAGACGGCCACGGTCAGCAGGGCCAACGCGACGAGGCAAACCACAACAATGCGGCTCATACAACAACCCTCCTTATCGCAAAAGGTACCGTAACGTGGATCCACGACCATCGCGGACACACCCGAGGGGCGCGGTGTTATGCCGGGAGCCCCCCAACCGGAAGGCTTCGCCACAGGCCGGCTTGCATCCGGCACAAGTCCCGCAGCTTGCCCAAGTATAACACGCACGAGGTCGAAGGGAAGCCTCTTCCTCCTGGTTGACGGCAAAGTAGCAGGCACGCTCCGTCGTGCGGGCCGCTTTCTCGGGCCCGACACGGCCGTTCGGCCAAATGGTCTGCGCCCAGGGAACCGTTCACAAACGCGGCCGGGCTCATTAATCCTCCGCAGCGGCAAACAGACCCCGAAAACCCACTCCCTAGAGGGGCCATGCCGCGTGCATGGCTTTTCGTTGACAGCAGCCTCCGCTCCGATTAGAATCGACGTTAGGCATTTGGTTGGAATACCCGGTCGCTCTCGTTCCGAATCTCAGGGGCGAGGGGGAACGGGCGCAGTGTTTGGGTAGGGCCTGATGGAACCGGCGGAACTCAGGTGGCGCCGCGAGGCGACGTTCTGCGGGGGCCCGGGAAAAGAGGTTTCTTTTGGACCGTGCTTGCGGTGTGGGGTCCTGCCACACCGGGGCGATCAAGGAGCTGGTCATGGCTCGTGAAAATCAAGGGCTGCAAATCGCGCTGATCATCTTCGTTATCCTGACGATCATTCTCGGGGTGACGACCTTTATCTTCTTCAAGCAAGGGGAAGAGGCCGATATCAGAGCGCAAGATGCAGAGAAGGTGGCGCGGGAGAAGGACGATCTTGCTCGAAACGTCCTCGAAGACAACAGCCGGCTGAAGGCCCTGATGGGTTTTCCCGACACGCTCCCGATGAACGAGATCAGCGACGAGGTCAATAAGGACCTCGACACCTACGGCGCCAACTTCCAGGGCGAGCCGCGGGGATATCGCCAGGTGCTCGAGTACCTGTTCACGACCGTCCAGGATCGGGCCCGCGATCTTGACGTCGTGCAAGTCCAGTTGCAGGAGCTGAAAAACCAGATTCCAAGGCTTGAGGAACAGAAAGCTGCACAGCTTGCCGTGCACGAGACGACGGCCGATGAGAAGGCCCAGGAATTGGCCGCCGCAAGACGTACGTTCGACAGTCAACTGACGGAGATTCGGGCCGACGTAGCCGACGCCCAGAATGTGGTCCGCCGAGCCCGGGAAGACGCGGGCGCAAAGGTCGGGCAGGCCAACCAGAAATTGCAGGAGGCGCACCAGCGGGTAACGGCACTCGTGGGGCAGGTGAAAGAACAGTCGAAGCAACTTGGGGTCCTTCAGCAGGGTACCTTTGAGGTGGCCGACGGCGAAATCCGATGGGTCAACCAGCGGAACCGGACGGTTTGGATCAACCTCGGTCGGGCCGACTCGCTACCCCGGCAGACCACCTTCTCCGTCTATCCGGCCGAGGCGACCGCCTTGGGACCGGATGTGAAAAAGGCCAGCGTCGAAGTTACTCAAATCCTGGGCGACAACATGGCCGAGGCACGAATCGTCGAGGACAGCAGCACGAATCCCATCATGCCGGGCGACAAGATCCACACGCCCGTCTGGTCGCCGGGCGATCGTCGCCGCTTCGCGCTGGCCGGATTGCTCGACGCCACCGGCGATGGGCGCGACGACCTCGAATTGGTCAGGAACCTCATTGCCGCCAATGGCGGCGTGGTCGACGCGTACATCGATCCCGAGAAGGGCCGCGTGGGACAGATTACCGTCAACACGCGGTTCCTGGTGCTCGGGGAACGCCCGGACGAGAAGGGGAATCCTCGTGCCATCGAAGACTTCACCCGAATGGTCCGCGAGGCGGAATTGCTGGGAATCCAGACGATCCCCTTGGGCCAGTTGCTGGAGATGATGGGCTGGCAGAACCGGGCGCCGGTGGAGCGATTGGGGGAAGGCGCCAGCGCGCCGCGCCTCGGTCCCCGCCAGGACGAACCCCGGCCGCGGCCCTCGACGGGCAACGTGAGCGAGAAGTTCCGACCGCGAACGCCACCCCGCGGCGACGGAGGCGGCGCCTACTGACCCGCCGCTAAAGCTGAAGCCGAGGCGTGGGAGTAATGGGCGAGAGCGGCGTCCGCACCCGTTCTTCGGGCGGGACCTCCCACGTGGGGTCGCGCCCGTCGCTGGGCGGCTCTTCCTCCGATTGGGCGAATAGTTGCTCGCGCAGCCTTGCCAGCCTTGCCCCGCTGTGCCGTAAGGTTCCGGTCAGATGCACCGGGTCGAATCGCTCTGGTTCCAGGAACACACGAGCCGGTTCGGTCAGCCTTTGCGACCTTGCCAACCGCCACAGCAGCCACATATCGGGCCAGTTCAACCGGTGTGCACGGCAAACGGCCAGAAACAGCCGTAACGGCGACGGCCGGCGGCACCCCCGCTCCTGCCAGTTCACCAGTAACGACAGCAGCCACAGCAGCAGGATCAGGCCGCCCAACCCCAGCAGCAGGTACACGGCGTCGCTCGCGCGGAGCTGCACGCGCGGGCCGCGGAAGTAATCCGACATATTCTCCATCGGGGTGCGCTGCGCGAGCACGAGGGCGACGTTGGCCAGTGGGTTCATGCGGGCTCTCTCCCGATTGCTCTCAGTCTCTCGGATCGGCCAGCGCTTCGCGCCAGCGGAAGAACTCGGCCTGATCGTTTAGGCTGCATGCGACGACTTCTCGCACCGCCACGCTCGTATCGAACCGGGCCCGCTCCAAAACCTGGCGGCTCGTCGGCGATGCGCACTTCGCCAGGGCGGCGGCGGCTTCGCCTCGAATGGCCGGGTCCTCGTCGTCCATGAGGCCGACGACCAGGTCCTCGAGCGGGTCCACAACGTCCATCGCGCACGCGACCGACAGCCCGCGAAGACGACGGGCGCGGATGCTCGATTGCAACTCCTCACGCAACACCGGAAGGGTGCGCGGGTCGGCCTTCCGCACCAGCAGCGCCGTGCTGGCGCGAACCTCCTCGTCGAGTAACTCGCACGCGGCCAGAAATCGCTCGATGGTGAACTCGGAAAGATTTTCGCGGGCCGCATGGCGGACCTCCGCGTGGGGGCTGTCGAGCAGGGTGACCAGGCGAGGGAGCACGCCGGGAATGCCACGCCGTCGAAGCTGGCGCACGCCGTTCGCCTGGACGAGCGGGTCGGGGTCGTCCAGGGCTCGCACGGCCAGCGCGTTGGCGTCGGCTCCGCGGAACTCGGCCAGCGCCTCGGCGGCGGCGCGCCGCCCCTCCGGCTTCCCGTGCAGCAGCAACTGCTCGATGGTAGTAAACGCCTGAAGACGCGGAATACCGCACCGCATCACCAGCCGCACGACTCCCTGCTGCGACGGCCCGTCCAGCTTGGTCAAAAACGCGATCCCCTCATGAAGCCACGCCACCGATTGCAGCTTTCGCAGGTTCTGCTTTCCTGCTTGCGACACCTCCTGGCTCATCCTGCCAAGCAGGTGCTGCACGAACCGCAAATCGCTCCGCTTGGCAATGACGGCCATGACAGCCGCCGGAACGTGCGGGTCGTCCAGGAAGCTCAACAGCAGCCGCACAATGCCGCCCAGGGTGCTTTGCGTCAACAACTCGATGATGGGCGTGAAGGCCGGGTGGTGCGGATTGATGAGGATCTTCTTCAAACCCGCGTTGTCGCGCGTAGTCAGCAGCAGAAACGCCTCGAGCACTTCGCGCCGCCGGTGGTTTGGATATCGGGCGACGGCCTCCTCCAAGCTGGTCAAGAGGTGCCTTCGGACCACCTGCGGATCGCGCGGGCTGTTGTAGTCGCGGGGGGAGGCCAACTCGTCGTACAAGTTCAGGGCAAGTTCCAGGATGGTGCTCGCCAGGGCCTCGATCGGCACCCGCCCCCGATCGTCCAGAGCGTTCAGCAGCGTGGGAATCAGTTCGTATTCCCGGAACCAAACAGCCGCCTCGCAGGCAGTCAGGCACGCTTGCGGGTCGATCCCCAGCACGGCATCGCGCAGCGCTCCGGTAAGCCGCCCCTGGTGCCGTCGCACGATGGCCTTCCAGCGTGCCGGCATCCGGGGGAAACGGCGCAGGACTTCCCGATGCCCCGCCCGGTTGCGCCGCAACAGCAACGCTTTCAGCGCCCCGTCCTGGATGGCGGGATTCGGCGAGTCGAGCGCGGGCACGAGAGCGCGCACCGCCGCCTCGTTCTCGGTCTTCTGCAGCACGGCTAGCGTTGTGGCCAACCCTTCGCTCACGGCGCGCAACCCTCCCAACAAAAGGAATATCCCAACTCTAGCATCGTCCAGCCGAGGCGGTAACTTCAGCCCAATCGAAAAGGTCGCCCCAGACCGCGCAAACCAACAGTTTACGACTGGACGTAGTGCGGTTTGGGCGTCTGAGTGGACCGTAGCTGTGACCACGATGGGTTCGGGCCGAGCGGAGGTCGGCGGACGACTCCGCGGTGCCCAAATCGTCCCAATCGTTAGAATCCGATCAATTCCCACCCCGCCCGCATCCGATTTACCGCAGTGGAGAAGTCCACAACCGGAAAAGCCCACACCTTCGAGGGATACCCATGAGGCCGCTCCCAATACTGCTCGTGCTTGCTGCAACCCTGCTCGCCCGCGACGCGGCGGCCGAGACCTTTCGGTTTCCCAACGGCCGCCGTCCCGGAAGCCTCGATCAGGTGACCGCCCAGTTGAAAGTCGCTGGCGATATCCTGGAAGCCGGTGAGGGCGGGGTCGACCGCGTAAAAATGGGCGGCTTGGCCGAGATGGAGTACGCCGAGCAGACCTTGGAAATCGTACAAGGACCGAAAAGGCAGGCCCGATCGATTCGCCGGTATGAGCGGGCGGAAGCGACCATTCGGGTGGCCGACGACGCGCTCCGACCGAAACTGCGGCCTGAACTGACTTTGGTCGCCGCCTCGGTCGACGATGGGCAGGCGATCCTGTTCTCGCCGGAAGCGAGGCTTTCCCGCGACGAACTGGAACTGATCGACATCATCGGCAACAGCCTTTTGCTCGACCGGCTTCTGCCGGCCGGCCCTCTGGCCGTCGGCGACACGTGGGCACCCGCCGGATCGCTTCTTGCCCAATTGCTCGGCCTCGATACGGTCGGGCAAAGCGACGTGCAGTGTGAACTGGTCGAGGTGACCGACGCGGTCGCCCGATTCCAGATGAGCGGCGACCTCACGGCGACGATTCACGGGGTGAAAACCCGCATCCAACTCAAGGCCAAATACCGCTACGATCGTCGGATCGAACGGATCGACTGGTTCGCCATGTCGATGCGGGAGGTACGGTCGATGGCGCCGGTGGCCCAGGGATTCGACGTCGTTGCCCAAGTGCAAGTTCGCATCGTCCCGAAAGACGATGGCGCCGCATTCGATCCGGACCTACTCGACGGCCTTGAGTTCGAGCCGCAGGACGAGGTGGAGATGCTTGCGTACGAGTCGGACGGCTGGCGGCTGCTCCATAGCCGCCGGTGGTTCGTGATCCACGACGAGCCCGACCTGGTCATTCTCCGATTGATTGGCGAGGGCGAACTGCTGGCCCAGTGCCGCGTCTCGCCGATGCCCGCCGTCCCGGTCGAAAAACTGCCCACACTCGAACGATTCCAGCAGGACGTCCGCCGGGCACTTGGCGACCGGTTCGAGCGGTTCGTCTCAGCCGGTCAGTGGGCCAACGAGGCCCAATATCGGGTATTTCGCGTGGTCGTCGCCGGCACGGCCCAGGCCGAATTGAAACAGACCACCACCGAAGTTCCGATTCAATGGCGATACTATTTGGTGGTGGACAACCAAGGCCGTCGAATCGCGTTCGCCGTGACCATCGAGGCCGAATTGGCCGAGCGCGTCGGCGATTCCGACCGTGCGCTGGTCGATTCCTTCCGTTTCGTCGAATCGGCCGAAAACGACCGATAGGCGCCTCCCCGTTGGCCGAACGCCGTCGTTCTGTCTGATCCCGCGGACGGCACGGCGGAGCGTGCCTGCTACTTTACGGACGGCACGGCGGAGCGTGCCTGCTACTTTGCGGACGGCACGGCGGAGCGTGC
>CAYPWB010000165.1:0-12629 GCA_964414315.1 uncultured Planctomycetaceae bacterium | reverse complement strand
TTCGGGAAATGTAAATGCGAACGACTGGGACAAGATTCTCTGTGCCGGCTAACGACCAAGCTCAGTAGCGGCGGGGCACCGGTGAGCTGTGGCCAGGATTAACCACTCACGCCCCGCCGTCTGCTGCAGCGCCTGGTTCGGCATGCCCTTTGAGCAAGCGGCGCACGACCCGCCGCCAATCCGACTCCACCCAATCGTCACCAAGCGGGGCGACCCGCCAGTACCGCCACCCGGCCAGGTCGAACTCGCCGACCATCCATGACGACCGCTCGCCGTTGCTGGAATGCACGACAACCGGCCGGACCACACCCTGCTCCGTCAGCCACTTGGCGACCATGTAACCGTCGCCTGGGTCGGACGCGCCCGGCTCCGGCTCCAAGTCATGGTCGAGCGAGATCATCACGGCCGATGTAAGCAGCGGCCCGGCCTCGCGCATCATCAGGTGGGCGTCCCGCCACACACGCAGCGGCATCGTCGGGTCGATGGAGCGAAGCACCGCGGTGAACCGCTCCACACGCTCTTCGTTGTCTTCAAGCATCAGGAGCATCACGCGCGCCCTCCGCCGCCAAACTTGCATTTATCCCGCCGGCCTGGGGCCGTGCTAATTCGTTAGGCCCGCCGGTTCGGCGGGATAAGAACCCCCGAGCCGACGCCCATTCTGGCCGGTAACCGGATGCCGGTCAAGCCCTGCTGTCACTTCGCCATTTCGCGGTCCGCGTGTTATCTGGCCCGCCTATCACGGCATGCCCCGTACCCAAGGCCCCTTCCAGGGACGGATTCGATTTGGGGGAATCGGAGTCGACTCTTGACACTTGTCAGGCAAGACGTTTCCGTGGGCGGTCGAGGGCGCGGTCGCAACGTCGCTTTGGGGAACACTTCAGGCAAGGGAAGTAGTTCACTACGAAGGGCACGAAGAGCACGAAGCCCTCAGGAAACGTACTCTATCCATCTTCGTGTCCTTCGTGTCCTTCGTGGTTATCATCCCCTCTGCGGGCCTCCCCGTGGCCTGTTTCTTCGCCTTGCAATCCGGCGTCCGACCCGCTACACTTGGCGATCTATACATACGACCACTACTGGGCCGCGACGGAAACGGCGGATGATTGGGCAAGAACGCCCCCGGTGCGGCGATAACGCGCGGACGTACCGAAAGGTCGATGGTTCCGGCGGCGCAGCCAGGGGGTAGAAGTGGGGGGGTGAGCGTGGAAAATCGGAAAATTGACCCCCAAAAAATCGAGGTCCGGTGATTGCCGTCGTGAGGCCAGGCGTGGCAAGTGAAAGTCGACAAGCCCGGCAACCCTGGCTATAATGTCGGCCGATACCCGTTCGAGTTCCTGCAGAATTGGACGCACAAGCATGCACCGCTTTCCTGGAATCGCTGTTTTGGTGCTCGGCCTGCTTCCGCTGGGCGCGGAGGGCGGGCGGGCGGCGGCCGCTGAGCCCGGGCGGCCGAGTATCCTGTTCCTCTTCGCCGACGACTGGGGCCGCCAGGCGAGCATCTACGCCGAGGTGGACGGCCCGGGCGGGGTGAACGACGTGGTGCGCACGCCGCACTTCGACCGGCTGGCACGCCGGGGCGTGGTGTTCCGCAACGCATTCGTCAACGCCCCCTCCTGCACGCCCTGTCGCAGCGCGCTGCTTTCCGGGCAGTATTTCTGGCGGACCGGCCGCGCGGCCATCCTGCAAGGCGCCGTGTGGGACCCGAGCATCCCGTCGTACCCGCTCCTGCTGCGCGACGCCGGCTACCACATCGGCAAAACCTACAAGGTGTGGAGCCCCGGCACGCCGGTCGACGCGCCATACGGCGGCCGGGACTACGCTTACCAGCAGGCCGGCGGGCGGTTCAACCAGTTCTCGCAGCATGTTACCCGAATGGTTGCCGCCGGAAAGTCGGTTGACGACGCCAAGCAGGAGCTGTTCGACGAAGCGCGGGGGAATTTCGCCGCCTTCCTGGCCGACCGGAAGCCCGACCAGCCGTTCTGCTATTGGTTCGGCCCCACCAACGTGCACCGCAAGTGGATCAAGGGTTCCGGCAAGACGCTTTGGGACATCGATCCCGACGATCTGAAGGGGAAGATGCCGCCGTTCCTGCCCGACGTCCACGAGGTGCGCGAGGACCTGGCCGACTACTTCGGCGAGATTGCGGCCTTCGACGCGTCGATCGGCATCCTGCTCGACGAGCTCGAAAAGGCCGGCCAGTTGGACAACACGCTCGTCGTCATCAGCGGTGACCACGGCCCGCCCGGCTTCCCGCACGGAAAGTGCAACCTGTACGACTTCGGCACCGCTGTGCCGCTGGCCATTGCCGGCCCCGGCGTAAAGGGTGGGCGCGTGGTGGACGATTACGTGAACCTGACCGACCTCGCCCCTACGTTCCTCGAAGCGAGCGGCGTGCCCGTGCCTGAGGTGATGACCGGGCACAGCCTGTGGCCCGTGCTCCGGTCCGATCGCGAGGGACTCGTCGACCCCGAACGCACGCATGTGCTCACCGGCCGCGAGCGGCACGTCGAGATGGCGCGGGCGGGGTATTTGCCGTATCCGCAGCGGGCGATCCGAACGGCCGAGTACCTGCTGGTGATCAACTTCAAGCCCGACCGCTACCCGCTGGGCGATCCCTACAATCTCGACGGTCCCAACCCTCCAACGACCGAGCAGTTGACCGAGACGACGTTCGTCACCCTGCCCGACGAGGACGCCGGCCCGACGAAGGCGTGGCTGGTCGGCCAGCGCGACAACCCGAAGTGGAAGTGGCACTACGACCTCGCCTACGGCAAGCGGCCGCGCGAGGAACTGTTCGACCTGAAGAAGGACCCGCACCAGGTGAAGAACGTGGCCGGAGATCCGACCTACGCGAAGGTCCTCGAAGAACTGGAAAGGCAGCTAGTGACCGAACTGGAGCGAACCGGCGACCCGCGGCTGATCGACGGCGGGCGATTTTTCGAAACGCCGCCCCTGGCCGGCCCCATTCCCCAAGACCTCCCCCAACCTAGGCGCCCCGGGGCGCCGCAACCGGGAAAGGTATCGCCATGAAACCGTTGTTCCCTATTGTCATTTCTGTGCTGTGTTTGCTCGCGGGCGCCGTCTCGGCCGACGGCGCTCAGCCGCCGAATCTCATTCTGATACTCACCGACGACCATGGCTACGGCGATGTCTCGTGTTACGGGTCGACCGACGTGCGCACGCCGCATATCGATCGCCTTGCGGCGGAGGGGATGCAGTTCACCCGCATGCGCGCGAACTGCACCGTGTGCTCGCCCACGCGGGCGGCCGTTCTGACCGGCCGATACGCCGATCGGGTCGGCGTGCCGGGCGTCATTCGCACGCATGCGGAGAATTCGTGGGGTTACCTCGACCCCGCCGTGCCCACCCTGGCTAATCTGCTTCGCGAGTCCGGATACCACACGGCCATCGTCGGCAAGTGGCACCTCGGGCTCGAGTCGCCCAATACGCCGAACGAGCGTGGGTTCGACTTCTTCCACGGCTTCCTCGGCGACATGATGGACAGCTACTGGCATCACCGGCGACACGGCAACAACTACATGCGTCGCAACCAAGAAGTGATTGAGCCGGAGGGGCACGCTACGGATTTGTTTACCGGATGGGCGTGCGATTACGTTCGCAGCCGGGCAAAGGAGAAGCAGCCCTTCTTCCTGTATTTGGCATACAACGCCCCGCATTTTCCCATCGAGCCGCCGGCCGACTGGCTGGAAAAGGTGAAAGCGCGCGCCCCGGAGATGGACGAGAAGCGAGCCCGCAACGTGGCGTTCGTCGAGCACCTCGACGACGGAATCGGCCGATTCATGGCGGTCCTGCGGGAAGCGGAACTCGACGAGAATACGCTCGTCGTGTTCACGGCCGACAACGGCGGCTCGCTGCCGCACGCGCAGAACAACGACCCATGGCGCGACGGCAAGCAAAGCCATTACGACGGCGGCCTGCGCGTGCCGTTCGCTGCACGCTGGCCGGCCGCCGTTCAGGCCGGCGCGCGCAGCGATTACGCCGGCCTCACGTTCGACGTGTTCCCCACGTTCCTGGAACTGGCCGGCGCCGACTTGCCCGACGACCTCGACGCGGTAAGCCTCGTGCCGGTGCTGCAAGGCAAGCCGCTGGACGACAGCCAACGTGAGTTGTACTTCGTGCGGCGCGAAGGGGGGCCCAGGTACGGCGGGAAGAGCTATGAAGCGCTCATCCGCGGCGACTGGAAGCTTCTGCAGAACGATCCCTATTCGTCGCTCGAACTGTACAACCTCAAAGACGACCCGCAGGAGCAAGACAACCTGATCGGGAGCCGGCCGAAGGTCGCCCGCGACCTGCAGAATCGCCTGCGTTTGCACATTCAGCGCGGGGGCGCCACCCCGTGGCAGCCGCCGGGGGAATGAGCAGGGGAAGTGAGAGTTCACGCTCGCCGCGGGATCAGCGGCTCGAGCAGCGCGAAGGTTCGCCCGGTGGCGCCAAGCTGTTCGCGGACGTGCTGTTGGGCGCGGCGGCCGAGTTCGGCGGCCCAGCCGGGCTCGTCGAGGCAGCGGTGAACGAACGCGGTCAGTTCCGCCGGGTCGGTCACTTCAACGGCGGCGTTTCGCGCAAGCAGGGCGGTGACGATGTCCCGGAAGTTGCGCGTGTTGGGGCCGAAGCAGACCGCCGCGCCGTAAGCGGCCGGCTCGATCATGTTCTGCCCTCCGCGGCTCCCCAGACTGCCGCCCACAAACGCGATGTGCGCCGTCCCCCACCAGGCGCCCAGTTCGCCCACGGTATCGACGAGCAGAACGCGGGCGGCGGGGGCTGAGGCGTCGGTCGCCCCCTCCGATAGCCGGCTTCGGCGCACCCAGGCGACGCCCGAGCCGTCGAGCACCCGGCCGACCCCGTCGAACCGCTCCGGGTGCCGCGGCACCAGCACAAGCCGCAGCCGAGGAAACTCGCCGGCAAGCTCGCGGAATGTTTCCAGCGCCGCCTGCTCCTCCCCCTCTTGCGTGCTGCCGGCAAGGAACACCACGTCATCGGAAGCAATGCCGGCCAGTTCAACCAGGCGCCGGGTGGTCGGGTTGCCGCGGTCGGTTTGCGCGTCGTCGTACTTCATCGAGCCGGTCACGCGAACTGCCGCCGGCCGTGCTCCCAACGCCAGGAAACGCTCGGCGTAGGTTTCGTCCTGCACGGCCACCAGGTCGATGCACTCCAGCAGCCGGCGCAGCAAGGCTCGAATGCGGCGGTAGCCGCGAAAGCTCGCCTCGCTCAGCCGTCCGTTCACCACGGCCACGCGGGCGGCCCGCCGTTGCGCCGCCGCAACGAGGTTCGGCCATAGCTCCAACTCGGCCAGCACCAGCACGTCGGGCCGGACGCGGCGGATCGCCTCGGCAGTTGCCCAAGTGAAATCGAGCGGGCAGTAGAAAACCGTGTGCTCGGGGTACTTTTTCCGCGCCAGGTTCATTCCCGTGCGCGTGGTGGTCGAGAGGACGCATTCGGCGTCGGGCCGGTGCCGCGCGATCGCCTGAAGCAGCGGGCCCAGCAGGTTCACCTCGCCCACGCTCACCGCGTGCAGCCACACGCAGGGCGCATCGGAAGTCCGCTCCGGCACCCGGCCGAGGAACTTCTCGGCGTAGCCCTCCCGATACTTCCCCTTCCGCCATGCCGACCACAGGATCCAGGGGAGGCTTGCCAAAAGGAGCAGCAGGTAGAGGACGTTCAAGAAGGGGCCGGTTCCGGGCATTGAATCCGTGGCAAACGAGATGAGGCGCTGAGCACCGGTGTTTGGGGCGGAGCTTCTAGCTCGCACGCACGACAACTCGATCCCCTGCCGTCGGAGTACGAACGGCGTCGGCCGGGACCGAAGCCACGGCCAGGGTCTCCCCGTTTGCCGCCACGACTTCGACCTCGAATCCGATCACTCCGCCAGTCGAATCATGGTACTGCTCGACGACCGTCGCAATGTCGCCCTGATAGACCTCTTGGTCGGGAATGTCCCGTGTGATAACAACTCGCGAAAACGATTCCAATGTCATCGGCGTGTCTCCGGTACGATCGTGATCAACCGTGGGAACGGTTCTTCGTGACGGACAATCCAGATCGACGTAATGATGACCGCTCCGGTGGGTCCCGTAAGCGGCCCACTTACTTCGTACTTGACGCCAAATGGCGAAGGCTTCCCGAAGCGCGCTTCGCTTGGCAGGTGCTGGGCACGCAGGGCGGCATCGAGCACCTGTGGCTCGGTGCGATCAAATCCTGCGAGAGCCAGAAAATGTGCCTTCGATTTCCCCTCCGGGTGTTCGTCGTTCAGCAAATACTCGGTAATCTTCTCCGGCGCAATGACTGCTTCTTCGCAATGGGGAAATGCGCATCACCCCACCGGATTCCGCTTGCGCATGCAGCAGTTTTTAAACTTCTTGCCGCTGCCGCACGGGCAAGGGTCGTTCCGGCCGACGCGAGTCTGGCGGTGGCGGATGGGCTCGGGCTTATGGTCGGCCTGGGTACCGTCGATGGCCGCCTGCTGCTGCTGGGCGATGGCGCCGGCGCTGGTGGCATCGTCGTGACGGGCTTCGGCCTCCGTCCAGGTGGAGCCGACGAATCCCTCGTCGAGCTTCTCCATACGAAAGATCAGGTCGGTCACTCGCTCGCCGGTCGAGGTCCACATTCCATCGAACAGCTTCATCCCCTCCCGCTTGTATTCGACCTTGGGATCGACCTGAGCATACCCGCGCAGACCGATGCTGCTGCGCAGGTGATCCATGGCCAACAGGTGGTCTTTCCAGGCGGTATCGAGAAGCTGCAAGAGCAGGGCCCGCTCCATGCGGCGCATTTCCGGCCGGTATCGCTCCTCGACGGCGCCGGTCACTTCGTTCCGAAGGTCCCGCGGTTCGAAGTCGCGCATCTTCTCGGCCGGCAGGTCGACGGCCAGTTCGCTCTTCAGCCACTCAGCCAGCGGCTCGAGCGCGCCGCTTTCGAAGGCCGCGCGCAGGTTTGGGGCACTCGGTTCGACCCCGTCGAGCGCCTCGTCGAGGCGGCGCTCGGCCTCGTCCATGACAGCCGCGGCCTGTTGGGCGTGGCGCCGGCTGTGTTCGAGAAGCAGCGCGCGGATTTCGTCGCGCTGCTTGCTCTTCAGGTCGTCGAGGCTCAGTTCCACGTCGAAGCGGCGGCGGGCCCAGTCGACCAGCGACTCGCGGTCGTAACGCTTGTGGCCGCCGGCGTCGCGCGTGGTGAAGTGGTACAGCCCGGCCATCACCGGGTACTCGGCCTCCTTCTCGTCGTACGCCCGGCGGGCGCGCTCGCGCACCAGGTTCTTAAAGGCCTCCGGTTCGAGGTCCTTCACCTCGTTGGGGGCCAGTTCGACGCCGAACTTGTGCCTCACCCAGCTACAGGCCGTCTGCACGCCGAAGGCCGGGTCGAGAAATCGGGCGCCCGGCTGCAAGTCGACCCGCTCGACGGCAGCTTCGCCCTTCTGTTGCAGGAATTCACCCACCTCGTCGCGGCCAATCTTCTTCAGGTCGCGGTCCCGCAGGTTCAGCCGCCAGCGGACGTTGACGCCCTTCGCCAGGGCATCCCAGTTCCAATCTCGCCGGTCTTCCTCGTCGGGCAGGTTCTCCTCGACCATTTCAAACACCTGCCCCTCGACCGCTCGTTCGGCCTCGTCCTTGGCGAACCGTTCGGCCGACTCGTAGTCCATGCCGCGGAAGTCGCTCGCGTCGAGTTCCACGGCCAGTTCCTTACCGGCCCAGCGGGCGAAGCTCTCGGTCCCGTAGTCCTTCGCCAGGAACTCATCGAAGTACCGGTCGATTTGCTGATCCATCATCTTCACGATAAGCTGCTTGCAGTCGGCCCCGTCGAGAATGGCCTGCCGATATCCGTACACGCGTTTGCGCTGCTCGTCCATGACTTCGTCGTATTCAAGCAAGCTCTTGCGGATTTCGAAGTTCCGCTCCTCGACCTTCTTCTGGGCACCCTCGATGCGGCGGGAAACCATCCGGCTTTCGATGGCCTCGCCTTCCTGCATGCCGAGGCGTGTAAGGACGTTTTTGACCCAATCGCCCGCGAAGATGCGCATCAGATCGTCTTCGAGCGAAAGGTAGAAGCGGGAGCTTCCGGGGTCGCCCTGGCGTCCGCACCGTCCGCGAAGCTGCAAGTCGATGCGCCGCGCCTCGTGCCGCTCGGTGCCGATGATATGCAGCCCGCCCATCGCCGCCACCTTGCGTCCTTCGGCCTTCATCTGCTCGCGTTGCTCGATTTCGGCCACGAGCGAGTCCCATTCGTCGGGGGGAACTTCGAGCCGCGTCGGGTACTTGTCCTGCAACTGTGCCCAGGCCATGGCCTCCGGGTTGCCGCCCAAGATAATGTCCGTTCCGCGGCCCGCCATATTCGTGGCGATGGTCACGGCGCCAAGCCGGCCGGCCTGCGCCACGATTTCCGCCTCGCGCTGGTGATGCTTCGCGTTGAGCACTGCGTGGGGTATACCCCGCTGGTCGAGCAAGCGGGAAAGGTGTTCGCTGCGCTCAATCGACACGGTGCCCACCAGGATCGGCCGTCCGCGCTGCTCCAACTCCTTGATCTTTTCGCGCGGGACCGTCTCACGAGTCTTCTCGCCCTTGCGCTGGAACTCGATCGCGGCCTCGTCTTCGCGCGTAATCTTCCCCCACAACTCCTCGCCGTCCTGATTGGCCAGCACGTCCCACTTGTGGATGCGTTCGATTTCCTCGGCCACGGCCTCGTATTTCTCTCGCTCGGACCGGTAGATGACGTCGGGATAGCTCAGACGCTGAAGCTTCTTGTTCGGCGGAATGGCGATGACGTCGAGCTGGTAAATCTTCCAGAACTCCGACGCTTCGGTCATGGCCGTACCGGTCATACCACAAAGCTTGTCGTACAGTTTGAAGAAATTCTGCAACGTAACGGTAGCCAGGGTCTGGTTTTCCTCCTTGATGCGCACCCCTTCCTTCGCCTCGACCGCCTGGTGCAGCCCGTCGCTCCAGTTGCGGCCCGGCATAAGGCGGCCGGTAAACTCGTCGACAATGACAATCTCGCCGTCCTTGATTACGTAGTTCACGTCGCGTTTGTACAAGTGGTGGGCCTTGAGCGAATTGTCGATCAGGTGCGGCCATTCCATGTTGCCCGCCGTGTAGAAGCTTTCGACCCCGGCAAGCTGCTCGGCGGCGCGAATCCCCTCGTCGGTCAAGTGTGCCGAGTGCTCCTTCTCGTTCACTTCGAAATGTTCGTCCTTGCGAAGCTGCCGGGCGATGCGGTCGGCCCGTGCGTACCGGGTGACGTCGTCGTGCGCGGGGCCGGAGATGATGAGCGGCGTGCGGGCCTCGTCGACCAAGATGTTGTCCACCTCGTCGATAATGGCGTAGTGCAGCCGGCCCTGCACCTGCTGGCGATCGCGGGGGTAGCGGTCGTCGCCCCGGCGCGCGGGACGCATGTTGTCGCGCAGGTAATCGAAACCGAACTCGTTGTTCGTGCCGTAGGTGATGTCGCATTCGTATGCGCGTTGCCGCGCGCCGGCCTCCATGTTGTTCTGGATCGCGCCCACGGTAAGGCCCAGCGACATGTAGAGCGGGCCCATCCATTCCATGTCGCGGCGTGCGAGGTAGTCGTTCACGGTCACGACATGGACCCCCTTGCCTTCAATCCCGTTCAGGTAGGCGGGAAGCGTGGCCACGAGCGTCTTGCCTTCGCCGGTGATCATTTCGGCAATCGTTCCGCGATGCAGAACCATGCCGCCCATGAGTTGCACGTCGTAATGACGCATCCCAAGCACGCGCCGACTGGCCTCACGGCACACGGCAAAGGCCTCGACCAGCAGATCGTCGACCGTCTCGCCCTTGGCCAACCGCTCCCGGAACCGGTCGGTCTGCTCGCGCAGCTCGGCGTCGGTCATCGCCTGGTACTTCGGCTCCAGGACGTTGATCGCGGCGACCGTCGGCTCAAGTTTTTTCAAATACCGGGCGTTCGAGGATCCGAAGACTCCGGTGAGCCCCCGTTCGACCCCGTGGGCAATCCCTCCGAAGAAGTCGCCCAAAGCATCCCAGATTCTTGTAATTAGTTCTTCCATGGCTTATATGATCTCTCGTCCGAGGATGACAGTACAGTGTAGGTGGTGTCGTAACTCGCGTCAAGGACGGAAGTTCCGGTCGGCGATCGTTTTGATTGCACCCGGTTTTTACCAAGGTGCAAATCTGCTACAATGACCCGCCGATGCGCCGTCATCTTGACTTCACTCCCGCAACTTTTCGGCTCGATACTATGAAACGTCCCACAATGTCGGCCTCGGGTCGGCCGTTCGCGATCGACCGGTTGTGCCGGCAGAATGCTTCTTTGGCGCCGGCGGCTGCCGCAATCTTATGGAACGCCGGCCAAATGGACGATTTGGCGTCGTTCGTCTCCGCTTCTATTCCTTTTATTGCACAGGCCTCGCATAGTGAACAGGCGGTCCTCGTCGCGGCCGCCGAGGGAATTTGGCAGCCGATGGCCGCCTCCGACGATACCGGCGACTTGCCCTGGGACCTCTTTGCCGACGTGCTCGATCGCGAGACCGGAGCTACCCGCGACCGCTGGGCGGCCGTTCCGCTGGAGCCGCGAAGCTCCGGAGGCCACGTTCTGGGGGTACGAGTCGCCCAGACGTCGGCGGTCGAAACCGGCTTGGAAGCGGCAACGGCCCTGGCGCCCATTCTGCACCATGCGATGATCCAGGTCCACCAGCGGTCAGCGGGCCAAAACCGCATTCGACAGCTTGAAACCGTTCTCGAAATCGCCCACCAATGGAACCGGACTCGCGAACTGGCTCCGCTGCTGGAGCAGATGGCGCAGGCCGCCACTCGACTATTCGACGCAGAGCGGGCGAGTATTTTCCTTTGGGATCGATCGGCTCGCGAATTGGTCGGGCGGCCGGCCCTCGGCGTCGAGAGTGGCGAACTGCGGGTGCCCGACGACCGTGGAGTGGTCGGCCGCGTGGTGCAAGCGGGCCAACCGCTACGAGTCGATGCGGCCAGTGAACCCGATGCGGTCGACCGCCAGGTCGATGAACGCACCGGCTTCGAAACACGCACCTTGCTGTGCGTTCCCTTGCGCGGGTCGCGCGGCAACTTATTTGGCGCATTCGAGCTTCTGAACAAGCGGTCGGGCAGGTTCACGGCCGACGACGAGGAAGGCTTGAGCGAGTTGGCCGCCCCCGCCGCCGTCGCCCTGGAGAATACCCGCGACCGCGAACGTCTTCTTCTGGCCAATCGGCAAATGACTGAGCAGGCGGCAGCCGAAGTGCAGTTCATCGGCCAAAGCCCCGCCATCGACGCTCTCCGCTCTACCGTCGCACGCGTGGCCGACACCGAATTGGCCGTGCTCATTCTCGGTGAAAACGGGACCGGCAAGGAAGTGGTGGCGCGATCGATCCACTACGGCAGCCGGCGCCGGCTCCAGCCGTTCATCGCCGTCAACTGCGCGGCCATTCCCGATCAATTGGCCGAAAGCGAGTTATTCGGCCACGAGAAGGGGGCGTTCACCGACGCCCACGAGGCTCGGCCCGGCAAGTTCGAACTGGCCAGCGGCGGTACGCTGCTGCTCGACGAAATCGGCGAACTAAGCCTGAGCGGCCAGGCGAAACTGCTGCGCGTGCTCGAAGAACGAACACTCGTGCGGGTCGGCGGGTCGCGGCCCATCCGCACCGACGCCCGAGTGCTGGCCGCCACCAACCAGAACCTGGCCGACATGGTCCGCGCCAAACGATTTCGCGAAGATTTGTACTTTCGCCTGAACGTGGTGACCATTGAACTGCCACCGCTGCGGGAACGGCGGGGCGACGTTATGCTGCTGGCCGAACACTTTCTGGCCGACTTCTGCCACCGGGCCCGGCGGCCCGTGCCCGAGTTCACGCCTGAAGCCCGGGCTCGCCTGGAGCATCACCCTTGGCCGGGCAATGTGCGCGAACTGCGTAATTTGATGGAGCGGATCGCCTATCTCTCGACGGGAAACCGGATCGACGCCGGCGAGTTGGCCTTCACCCTGTCACCCCGTGCCGAAAGCGACGCGGCCGTCGACGTAAATCTGCCGCTGTCCGAGGCCACGACCAAGTTCCAGACCAGCTACATCCGAAAGGCAATCGATCTGGCCGGCGGCAATATGAGCCGGGCTGCCGAGCAACTTGGCCTCCACCGCTCGAACCTGTATCGCAAGATGCACCAGCTTGGCATGGAACCGCAAGAGTAGGAGCAGTGGCACAAACGAATGCCACCGCCCGCAAGAACGGGCCGGTGCCTTACGCTGGAGCCGCCCCGCGACCGCTTCGCACATCGTCGATTCCCCCGCATCCCTGGCGATCCGCATTGCGATTCGCATCTTCATCCGCCGCTCACACAACTCGTCGAAGGGGCACGCATCCACCAGAATGAGCCCTCGCTAGGGAAAATAGGAGGTTCTTCCGCTTCTGGATGCAAAGCCGGGCAAAGTGTCAGGGACGCCCCGACGCGCCGTCCGCTGCGTTGGGCAGAACGTAGCCGTTCGGCCGAACGGTTTGCACCCAGAAGCGGAAGCCAAAAAAAGGGTCGGCCCCCCTTGCATCGCATGCCGATAGACGTATCATCATGGGTTTGGGAGGGATGTTCCTCTCCACACTACCCCCTTAGCTCAATTGGCAGAGCATCTGACTCTTAATCAGAGGGTTG
>CAYPWB010000164.1:0-12638 GCA_964414315.1 uncultured Planctomycetaceae bacterium | reverse complement strand
GCCGTCCATGGCCCTCACCCTAACCCTCTCCCAGAGGGAGAGGGGACGGAGATCCGGGCCTTGCCCGATAGCCCATGATTGACAGTGGCCTGACGGCCCCCGCTCGCCGGAGTGTGTGCGCTCGGGAACGGACCTGTCCCGTTCTTCCCGATTAACGCGGGGCGAGATCGGGAACGCTGAGCTGAAGCTGCTCGGCGTCGCTCCCGGCGCCAATGCCCGATACGACGATGCGGGCGTCGTCGCGGACGATGTCGTAGGGGCGGCCGGTGAGCGGACTGACCAGCGGCGGCGGGCTTTCGCCCGTGGCCACGGCCAGCGCCAGCGACCACGCCTCCCAGTTCGCCCGATCGAGCGCTTTCATCGAATGCGCGGCGGCCAGGTTCTTCAGCAGAAGTCGGCCGGCCACGAGCGGGTAGTCGGGCGTACCCCATCGCGTCTGCAAGTCGAGATCGATCGACTCGAGCAGTGGCAGGCGCGTGTGGTAGGGTTTGTCGCATGCCTGAATGACGCGCCGCATGGTTTCGAGGTAATAGAGTTGGTCGCGGTCGGCGTGGCGGCGTGCGGCGGCCGCGACGACCCGCAAATCGCCCTCGCGCCGAAACTCCTCGACCTCCGCTTCCGTAAGCAGGAGCAACAGGGCCCCTTCGCGCACCAGTTCGTAGCTGTGCAGCCCCATGGCCCGTTCGCCAATCCAGGCGTCGGCGTCGTCGGGCCAGGCCTCCAACTGGGCCCGGGTCATCTGCAGCAGGGACTGGAGGTGCTCTCGCGCGGCGTCGGGGTGGGTTGCCGCGGCGTGCATGACCGCCAGGGCTTCGGCCCGGAGGAACGCGGCATGCAGGCGGGCATCGAGGTGCTTTTGCTCGCCAAGGCAGCCGGCCCACGCCAGCATTTGGCCGACCGCGTCGAGGGCGCCGTCCAGGTCGTCGTCGGCCAATCGTTCGGCGGCGTGGAACGCTTCGAGCCGAGCGCACAGGCGCACGGCGTCGATGACCGATGTATCGGCCGCGAAGCCCGCCACGAACCGGATTCCCAGGTGCTGTTCGGGCTGCCGCAGGGCCTCGCGCGAGGCGAGCCGCTCGCGGTCGTGCTTCCGCCGGAACGCAATGACGTGCTGAAGCTGGGCCGGATCGAATTGGAACCGGCGCGGCGGCATGAGTTCCTCGGCGCGGGCGGACAGCGTTTCGAGCCGCTCCTTGGGGAACAACTCCTTGAGCGCGGCCCCGACGCTCTCTTCGTTTGCAGGCGGCGTAAGCTGCTCGGGCGTCCCGCCTTCCTCGCGGATGCGTGCCAACTCGTCGGCCAGTTGCGGATCGCGCGTGGCCGAAAGGTACGGCAGCTCGCCGAACCGTTCCATATCGTCGAGCCCCACGCTCTCGGGCGAATCGCCCCCGCAACCCGGCAGCAGCAGGCAAACGCAGAACAAAACCGCATGGGTTCTCATAATGCTGCCCTCCGTTGGCAAAAACTCACCGCACGTTCTCCACCCATTCCCAAAGCACCCAGCCCACCTTGGCCAGGCTCAAGGGCGAGCACTTGTCGGGCGTGTCGGCCTCGGTGTGCCAGGGCGGATAGTCGAAATCGATAATGCACACCGTGGGGATGTGAGCGATGAGGTTCAGCGGAATATGGTCGTCGCGCACCGCGTGCTTCGGGCGGGCGATGAACTCGCGCACGCCGAGCCGCCGGGCGGTGCCCCAAATCTGCCCGACAAGCTGCCGCGTCTGCGGCCAACTCACGCTGTGCCGCTCCTGGTAGAGTTGCAGGTCGGCGTCGGCGATCATATCGACCAGCACGCCCCAGCGATAACGATACGGCGGTCGCTGCTTTGCGTACTGCCTTGCGAAGTATTCCGACCCGACGAAGAATCGGTCCTCCTTGCGGAAGATGAACTCCTCGGCGTCAAACAGCACGAAGTCGATCCCGTAACGGGTGTCAAGGTCCGGAATCAGGTGCGCCATCTCCATCAGCAGCGCCGTGCCGCTGCCGCTGTCGTTGGCGCCCACGAACCGGCCCTTCGGGTTCACCGGGTCGAGCATGGGATACGGCAGCGTATCGTAGTGGGCGCAAAAGAGAATGCGCTGCTTGCGCTCGGGATGCCAGTGGACGATCAGGTTGGCAATCGGCACGGCCGATCCGTCGACCGGATGCCGATATTGGAACCGCTGGAACTGCACCTTTCCGCCCAGCTTCCGGAAATGTGTTTCGAGCAGTTCCTGCTGCTTGGCCATTCCGGGCGAGCCGCTGGGCCGGGGGCCGATCTCGCAAAGCTGCTTGAGGTACTCGTACGCCCGCTCGCCGTTGAAGGGGATTTCATCAAGCGTCAGGTCGGAGGCAATCCGAGTCGGGGCTGCATTCCGCCCCGATTGCCACTGCGCCCAAATTGTCATCCCACCTACCAGAACCACCGCCGCACCCGCGGCGGCAATGAGGAATACGGTTTGGGCCCACGGGCGGCGGATCGCGTGCTTCGGTGTCGGCTTACGGGCCATGGCGACCGGTCCTTCGAAGATGGGCGATTTGGGCAAAATGCCTCATGGTAGCCTACATCTTTTCTAACCGCTTTCGCCGAAAGACGCAACGTCGAGTTGCCGCGTCGGCTTCCGGTCAATGTCCCTGCGGAGGTGTTTCGAGGGTCAGCTCCGCCTCGGTCAGGTCGAAAAGCAACCGGGGCGCGGAGCGGTAGTATTGCGAAAAACCCTTCCCGTAACTGGAGCCGCCGGCGCGGAGAGATAGGCCGGTAGTGAGCGGGGCGAGAAACACGTCGTCGCCGGTCCACCGATACGCCCGGGCAATGCTCTCGGCGTACATGGGAATGATGCCGGAGCGGTAACGCATTTCCGGGCAGCTCGTGTACCGGAACCCGTGGGTTTCGGTCGAGTAGAACTCGTCGACCAGGTATCGGGCGCCCAGGATGATCGCTTCCTTGACGGCCGGTTCTTCGGTCACATCGTGGTAGTAGGTCATGCCGGCCAGCAGGATGGTGACCATGAACCCCGCGTTGCCCCGATGACGCGGTTCGCAGTGGCAATGGCCGGGCACCATCATGCGGGTCCAGCCGCCGTGCTGGTGCGTGCGGCCGGGCCGTTTCTGGTATTCGGGCAGTTCGCGCGGCTCGGTGTCCTGCGTTTCGAGCACGCGGTCGATGACGATCCGCGCGGCATTCAGGTAGTACGGGTCGTTCGTGGCCGCCAGGGCCGAGGCCAGCATGATCAGGTGCCAGCCGGGCACCCGGGCGGTGGTCCAGTCGTACGGGCGGGATAGCTCGCGGTCTGTGAAGTAATCGACCACCGCCATGCCCGTTTCGAGCGAACGCGGGTCGCCGGTGAGGAAATAGTGCTCGAAGTGGCCCTCGGTCCAGGCGTGGCTGATGCTGCCGCCGGCGCGGGGGAAGCCCAGCGTATCGGGCACGGCTTCATCGTAATACCCGCCCACGTGGCCCATCTGGTGCACGTACACCATGCCCACGTCGCGGGCGTTCGGCGACCAGTGCACCGTGTCGACGTCGCGGTGGTGAATCTCGGCGGCCTCGCCCAGGAAGAAGGCGTCGGCGTTGCCCGAGCGGATGTATTCGAGGAAGAACGCATGCTGCGTGTCGTACTCGACGTTGCCCCAGTTGACGCCGCGCTCGCCGTACCAGTCGCCGTAATTCATCATGCCGTAGTCGCGCTGGCGCTCGCGCCGGGCCTGGTACGCCTCGATGTTCCGGTCCACCGCCTCCTCGTAAGCCGGGAACCGCTCGCGGTCGCGCGGGGCCACGTGGTAGAACGCCTTGCTGCCGCAGTACCACGCGGGCTCCGCGGTCAGCAGCAGGGGCCGTTGAAAGATCTCAGCCCTATCGGCGGCGCCGGGCCCGAAGTCGAGCAGCAATTCGTGCGTCTTCGTCACGCCGCGCTTGATCGTGGTCGTGCCGTCGCGCAAGTAGTAGTAAAGCTGGTGCCCTTCCTTCTCGAACGGAAACGCATCGTACAGGCCGGGTTCGAAGGCGGGGCAAAGGTCTACCTGCACGCCGTCGGCCGTTACTGCGAATCCCTTAGGATAGTTCTGCCAGAAGTCGCGTACCGATACGGCCGCCGCGCCGCCCTCGGCCACCAGGCCCCCGGCGATCCGCCCGTTCGTCGGCTCGCCGCCGGAGGGGACGAACGCGTCGTCGAACCGCTGCCACACACTCGCGCCGGACTCAAGGGCAAGCGGTTCACCTTCCACGAGCGCCGCCTGCCACGCGGTGTTCGCCGTGGGGGCGAGGAAGCTGAGCCGCTCAACGTCGGCAAACTGGGCCGCTTGCGAGGTTTCCAGTGTGGTTCGGGAAACGTCGTCGGGCAGCGTGTTGATGAACGTATGCTGCACCCCCACGAACGGCCGGCCGCGCCATGCCTCGATCCGCTGCTCGATGCGGAAGCTGCGGGCGCCGTCCTCGGCGGTCAACTCGCCTGCCGTCTTCACCACCAGCCGGACCGGACCATTCTCCTCGATGGTCAGCTCCGCATCGGCCGGCATGCTGGTGAACCGCTTGCCGTCGCCGTCGACCAGTTCGGTTGCAAAGGGTCCGTCCGGCCCGACAAGTTGCCCGTGGGCGTCGATGTGAAGCTCCACCGCGCCCGTGTCGATGGCGATGCCGCCGTCCCGGCGGGCGGCCATCGGGGCAAGGTCGGCCGGCTCGGCGGCACGACGCACTTCGCGCCCGAACTCCAGCGTGTACGTTGCCTCTTCGCCGGCGGGCACGTCGACCAGGACGGTTGCCAGCAGCCACTTGATCGAGCCGTCGGGCCAGGTGGCCAGCGGCTTGAACTGGGCGGGCACTTGGCGGCCGTCGCGCGTCATCCGCACGTGCTGTTCGGAGGCCAACTCGCCTTGGGGAAAGGGTATGCCCCCGGTGACCGGCCAGCCGGCCGCGTCGGCGTCGTGCCAGTTACGCACCCGCAGCGGCACCCGAGTGACGCCCTCCCGCGTGGGCGGCGGGGCGATGCCGGCGGCGGTGAACTCGATCGTCGGGCCGTGGTACCGGCTGCCGTCGGGCGCGGTGCCGACGCCGCGTCCGCGGTACGTCACTCCCGGCTCCAGCCCTCGCAGCCGCGCCCGATGCACCAGCCGCGTGCAATCTTCCACGGAAGAAACGGGACAGGTCCGATTTTCCGGAACGGCCCTCCGGGTACTTCGCACAAATCGGACCTGTCCCGTTTTTCCCGTTCCCCACGCCACCGATCCGTCGTCGCTCGGCCCGTATTCGAACCGGCTGTCCGACGGCCAGGTGGTGGTCCACGAAACCCACGCCTCGCCTTCGGTGTTCACCGGTGCGATCCAGCGGGTGTTCTCGACGCAGTATTCCACCCGGCGGGGTTTGGGTGCTTCCGGCATCAGCAGCAGGTAGCCGATACCGTGCTTGCCGCCGCTGCCCAGGGCTTCCAGCGTGATCACGTCGCCCGCCTTCAGGTCGCGCGGCGCATCGAGGTAGTACACCCCGTGGCGGCGGAGGCCTGCGTTGGCCACGGCAATACCGTCTGGAGGAAAACGGGACGGGTCCAATTTGTGCGCAGCACCCTCCGGGCCGTTCCGGCAAATTGGACCTGTCCCGTTTTCCCCGCCGTTTTCCCCGCGGTCAATGTAGATGCCCACGCGCTGGTCGCTCCCGTCGTCGTACATGAGGAAGCCGACGAAGTAGCGGCCCGGCGTTGTCACCGTGTACCGCGCCCGGGCTGCGTTCTCGACCCTCCGTAGGTGTCCGAACCGTAGCGAGGTGAACAGGTCGACCTCGAATCCGTCGAGTTCCAGTTCGTCGTAGGCAATGGCGACGACCTTGGGATCGGCCAGCAGGGGGCGGATCACATCGAGCCCGAACGTTCCGGCCACCTGGTGGTGCTCGGTGTAGTCGGTCGGCAGCATGAGTTTTTCGCCTTCGGCCGGCGGCACGCCCTCGACGAGAAGCCGGCTGGTGCTCGACGACATGGCGGCGCGGGGCCGCTCGGCGGTGGTGGCCGTGTGGCACAGCACCCACATGCGGAAACGGGCGCCGGCGTCGTCGGCGCCGAGGTCGACGTCGGCGCTGGTCAGCAGGGTGTTGCCGTCGACGGCGAATCGGACGGACGGCCCGCTGCCGAGCCGGCCGTCGGGCTCGTATCGGTTCGAGCGGCCGCGGCCACTGCCAACCGTGAGCATGTACTCGACACCGTAGCCTTCGCGACCGGTTTCCGGGTTGGCGTCGGCATCGACGTAGATGTGGTGGACCGTATCGTCGAGCCTCGGCGGCGCGGCCAGCGTGGTGCGCCACACGTAGCGGTCCTCGGCTGCGTGCGCGAACTCCACCCGCACCACGTCCTTCGTCGCATCGTATCCCTCGCGCCGCCGGTCCTCCTCCGATACCCCGCCTTCGTACACGACCGTCCATCGCCCCGGCTGCCCGCCCCTCATGCCGAGCGCGGCCCGAACTTCATCAGAAAGCTCATTCCGAGCAGTCTCGGCAAGCGCCCCCAACGGACCGGCGGCAAGGAACGTGAGGAACAGGAATATGAAGTGGAAGGGTTGCATGGCGGGACCTCCTTGGAGTGTGGGCGGGCTTCAGGGTTTGAGCATAGTCTCCATCACGTAACGCTTGGTTCCCCAGTACGGTTGCAGCATATTGTTCGCATCGCGCTGAAGCTCAATGTCCATCCAGCGCCGGAACTCGTCGGGCGAATACTCCTCGTTTGCTTGGATAACCTCTTGATACACCTCTGCCCGAACGTCGCGTAACAGCTTTTCGTTGAGTTTGAGAATTCGCACGGTCTCGCGTGCGTCGAAATCTTCCTCGTTTCGCGGCAGCATTTCTCCGAGTTCGGTGTAAAGGAACCGCGACTCGCAGTCGGGCTGCAGGGGTGAGACGGGCACCGGATCGTCCGGCCTTCGGGCATGGCCACAGGTTGTGGGCTGCCCTTTGGGTGTCTCCCCACAGCAGTAAAGCAGGTTCTCGTAGGCCAACTGCAGGTCAGGGTGGGTATGCCTCGGCGCGAGATGCTCAATATGCCCGGTTCCTTGGTCAGTCCGCACTTCACAGTAGCAGCACAAGTACCCCTGCTCATCCAGCAGTGCCTGTTTGACCACCTGCTTGATGGGCCGGCCGTCGAAATCCTTCCAGCCCGGATTCCAGTTGGCGTCGCCCTGGGTTTTCCACTGGATGAACGCAACCGGTTTGCGGTCCTTGCGGATGTGCCTCATCGCCCGATCGCCTCCTTGCGGCGAATGCGCATGGAAAGGCGTTCCAGTTCCGGAACGTCCTTCGCCCGTCCCGTCAACTCGGCAAGCAGTTCCTTTGCCCTCTGCAAGTCGCCGCGCTCGATGGCTTCGTATGCTCCGTTCAACTCCTGCTCCACCTGGTCCGTTCTTTCCGGCGTTTCCATGAGCGACTCCAGAATTTCACCGGACGACAGGCCGTGGACCTCGTGCGCGAAACGGCGCGACTGGATGCCTTCGGGCGTTTCTTCCAGCAGCACGAGCGACTCGGAACCGATCTCGCCCAACACCTGGGGCGAATGGGTCGTGAGGATGAACTGCACGTTCGGAAACGTCTTCTTTAGTCGGGGGACGACCATGCGTTGCCAGGACGGATGCAGGTGCAGTTCGATCTCGTCGATCATCACCACCGCCTCGGCCTCGGTCAGCAGTTGATCGGTCTCAGTCAAGTGCGGGTGCGTGGCCGACAGCCGCCGGGTCAGGTCGCCAACCAACCCGAGAAGGCCCCGTTCACCGTCGGACAGTTGCTGAAGCGATAGCGCGGATCCGTCCTTGTACACCAAGAATGTCTTCTCTTCCCGGTGCAGGGCCTTAGCTCCCATGAACTGGCCGATTACCCTTCGTACGGCAAACAGATGCGGATCGGCTCCGGGAGGGCGCTCGTCCCGGCGCAGCATATCGAGCGCCTCATTCCATGGCACTTCGAGCTTGAGGAGTTCGTTGTGTTGCCGCCTTTGCACCCATTTGAGGAACTGCCCACAGCCCTTTCCCGAATCCAGTGCTGAGGTGTAGGCCCATTTTGGGGTCAAGAGGTCGTGCGAGCCCGCCTCCCGGCTCTGCGGGCCGATGTAACGCTGGGGCACATAGCGAACGGCGAGCAGCGAGCCTGCGGTACTCAGGTCGCCGAGAATTGCTTGTTTCATCGCCTCGACGCGGGCGCTCTTGACGAGTTCCACACGGGCCGGCTCGTCGATGCCCGATGCAGCATCCCGCGTGATCTTCAGGTCAAAATCGGCCGGTGCCGACTTTTCGAGCGGTTCGAGAAAAATACGGATTCTCGCAGACTTCTCGTCGTGGAAGATGTCTGCGTTCTTCACGCCCGACCGCTCCTTTTGCCTCCATAGCGGCGGCTGTCGGAAGACATCGGACAGCGGCAGCGCCAGCGCGTCGAGGATCGTCGTCTTCCCCGCGCCGTTCTTGCCGACAAGGACCGTGAGTCCCGCGTGGAGTTCGAGGTCCATCTTTCGAACACCGCGGAAGTTGTTCAACTGAACGCGTGCTATTTTCATGACTTGTCTCGGATCGACGGGCGGCCCCTGATGCTGTTTCCGCCGCATGCTCTGCTGCCCCCACTTTCGGCCAATTGCCGGTAAATGTCAATACCCCCGCGTCACGCGCCGCCGAGTCCGCGCGGCGATTGATTGGCGCGAATTGCGGCACTCAGCACCCAGTAATCAGGACTCAGTACCCACCCCCCGCCTTTCCTCGCAAGGCCGGGCTGCCTACAATACAGCACGCGTCAAGCATCACTCTCCCCCTGCCCGGAGGCTACTGTGGACCAGTTCGTTCAAATCGAGTTCGACTGTCTGCCGCTGCGCTCGCTGCCGCGGCTCGATGCGCCGCCCGACGCCACGCCGCAGCAGGAGGCGCTTGCGCTGAGTATTCGCCAGGCGGTGCAAAAGCACGGCGCGCACAATACGTTCTACCTGTACAACGCGCGGTGCGTGTTCCACTTGACCAACGATCCGAGCATCGGCATGCTCGAGTTCGCGTTCCGCGGAACCGTGCTGACCGACCCAGACGACCGCCGGGCGAGAAGCTGCGACCTTGAAGTGGAGCTGACGCGCGACGTGTGCGACTGGATCACGACGCCCGTGGTCGAGTGGTTCCGCGAAACGGTCGCCCGCGCCGTACAGGTCGAGTTCGACCGTTACATCGCCGCCGGCGACCTGCAAAAGACGGTCGAGCGAATGGATCGTCTGGCCGCCGAGATGGACGCCTCCGGCGGTTACGTGGGGATGGGCCTCTGATGCAACCGGATCCGGCAAGTGCGGCCCGTCCTGCGGCGGTGGTGTACCTGGTGGGCGCGGGGCCGGGCGACCCGGGCCTGATTACCCTGCGCGGCGTCGAGTGCCTCGGCCGGGCCGACCTCGTGCTGTACGACTACCTGGCCAACCCGGCGTTGCTCGACCACGCACGGTCGACGGCCGAGCGGGTGTGCCTGGGGCACCATCGCACGGGCAGGACCATGTCGCAAGACGAGGTGAACGCCCGCATGGTCGAGGCTGCCCGCGCCGGGCGCGTCGTGGTGCGTTTGAAAGGGGGCGACCCGAGCATCTTCGCCCGCACCGCCGACGAACTGGCCGCCCTCCGCGCCGCCGGTGTGCCGTACGAGATTGTGCCGGGCATCACGTCGGGCCTGGCCGCGGGCAGCGGCGGCGGTTCCGCCGTCGGGCTGGTGACCGGCCACGAGCGGCCGGGCAAGGGGGGCGCCCCGTTCGACTACGGCGCGCTGGCCGGTTTTCCCGGCAAGCTCGTCTTTTACATGGGCGTGACCAGCGCCCCCAACTGGAGCCGCGTGCTCGTCGGCCGCGGCCTTTCCCCCGAAACGCCCGTCGCGGTGGTGCGCCATTGCACGCGGCCCGAGCAGGAGGTGCTGCACTTCACGCTCGGCACGATTGGCGAAGCTGCCCGGCGGCGCGAAATCCGCCCGCCGGCCCTGCTGATCATCGACCCCGAGGCCGTGCCCCAAAGCTCCGAGCCGGCCCCTGCCACCCCGCGCGGCCTGCTGTTGGCAGCGCACGGCGCCCGCGACGACCGCACGGTGGCGGCGGCCCGGGCGATCGCCTCGATGACGGCCGAGCACCTTGCCGGCGTGCCGGTCGAGTTGGGATTCCTGGAGTTCACTCGGCCGACGATTGCCGAGGGCCTCGCCCGGCTGGCGGAAGGCGGCGTTCGACAGGCGACGCTGGTGCCCCTGTTTCTTGCCCGGGGCGCGCATGTGGAGCGCGACATCCCCGCGATTGTCGACGAGTTTTCTCGCGGCGAGCCGTCGCTGTCGGTCCAGGTTGCGCAGCACGTTGGCGCCTGGCCGGAAATGGCCGACCTTGCGGCGGAGCGAACGCAGGCCGCACTTGCCTCGTGCGGCGCCGTCCCGGCCGAAACTGCGCTGTTGCTCGTCGCCCACGGCAGTCGTCGGGAGGGGGCTTTGGAGGAATCGCGGCGGTTCACGGCGCAGCTTGCCACCCGGATGGGCGTAGCGCACGGCGTTACCGTGTTCGCCGTCATGGGTCGGCCCGGGCTCGACGAGGTGCTGCCTGCCGTCGAGCGGCTGTCGGTGCGGGCGGTGGTCGTGTACCCACAGTTCCTGTTCCCCGGCCAAATGACCGACACGGTGGAGCAAATGCTGGGCGTGTGGCGAGGCGCGCTGCCCGACGTCGCGTGGCACGTCGCCGCTCCCCCCGGTCCCGCCCCCGCGCTGGCCGCCGCCATTGCGCGGTGCGGTCGCGCACTGTAGGGCGACTCTCCGAGTCGCCACTTCACGACTCGGAGAGTCGGGCTACAGTGTCTGCCTTCCGCGCCCTGTTACGAACTCGTTACACACGCGTTGCCGCGGGACGGCTACAATGAAACTGTTGTAATTCGTCTTTCCCAGTCCACGGTTCCAGCAAATGGGAGGTAGCGGTCATGCGACAGGTTCACACGCGAGGGGTTTTGGTTATTGCGGTCATTCTGGCGAGTCTTGCGGGGTACGGGCCGGCCGCTGTCCGGGCAGACGGCCCCGACGCCGGAGCCGACGAAAAGAACCCGCACGTCTGGCGGCCGCAAACGCGGTCGGTGGCCGTGTTCAAGAACGGGCTGGGATTCTTCATGCGCGAGGGCGAAGTGCAGCTTCGCGACGGCTGGTGCGTGGCCGGCGAGGTGCCGCCTGCGGCATTCGGTACGCTGGCCATCTACTCGCGGGGGGAGGAGAGCGTGGTCGACGTGGTCGGCTCCGGCCCCGGCGAGGTGGTCGAGTTCGACGGCCGGGACGCCTCGGCCGACGTCGCCGCCAAGCGGGCACGGCTGGAGGCCAGCCGGCAACTCAAGGTGGAACTGAGCTACAAGCACCGGGGACAGGACCAGAAGGCCGCAGGCACGCTCGTTTCCGTCGGGCCCGACTTCGTTGTGCTGGAAGACGAGGCCGGCAACTTCGCCGTGCCTCTGGAGGGAATCGCCAAGATGCAGGTGCTCGAACTGCCGCTGCGCATCCACGTGGCAAGCGAGGCCGAAGAGGTCCCGGAGCAAGAGACCCTTGGCATGGCCTACCTGCGCAAGGGAATTACCTGGATTCCCGACTACACGCTCAAAATCCTCGACGATGAAACAGCGGAACTCACCCTGCGCGGCACGATCGTCAATGAGGCCGAAGATCTGGTCCACACCGACGTCCACCTGGTGGTGGGCGTGCCGCACTTCGTCCACACCGAATATCTGGCGCCGATCGCCGTCGGGCAGCGCATTCGCACCATCGGCGCGGCCGTCGAGGCGCAGCAGGTGCCGCAGCAGGTGACCACGCAAATGATGAACCGCGCGGCCATTGTGCAGAACGTAGCACCGGGCGCTACCGAACCGATGGTCGTGGAACGGCCGATCGACCAGCCCGAGGGACGGCTCGGCCAAGCCCTGGGCGACCTGCCGCAGCTTGGCGGCGCCGCTGCGACCGATTACACGGTGTACACCAAGGAGAACCTGACGCTGCGCCGCGGCGAGCGGGCCATCCTGACGCTGTTTACGCGAAAGATTCGGTACTCGCACATCTATCATTGGTCGCCGCCCGGAACCATGAACCATTCGCTTGTGCTGCACAACGCGACCGATACGGCCTGGACCACCGGCCCCTGCATGGTAACGAGCGACGGCCAGCCGCTCAGCGAGGACCTGCTCAACTACACGCCCAAGGGCTCCGGGGGCGAAGTGCCGGTGACCACGGCCATCAATGTCGCCCACAGCAAGACCGAGCGCGAGACCGACCGGAAGCTCAAGGCGCACCACGTGCCGAGCCATACCTACTACGATCTGGTCGTCCTGGGCGGCGAACTGAAACTACACAATTACGAAAAGCGAACCGTGGAAATCGTGATCCGCAATCCCGTACCGGGTAAGCCGCTTGAGGCGTCCGACGGTGGAACCGTACAAACCGACCCGACCAAGCTGAAACTCGATGAACGCGAGGGAACCGTCTCGTGGCGCGTCAAGCTCGAGCCGGGCGAGCGCAAAACGCTCACGTACCAGTACGAAAGGTATGTGAGGTCGAGCTGACCGCGTTGGCATTCACGCTTTAGCGTGGGAAGCAGAGCTTGGCGGAATGCGCACACTGAAGTGTGAACTCCAACAGGCGTGAATCGGACTTTGGTTGCAGGTCACGCTTTCGTGTGCGAACGCCGCACGACGATCCC
>CAYPWB010000163.1:0-12672 GCA_964414315.1 uncultured Planctomycetaceae bacterium | reverse complement strand
CGGACGGAATGCCCGCATTGACGCGATATCCGCCAGCCGGTATCCTTTGGCCCTTGCCCCTTGAAGGCAAGCCCTGGGACGGCCCGTTGGGGTCGCATACCTGCCGGCCGAATCGGACACGGACGTCCGACGCTCACCCACACCATGGAGGGTCCTACCTTGAAAAGTCGGCACCGAGTGCTCATTGTCGATCAATCGGAGGAATCGCGCGAGGTGCTCGAAACGGCCCTGTCGCGCCGGGGGCTAAGCACGTTCACGGCCGAGGCGGCCGAGCAGGGGCTTTCGTTAGCCCAACAGCACCAGCCCGACCTGGTCGTACTCGACCTCGACGTCGACGATACCTCGGCCGAGGCTTGGTCGGGTCCATTGGCCGGCGACGACGCCCGCGAGCCGGTGCCCGTCGTTCTCCTGGGAGGGGTTCGCCGGAACCTCGCACGGTTCCCCGGGGGGGAATTCGTTCCCAAGCCCTATCACTACGGCCCGCTGATCCGTAGAATCGAAGAACTTCTGGAGGATCGCCGTCGTGCCGTCGCTGTTTGTCATTCGCGGGAACGATCAGGGAGTCCGGTTCGAGCTGGATGAAACCCCGGTGCGCATCGGGCGCGATGCGTCGAGCGCCGTTCAATTGCACGACACCGAGGTTTCCCGCCAGCACGCCGAAATCCGCCAGCACGAAGGCATCTTCACCCTCGCCGACCTGGGCAGCAGCAACGGCACCTTCGTCAACGGCCGCCGCATCGATCGGCACCTGCTCCAAAGCGGCGACCAGGTGCAGGTGGGCGGCACGCTCATGCTGTTCACCGGACCTTCCGGCGAGACCGACGACGACCTCGAGGACTCCGTCGTGCTCGATCGGCCGGACGACGCCTCGCAGATCGTCCATTCGGTTACCCAGGAGGAGGGGAGCCGCATCTTCGACGAGCGGGAGAACCTGCCGCAGCACTCCTGGCTCGCCCGGGCGCGCAGTAACTTGCAGGTGATGTACCGCACGGCGCTGGCCGTCAGCCACACGCTCGACATCGATCAGCTTCTCAACCGCATCATGGAGTTGATTTTCGAGTGGGTCGAGGCCGACCGCGGCTGTATCATGCTGGCCGGTCCGGAGGCGAAGAAGCTGGTGCCGAAGGTGCGCCGCACGCGCGAAGGGGTGCGCCGCGAGGAGAAGATTACCATCAGCAAGACCATTCTCGACTACGTAACGCAGCGCAACGAAGGGGTGCTCACCAGCGACGCCCGGCAGGACGACCGCTTCAGCCCCGCCGCAAGCATTCTGCAGATGGGCGTGCGCGAGGCCATTTGCGTTCCCATGCAGGGCCGCTACGACATGGTCGGGGTCATTTACATCGACACGTCGACCACGCCGCAGGAAATGGTCCGTCACGGCGGCAGCACCAAGTTTTCACAGGATCACCTGAAGCTCATGGTGGCCATCGCCCACCAGGCGGCGCTGGCTGTCGAAGATACCCGCTACTACTCCGCCATGGTGCAGGCCGAGCGGCTGGCCGCCATGGGACAAACCATTGCCACCCTCTCGCACCACATCAAGAACATCCTGCAGGGCATTCGCGGGGGCAGCTACCTCATTGAACTGGGCCTGAGCGAGCACGACGACGAGGTGATCGGCAAGGGCTGGCACATTGTCGAGAAGAACCAGAACAAGATTTCCCAACTGGTGCTCGACATGCTCACCTTCAGCAAAGAACGCGAGCCCGACTTGTCGGTGGCCGACCTGAACCAGGTGGTGGGCGACGTGATCGAGTTGATGCAGGCGCGGGCGGAGGAATTGGGGGTCGAACTGCATTGGCATCCGGTGACGGACATGCCGCGGCTGGTGTTCGATCCCGAGGGGCTCCATCGCGCGGTGCTGAACATCGTGACCAATGCGCTCGACGCCGCTTCAGAAACCGAGGCCGGGCAGCCGGGCCGCGTCGAGGTGCGCCTGGGCCTGACACCGCAGCAGGAGCACGTGCGCATTGCCATCCAGGACAACGGCCCCGGCATTCCTCCCGAGCAGATGGACAAGCTGTTCAGCCCGTTCATCTCGTCGAAGAAAGGACGCGGCACGGGGCTCGGGCTGCCGGTCAGCCAGAAGATCGTTGCCGAGCACGGCGGGCGCATTCACGTCGACAGCAAGCCGGGTCGCGGCGCCCGGTTCATCCTTGAAATGCCCGCCGTCCGTCCCGACCCCAACACCCCGACCGCCGATCACACCGCCGAAGACGCGACCCACGACGGCTGACGGGCGGCCAATTGCGGCGAGCGGGGGCCGTGAGGCCCCTGTTTCTGCGGAGCATCGGGCAGTGGATCGCTGCCACGACAAACTACACTCCCGGTGCGTCACGGGGCACTGGCCGCATGGGCAACGATCAGGGTGGAAGTCGGCGTAGGAACAGGGGCCTCACGGCCCCCGCTCGCCGGGATCTCGCGGCGTCAGTACGACATTCCGCCGCGCAGCATGAGGCTGTCGGCGGGGTCGAAGGCGGGGGTGGCGCTGTCGTATTCGATGCGGCGCCCGAACAGGTAGGCCACTTCGACCCACGTGCCCAGGCCGCCTTCCACCTTCCGCTCGGTGCCGAGGATCACGCGGAAGTCGCGGTAGTTGACCACGTCGCGCGTGAGGTCGGCACGCTGGATGGCCCAGGTGCCGCCGCCGAACTCGCCGGCAAGGTATAGCCAATTCTCCACGCCGTCGCCGTAATCCCAGGGCAGAAACACCTGGCGGGCGATGCGCGGCCGCGGAAACAGCAGCTCGATCGACAATTCGTCGTACGGCTTCCAAATGAGGCCGGCGGCGGGCAGTACGTTCACATCCTTCCGGTCGACGTACACCGCGCCGAGGATGATCTTCGCCCGCGGCGTCCAGTCCCACGCTGCAAGAATGTGCCCGCCGTACCGCACCGCCGCATCGGACGATTGCTCGAAGTCGCTGAAATAGCCCGGCCGGAAGGCGAGGTCGAGCCCAAGCCGGTCGGTGACGGGCACCAGCCAGCGGAACTGGCAGTAGGCGTCGTACAGCCGCGGCGGCATGTCGGGATCGGCCGGGCCGTCGAGATAGTGAACCCCGAAACCGGGCGTGACCAGCAGGGGCGACTCGCGCGTGGGGAACGGAAACGCCAGGACGGTCTTCAGTTGCAGGTGGTTCATGCCGAACCCTTCGCCGCCCAGCCGCGGAATCCACGCACCGTCGAACAAGAGCTTTTGGAACACGCCCTGGCGTGCCCCCGGCGGCCCCGGCGGCGGTTCCGCCGCCGGCGCCTCGATGCCCGGCGCCAGCAGGTCGAAGCCGGGCGGTTCCAGATGCGGCGGCAAACTCGGGCTGCCCGGCGATTGGAGGATTTCGTCGGTCGAATCGGGGTAGGAAGTGAAACGCTCCGGGTAGGGCGAGTCGGTCAGGTCGACGGCGGGCAGGCGAACCACCTGCGCGGCGATTGGAAGCGACGACGTGCAGCACAGCAGAAACGCGCTGGCAATGAGGCGAAAAGGAGACACGTTGGCAAGGTCGGTTGAGGTGTTGATGGACCGAAGGGCTTCACTCGGCACGTTCCGTGGTCGGCTCGGCATGGTCGGCCGGTCAGAACGCCAGGCTTCCGCGAAGGAATACGGTCGGATTCGGACGGGTAACATCCGGCGGGCCGACCACGTAAATAATCTCCCGTTCGAAGGCGCCGCCTACTTCAAACAGCCCGCTGAAACGCGGCCGGATGAACTCCAAACCGACGGCCACGCGGATGTCGTTGTAGTCGACCTGATCGACGTCGCCGCTCGCCCGCTTCACCGTCCAGGCGCCGCCGCCGTACTCGCCCCGGCCGTACAACCACCATTCGGAATTCTGGTAATCGGCCAGGCGGAAGGCCACTCGCGGGTTCGGGAACAGAATTTCGAGCACGACGTTTCCATCGGGGCCTTGCGGCGTCCACACGAATCCGCCGGCGGGCAGCAGTTTGATCTTGTTGCGGTCGAGGTACCATACGCCCGCCTTCACCCTCACGTTGGGCGAAATCGCCAGCACGGCCATGCCTTTTCCCTGGTAGCGGATGCTGTCCTCGTTGATGTGATTGAAGTCGGAATAGGCGCCGGCGCGGAACGACAACTCGCCGCCGAAGGTGGCGGTGACCTGCGGGTTCCAAGCGCCTTCGAGGTAGGCATCGTAGGCGACCGGCGGCAAGTCGGCCGGATTGCCCGGTGTGGTGACCGGCCCCTCCCAGAAGTGGACCGCGAAGCCGGGCGTTATCAGCAGCGGCGTTTGCGTATTGTGGAAAAACGGAAAGGCGAACGTGCCATAGATTTCCGCGTCGTTGACGCCGAACTCCTTCTCACCGTGGCCCGCCATCCAAACGTAGTCGAGCCGCGCTTCCTGGAGAAACCGCTGGATGTTACCCGTCGAGAACGTCGGGGTGTTGTAGGGCAAGTACGGGTCCTGCGGGAGCAAGGCGGGCGGCGCCGAACCCGGCGGTGCGTACGGGTCCCACGTGGGCGGCGGCGGCTGAATGTTCCCGCCGAATTGCGCCCCCGGCACCGGCCCTACGGGGGCCGTTTGCGGGCCTAACGACGGAGCCAGGGGGTTCACCGGCGCGCCGGGCTGGCCGAATGTGCCCGGCGCAGTATATGCCGGCGGCGTCGAGTAGTTTGGCGGTTGCGCGTAGTTCGGAGCCGGTTGCACCGGGACCGTGTTGCCCGGTGGCGTACCGTAAACCGATGACGCTCCGTTTAACCCCGGCGATTGTACGACCGTTGACGAACCGGAGCCGGCTCCAGTGGTGTTCGGTGGCGGAACGGTCCCGTCGCCCAGTAAGGTTGGAAATTGCATCCGGGTTTGCCCCAGAGCCGCGGGACTCAGCAGCAAACCGAGGAAGACGGCCGCCAACGACCGCATGCCATAATTCGTCACGACAAGGACCCCAAAGGGAGTAGGTTCGCGCACGCGCGCTCGAGGAGTCGTACCACCAGAAGCGTTCAGTACCAAGATGCCCGAATGAGGTCAAGAGCGGTTGGGCCGTTATCGCCATGCGCGATTCCGTCGCTTGCTCGCCTTCACCCACCCTGCTTGACGCGCGGGGTGGGATTCTTGCATCGGCCGGCGGGCCGTTGGCCGACGCCTGAACGCCCTAAATCGCCCAGTTCCTCGCGGCCTCGCTCGGCAAGCTGCTTCAGTCGCTCGACGGTTTCCGGATGGCGGTCGGCGACGTTCCGCCGGCTGCCGATATCCTCGACCACGTTGAACAGGAAGGCCGGCGACGGGCCCTTGCCCGAGTGATGCGGGTGCTGAACCGGCCGGTCCAGGGGCACGAAGAGCTTCCACGGGCCGCTTCGTACCGCCTGCAATTGGTCGCCCCGGTAGTAGTAGAACACGTCGTGAGGCGTTTGAGCTCGCGGCTCGCCGAACAGAAGCGGTCGAATGTCCTTGCCGTCGATCGTGCGGTCCTGTGGCGCCTCGGTTCCGGCAAGATGGGCGAATGTGGGCAGCAGGTCCATAGTGGTGGCCATCTCGTGGCATGTCTTTCCGGCGGGAATCCGGCCCGGCCACCAAAAGATAGTCGGCACGCGAAAACCGGCTTCCGCCGTGGTGTAGCCTCGTCCGAACAAGGGTTTGTTCGAGCCGCGACTGGGGTCGTCGGGCTTCCCAGTGGTCGGCGCACCGTTGTCGGAGGTCCACACGACCAGCGTCCGCTCCTCCAGTGCCAACTCGCGGAGCTTCTTGAGAATCTGCCCGAGCGACCAGTCGAGTTCCTCGATGGCATCGCCCCACGGGCCGTTTCGGTTTTTGCCGCGAAACGCGTCGCTGGCGAACGGGGCCCGCGTGCTACCCGGCATCGCCTGCGGCAGATAAAGGAAGAAGGGGCGGTTGTGGTTCGCCTCGATGACTTCGATTGCGCGTTCGGTTTCGCGTCGGGTAAGCAGGTTGCGGTCGACCGGGGCCTCGACGACCTGCTCGTCGACCATCAGAGGCAGCGGAGGCCATTGGCCCGGCGGACGCTTGTCGGCCGTCATGTCGTCGCTGTACGGAACGCCGAAGTAGGAATCGAATCCCTGCCGTGTGGGGAGGAAGCGGCGTTGATCGCCCAGGTGCCACTTGCCGATGATTGCCGTGGCGTAGCCCTGGGACTTCAAGATCTCGGCAATCGTGATTTCATCGGGATGAAGCCCGTTGGGCGAAACGGGTCGCAGCACGATACCGTCCGGTTCCGGCTCCGCCAGGCCGACCCGCTGTGCGTAGCAGCCCGTCATGAAACTCGCCCGCGATGGCGTGCACACACCGGCACTTGCATAGAAATGAGTGAATCTCGTCCCTTCGGCGGCCATCCGGTCCAGGTTGGGCGTGCGGTGTATTTCCGAGCCGAACGGGCCGATATCGCCGTAGCCCAAATTGTCGGTAACGATCAGGACGATGTTCGGCGGCCGCTCGGCCGGCATGGGTACCGTTTGAGCTGAGGCTGCGGTCGCGGCAAACTGCGTTGCCACAAGAAGAAGCTGCCATTTCATGGGGGAGTCTCCGGTGTCTGGCTGCGTTGACGTCGCCTTCGCTTGTCGATGCCGCTTCGAGAAGTCGCCGGGGGGCCGCCGTTGTAGTTGGTTGAACGGCTGCGTGGCTTGCGAAGGAGGGGAATACGCCGAGTTTCTTGGCCCAGTTTACCCAAGCTTTGCCGGAGATGGAAGGCAACCGCTCGCGTAGACGTTCACAGCCGAGAGGAACGGGATGCAGGGGGGCGAGGCAGGCTGGGGACGGCCCTGAATCGACGGGCTCAACCCACCCCGGGGTAAGCCGGGATTTCGCGCCAGGGTTGGGCTTCGCAGGACCCGCCGGGGACCTTATAATATTTTGTTTCTCAAAGTGTCTTCGGGGGGCCGTCCCGGACGGCGTCGGGAAAAGGCACCATCGAAGCCCAAGAAAACCCCACTTCAGAAGGAGTCGCCCTGCATGGCCAGCCCGTTTTCCATATTCCGTCGCAACCAGAAGGTGATGCTCGCGGTGCTCACCCTCCTGGCGATGTTTGCGTTCGTCTTCCTCGACCCCCTGCTTCAGGCTTTCCGGGGCGACGTACCCGATGCGGTGGTGGTGACCACGCGCCGGTACGGCGATTTGCGGGAACAGGACATCCGCAACCTCATCGTGCAGCGGCAGATCGTGCTCAATGTTTTGGAGAGGGTTTTGGTCAGCGGCGGGTTCCCCCCCGAGTTCGCAGCCTTCCAGATCCAGCAATTTTTCGGGCCGCCGACCGAAGAGGCCGTGGTCAACGCCTGGCTCCACGCGAAGCGAGCCGAAAGCTTGGGGATGGTGGTTGACGACAACGCCGTGAACGAGTTTCTCAACTCGTTCCTGGAGCAGTACACGGAAAATCGGGTTCAGATTGCCGATTTGCGAGAAATGCTCCAGCGCGACGACATACCGCAACGCGCGCTGTTCGCGGCGTTGCGGAACGAACTGTTGGCCCGGCAACTGCGCCAGTCGTTCCAGACCAGCCTATGGGGTATTCCGCCGATGCAGCGCTGGAATTATTACCAGCGGCTGAACCGCAGGGCAACGATCGAATTGGCTCCGGTTGCCGTGGTGGACTTCATGGATCAGGTCGAGGACCCCGGCGAAGACACGCTCCGGGCGTTTTTCGACGAGCATAAGGATCGCCTATGGCGTCCCGACTCGCCGGAGCCGGCGTTCCGGGAGCCCAAGCGAATCGCCCTGCAGTACTTCAAGGCCGAACTGGACGAGTTCGTCGATCCGAAGTCGGTGACCGAGGAGGAGATCGCCCGGTACTACGAGGAGAACAAAGACACCGAATTCTTGCAGCCCCAGGCGCCGCCACCTCGCGAGCCCGATGCCCCCGCCGACGCGGCGCCGGACGCCGAACCGCCCGCGGAACCGCCGGTCGAGCAGCCTGCCGAAACGCCACCGTCGGAAGAAGAATCCATGGACGACGCACAGCCGCCTGCGGAAGAGGGTGGTTTGGCCGAAGACGCAGTGGAGGATACCCCAGGCTCCGAGCCGGCGGAAACGCCTGCCGAGCCGGACGAACCAGCGCCTTCGGACGAGGCAACGGACCCCGGCGAGGAACCTGCCGAAACTGGAGAAACCCCCGCCGAGCCGGCCGAGGAGCCGGCTCAACCGGCCGGCGAGCCGGCGGAATCGGAAGAACCGCCTCTGGAGCCTTCCGAAGCCGCCGCGCCGACGCCGTCCGACGACGCCCGAGCACTTCCACCCCGCGAGTATGGTCGGCCGGTAATGTTCACTTCCTTGCTCGCTGCGGAAGACGAGTCGGACGCCGCACTTGGCGATGAAGGTGAGGAAGCGGCCGAAGATCAATCCGAAACTCCGGTGGACGAACCCCCGGCAGATGAACCCCCGGCAGATGAACCCCCGGCAGATGAAGCCCCGGCAGATGAAGCTCCGGCAGATGAAGCCCCGGCAGATGAAGCCCCGGCGGATGAAGCCCCGGCGGATGAAGCGCCGACTCCCGACGGGACGGAACCCGGGCCGGCCGAGGACGAGCCCGCCGCCCCCGAACCTTCCGCCCTCGACGGCCCGACGCCCGGGGAGCGAGGGTACGTTCCTCTCGCGGAGGTCGAAGACGAAATTCGGACTCGTTTGGCCCGGCGGAAGGCGCGTGAGCAGGTTGAGCAGCTCTTGCGGTCGCTGAGCGCCAGAATTCGGCGATATGAGGACGATCGGATTCGGTACGAAGTGCAAGTCGAAACCGACCCGACGGCAGAGCCGCCCGAGGAACTCGACATCGGCGAGATTGCCCGCGAGAACGGCCTGAAGGCCTTCGAGACGGAACTCATTTCGCGTTGGGAGGCGCAGACGCTTGACATCGGCGAGTCACTCGTGGAGGGCTCACAACCGTTCGTGCAGTACGCGTTCGAGGAAATTCCTCCGTACCAGCCGGCCCTTTCCCAAGCTGAGGACCACTATTTCCTCTTCTGGACAACGGAGCAACAGGAGGAAAGCGTTCCCGACTGGGACGACGCCAACGTACGGCAGCGGGTCCTGGAAGCGTGGAAACTCGTTCAAGCCCGCGACTTGGCTCGCGACCGTGCCGAAACGCTTGCGGAGCGGGTGCGCGAGTCGGGCGAAACTTTGGCGGAGTTCTTCGGCGACGACTCGCAGCAAGAGGTGGTGCAGGCCGGGCCGTTCAGTTGGATGACCTACGGCGACGTACCTCCGATGCTGGCCCGCGAGCCGCCACGCATCAGCGAGGTGGAAGGTGTCGACTTCACCGGCCACGTTTTCATGCGCGACGTGTTTTCACTCGACGAGGGTGAGTTGGGCGTCACCATGAATCAGCCCGAAACGTTTGCCTACGTGGTGCGCATGGACAGCCTGGTGCCGCCGCGCACGGTGCTGTGGGAGGGGTTCCTGGTCGACGACTTCGGCAAGTACGCCGCTGCCGGGGCGCCGACCTTCCGCCAAATGCAAACCGCCTGGCAGGAACAGGTGGAGGAAGCAGCCGGGCTGGAGTGGAAGCGCGAGCCTTGGCGCGGCCGCGACCAGTAGGTGCGGCTTGCCCATGGGGCCCGGCGCGAGTGGCGATAGCTAAGAATTAGGGTTCCACTGGCATTATGCCAGGGGCACACACCCGACAGTCAAACAGTCGTGAATCATTAGGGACGCACCCGCCGACGCAGCAGGTCGAGCAACTGCGTGGTCAGGTTGAGGCGGGCGACGTCGCCGGTGCCTCGCATCGAGAGCGACCGGCCTTCGGTGCCGCCGTCGGGCAGGTGTACGACGACCTCGACCGAACGTTCGCCGGCGGCGTTCCCGCCAACTACCGGACCGACGTACAGGGCCCAGTCGGCCCCGGTGACCTGCGCCAGTTGCCGGGTAAGGTGCTTGCCGCTGACGTCTTCTGCCACTTCCGGCTTACCGAGCATGCGAGCAAGCCTCTCGGCAGAAGGCGCCACGTAGGCGCCGGCCAGCACGTCGTCAACGCCCTCGACGCCGCCCAGCCCGGCTGCCAGGCTTCCCCCGGTTGCCACCTCGGCCAGGGCCAGCGTCTGCCGGCGGTTGTTGAGAAGATCGACGACGTGCGATTCGAGCGTAGTGGCGCCGGTCCCGTAGACGAAATCACCAAGTTGGCCCAGGACTTGCGATTTAAGCACGTCCAGCCGGGCGAGTTCCTCGGGCGTTGAGCCGGGGAGCGAGAAGTAGAAATCGACGCGCATTCCTTCGAACAGCGAGCCGACGGTTACGTCGTCGGGAATCGATACGGTCCGGTCGAGCGTATCGGAAACGGTCGACTCGCCAATGCCCACGAATCGCACGCGCAGCAAGCCGCCGACCGATCGTGTGCCGAATCGCTTGGCGAGGTAAGGGACCAGTTTCTCATGGACAATCGGTTGCAATTCGCGCGGCGGGCCGGGCAGCGCGATGATCAGTCCTTCTTCAGTCTCGAAGATCAGACCGGCCGCACTTCCGTTCGGGTTATCCAGATAACCGCCTCGGGCCGGTACCTCGGTCTGACGTCGGAGGTTCGCGCGAAGCTGCTCGACCGGCGTGTTGAATCGTCGCGCCATGGACGCCAGAAGCTCGGGATGCTCGCGGAGAGGAACGCCCGTCAGTTGCGAAAGCGCCTCGCGCGTCACATCATCCGCGGTCGGACCCAGGCCGCCGGTTACCAGGACGAGCCCCGCGCGGTCGAGACCGAACCGAACCGCTTTCTGGATATCGTCTTTGCTGTCACCCGCAGTCATCGCCGCCACACATCGCAAGCCTCGTGGATGCAGAGTCCGGGTGAGAAACGCGGTGTGCGCGTCGGCATACGCGCCGGCAAGAAGCTCGGAGCCGGTGACTACGATCACGTAATCGACCGGCTCATGGTCCTGCTCCGCCGGCTGGGCGTGGAGCGAAGCTCCCCATACCAGGACGCAAAGCAACGCCACCCACCATCCGACGGCTTGCCTTGCGCGAATCGGTGGGCGGCGGGAGCCGTTTGCGAACGATCTCATGGCGATATCTCGCCTGCTTCGGGGATCAGGCCCGGTTGCGACGCCGGCACCTCCACGTTGACGGTTACTTCCGCCTCGTCCCGCAGCCGGTCGAGAAACTCCTTGTGCTGCACCTGGGCTCGCTGCCGCCCAAGGTGCTCCTTGATGGCGTCCTTGACCTCGGCATACTCGGTCTTCCCGGCTTCGCGCCGCTCTTCCACTTTGATGATGTGGACCCCAAATTCGGTTTCGACGGGTGGCGAGATTTCGCCGGGCTTCATGGAGAAGGCCTGGCGAGCGAACGGCTCGACCATCTGATCTTCGCCGAAGAACCCGAGGTCGCCGCCTTGCTCGCTCGACGGACATTCGGAGTGCTCCTTAGCCAATGCCGCGAAGTCCTCGCCGTCTTCAATCCGTTTCAGCAGCGACTGAACGGCCTCCTCGGTGCCTTCTTCCTGTTTTAGCAGAATGTGCCTTGCCCGAACCTGGGTGGGCTGGGCAAACTCTTCCGGCTGCATGTCGTAGAAAGCTTGCGCTTCCGCGTCGGTAACCTCAGTCTCGCCCAACTCTTGCTCCATGAGTTTGTCCAATTTCACTTGGCGGGCGACTTGCTCCCGGGCTTCGGCAGCCGTTACCCCTTCTTCCTTCAGCACCTGCTCAAGGGCGCCGGCGTCGGGAAACTGCGCGACAATTTCATTCCATTGCTGTTCGATTTCCTCCTCGCTAACCTCCACCTCGGACTGTTCCAGATAGTCCTCCAGCAGCATTCGCGTCACGATCTGATCGACGAGTTGCTGCTTCATGCCGTCACGAATCCTCGCCAACTGCGGCGCCATTTCCGGCGATGCCTGCATGCCGCCGAGTTGCTGTTCCAATCGCTCCATCTGACCTTGCAACTCCTTCTCAAACTCGGCAAACGTCATCACCTGGTCGTTCACCTGAATGGCAACCGCATCGTCGGCTTCGGCAGGCTCGGCCGGGGCAACAGGTGGAATCTCAGCGCCGACCGCGGGAGCATCGTCTTCTACCGGGGGCGAAGGGTCCTCTTGCGGGGTGGCAGGGTCGGCGCCGGTGTTGGTATCGTTCGTTGTTTCATCGGGCGTATCTTGGGGCTCGACGGGAGCTTCGCCCTGGTTGCAGCCCGATAGTCCGAGCCCCAATGCGACAACCGCCGCGAGGAGCAGCATTGCCGGTCGGAATTGGAGTCCGGATTGCTTGGGATTGCTGCGCATCATGCTTTCCTTTCTTCGACTTTGTGCAAACGGTAGAGGATGCCCAACACGCACCCTCGAAAAGCGCATGGTAACCCCCTTGGCGCACGGCGTCAATCCGTTCCCTCACGCGACTGGACTGGTTCTTCGGAGGGGGCTTGCATTTCCAGCCAGCGGCGCGCCCGGGCGGCCTGTCGTGTGCGGGCCGGCTGAAAACGCCGTAAACCGGTGGGAAAGTTTAGACCCGCACGCCCTTGTCGTCCGATGCAATATCGACGACAATCAGTTCTATCGTCCGACGCGGCGGCGAGAGGTGCCTTGTCGGGCCGCCGTGCCTTTGCTACACTGTAGAATACTACCGGCCAGCGAGTCTTTCCCAAGCCGGGGCAACCGCCCAAACCGCAACGGTCGACGGCCAGCCCGCCATGAGAAGGAACGCCTGCCGGCTCAAATCGCGATTGGAAGAACGCACCCCTAGCTCAATTGGATAGAGCATCGGTCTACGGAACCGAAGGTTACTGGTTCGAGCCCAGTGGGGTGTACT
>CAYPWB010000162.1:0-12684 GCA_964414315.1 uncultured Planctomycetaceae bacterium | reverse complement strand
GATGGCGAAGGAAGGGAGCACGATCGGCGGGCTGATGGACTGCTTCGGCACGGCCGTGTCGATGAGCCTGCAATACGGCGTGCCGCTGGAGGTGTACGTGAACAAGTTCTCGCACACCCGGTTCGAGCCGATGGGTTTCACCACGAACCCCGATGTTCGTATTGCGAAGAGCCTGGTCGATTACATCTTCCGCTGGTTGGGTATTACGTTCCTGCCGGGCTACCGAGAGGCGAACAAGCCCCTGCCCGCGGCCTCGGAGAAGCCAGGAGGCGGCCAGCCGGCTGAAGGCGACCCCGAGCGGCTGCCCGTCGCCACGAAGGCCGGCGGGCAAAACCCCGGGCAAGGACCAGCCCCGAACGGCAACGGGAGCGCGGCCCGGGCGAACGGCTCGACCAACGGCAACGGCGCGGCGAACGGGAAGCGGCCCGCCGGCCCCGCAGGGGCGGCCGTGACGCTGCTCGAACGGGTGCGCACGGCCGAACCGGCTGCCGAACGCAGCGCCATTAGCGAGCAGTCGGCCCAATTCCAAAGCGACTCCCCCATTTGCGATAACTGCGGGGCCATCACCTACCGCTGCGGAAACTGCTACCTTTGCGGTAACTGTGGAAGCAGCATGGGGTGTTCGTGATCTACCGGGCCGTCTGGGAAGACGCGCTTCGCGCCTTGCAGTCGATTGCAGGAGAGCCCATATCGTCGTACACAGGTCGTGGCCGCTTTCTCCCTCCCGCGGCGAGGGAAAAGTGGGTCGCGGAAGCCAAGGCGTGGTGGGAGAAGCGGAAGAAAGGTCCGCTGTGACCCCCGTTGTGTAGACGATCGGTGGGCGCGCTACTATACTTAAGCTATGCTGCGCAGACCCCCACATCGACACGGAATCAAGATTGGGCGAATTTGCGATTGGCCGACAGGCGCCGATTCCCCAGATGAGATTGCTGCGCGCGTGACGTACACCGGAAATCCGATCCACAAGACCTACCCCTCTCCGGCAGGGCCGCCGGCGTTGCGCGCCGACGAGGCCAAGTGCGACCAGTACGCCAGGGAGGACTGGCGCAAGTTGCAGTCGGCGCTCCAGGCGGCGATTCGGGCAAGGTGCGTCGGCAGTTTTCGCGGCGCATTCCCTTCGCGCGCTTGGGTGTGGATCAACGGAGTCCTTCACGAAGCCCGGTTGACCAACGAAGGCACCGGCGACTACCACGGCTTTCCCATCAACGATCTGCGTCAATATCCCGAACCCCTCGACCGTGTAGAGGCGGCGCCACGTGTCGAAATCTCTTTTATTTGAATGCGATCCCATTGATCAGCCCGCCGCTGCCGATCCGGTCGAGCGGCAGACGTGGTGCGCGATGCGCATTCGGATCGGTGCGCGATTCGTCTCGCGGGCCTGGGATAAGTCGCTCGAAAGTGAGCGGACGAGTTTGTATCTGCCCGCGTTTCCGGTTGCCGAATGGATTACGCGCAATTGGTGGTCGCTGCTGAACGAGTTGTGCCCTTCAGAACGGGTTCCGAGTTGTGTTGTGAATCCAACCTATATGAGTTGGACGAAGCGGCATTGCCTTCGTTCGGCCGACTCGGCGCTTCTGTTGCCGGCCCTTTACCTTTTCCACGACGGCCAGAGTCTTTGTGCCGAGTGGCAGCCGGACCGTCAGGCGGCCATGCCGAACATGCCCGGCGAGTTCATCACCGGCGGAACGGAGCAACTCGACTCCCACGCCACCGAGGAATCCCTCGCACAATTCGTTATCGATATTTTGAGCCGCGTCGAAGGGGTCGATGATGATCGTGTCCGCCAAATGACCGAGCAGTGGCGAGCCATTCAAGGCGCCGGCGATGAGGAACGCGGTTTCTGCACGCTGGCCGGCCGGATGGGCCTCGATCCGTACGATCCGGACGAAATGACCGACGAATTGGCCCGGTTTTTCGAAGACGCGATTCTTCGTCCGGACGATCCTTTGGTGCGCGATTTGACCGAGGTCGCAGAGCCCAGCCGGATTCGGCAGCAGTGGTCCTGGGCGACGAAGGTCGGCACGGAGTTGGGGCTGGGCCCGAATCCGATGCGGGTTCCTTTGGGCCTTCCGTCGCGAGCATTGCCGCCTCCGGAGTTCGGATACCAATTGGCGCGCAGGGTCCGCGCAGCCGCCAACCTGGGGTCGGAGCCCCTGGAGTGCGTGGAAGAAGTCGCAAAGTCCTTTCTTCAAAGAGAGTTTCGGACCGAAGAGCGAAACCATCTTCCGGGCCGGGAGATACTCGCGATCGTCGGGCGATCGGCCGCCGGAGATGTGGTCGCCGCAGGGCCGCAACGTGGCCATCCGCACGCCCAACGGTTTCTGGTCGCCAGAAATGCGTTCCATGCAATGGTTACGACCGGCGAAAGTCCGCGCCTTATTACGAATGCTTACTCATGGGACCAAAAAGCTTCCAGGGCATTTGCAGCCGAGTTGCTCGCGCCCCAACAAGTATTGATCGAGCGGATGGCTGCAAATGCGGCGGATCCCCAGACCGTGCTGGCGCTCAGTGAAGAGTTCCAAGCCAGTACCATCATGATTGAACGGCAACTGGAAAACGCGGGCATTCCGGTTTCGTGCGAATAACAGCAGTCGCGGCGGCGGAAGTAGGGATCGGCCAGTGACGAATCCATGCGATGATCCTGGCTTACGCCGCGATCAGTCCGCGCTCGCCAACGCTTCGATCACGGCAAGCAGTCCGTCGGTTACCAGGGCCATGCGGTCGTAGTCGAGCCGGTCGGGCGTGTCGCCGTCGGCGTGGTAGTGCGGATTGCGGAAGGGGAGCGTGTCGGTCACCATGACGGCCGGGTAGTCGAATTGCCAGAAGGACCAATGGTCCGACCACGACACGCCGGGCAGGAACGCCGGCACCGCGCCCGCCTCGGAAGGAAACTCGGCGTGCCCACGGAAGGCGGCCACGCACCGGCGCAGCAAGGCGCGGTCTTTCACCCGGGTAACGAGGGCGATGAAGTTGCCCCGGTCGGGATAAAGCATGTCGAACGGCGGCGGATAGCGTTGCGAGTCGGGTTCTTCGCTGTAGTAACCCAGCCCGTCGAGGGCGAGCATCGCCACGATCCGGTCGCCGCGCTCGCGGCACGCCTTGGCGTACACGTAGGAGCCCATCTGCGGAGTTTGGAAATGCGGTGGCTCCTCGTTGGCGAACCACACCAGCCGGATCGACTTCGCCGGTTCACTCGCTTGTAAATGCTCCGCCATCGCCAGCAGCGCGGCCACGGCCGAGGCGTTGTCGTCGGCGCCGGGCGAGTCGGGCACCGTGTCGTAGTGGGCGCCGACCAGCACGATCGCCTCGGCATCGGGGCCGCCGGGAATGTCCACCGCGATGTTCCGGCAGGTCACCTCGCCCACGCGGTACGTCTGCTCGTCCGGTTTGTAGCCCAGGTCGACGAGCCGTTTGCGGATGAAATCGGCCGCCGCGTCGAGCGCCTCGGGCTCGCCGACGTGGCGCGGGCCGATGGTCTCGGCCAGGTGACGCACGTCGCGTTCCACCCGCTCCGCCAGCGCCTGTTGTTCCGAGGTCAAAGCCGGCAGCGGCCCTCGATAGCTTTCGCCGGGCGTGCGCGTCATGAAGCCAAAGCCTCCCACGCCGAGGACCACGAAGGCCGCCGACAGCAACAATAAACGGATAACCGCGCCGCGAGTCGCCAGTCGAATGCCCGTGTGCATATCGGCTCCCATTCAAGGATGCGTGTTGGAGTTCACGCTTCAGGATGCCGGGCCTGGCAAGTGCTTGATTCGCGCGCTAAAGCGTGAACTCCAACAAACGGCCCGTTGAAGCGTGAACTCCAGTGGCCCGAGGACGCGGCTCCCGGCGAAGCCGGCGTTATCGCCGGCCCGCCCCGCGTCCGCCTCGCCATCGGCGGCCGCCGCCGCGCCGGGCGGCGCCATGGCCGCGGCCGGCCCAAAACGGCCGCAGGTTGTCATCGCGCAGTTCAATGGCTTCGTCGTCGAGCGAGAGCGACTTGGCCACGTAATGCCCTTCCGGCATTTTGTCGGTGCGAAAGGCGGTCACCTCCACCGGACGGCCCTCCCGGAGTTTCGGGACGATCTTCCGCAGGGCGACGGCCTCGCCCAGGTGAACGTTCCATTCCTTGCCGTCCGCGTCTTCGACGAACATGTGGGTCCCCTCATCGCTGCGTCCGGTGCTCTTCTCGCACGGCGCCGTGACGACCGAGACGATCTTGCCTGACAGCGACTCGAGTTCCGGCTTTTCACTTCGACGGGCCATTCCGGAGGATTCGCCCATGCCTCGCTGTGCATACGCGAAGGTACCGCTTGCGACCAGACAAAAGGTTGCCAGTGTCGCGACAAAACATCTCCTTCTCATTGCTTCGACCTCCCGTTGGCGGGCGCGGTGCCGGGCAGAACTTGCGCGGGTCGGACGGGCCGTGCCGTAACCAATTTTCACACCCGCAAGTTCTGCAGGCCGGCAAAACACCCGGAAAACGTGCTTGTTGATCGGCACGGCCGGCGGGAACGCCTCGGCGGACGACGATCTGCCGAGGCGTTCTCCCGGCAAGCGTGCAAGAATCATACCAAGTGTTATTCCGCTCCGCCTGCCCCCCCGGCGGGTGCGGCGGCGTGGGTTCGACTGGTCTGGTCGAGGTGCTGCGCAATCCAGTCTTCCAGTTCGGCCCAGTCGAGGGGCGGGAGTTTTTCGCGGTCGGGCCGAAGGTTGCGGGCTTCCTTGATGTACACGTGCACGATTTCACCGGCCGGCTTCGGCGTGTTCCAGTGCAACAGAATGCGAATGCACCGGCGGAGCGAGCCGGGAACGTCCAACTCGTGGTGGCACATCAGCGCCACGTCGAACCAGCCGAGTTGACGCGCGGCCAAAGCGGGAAACTCCGCGTTCAGGTCGGTCGTGGTGGTGAATACCGCGCTGGCCACGTCGTCCGGATCGATGTCGTTAGCGCGGATCATCAGCGCGAGAAGTTGGCGGGCGGCTTCCAGAATGCTCTCGCGCGTGTTTGCTTCCGCGGTCGTAGCACCGCGAACCCCTCGGCAAGGCATGGGCTTTCTCTCCAGCTTCGCGAAACACAGGCAAGCGGCCCATGCAAATCTACCATACCAACGATACTCTTACAATCCCCCGACGTTGCCGAGCCGCCCCGGCTTCCGGTGCGAGAGCCTCGATGATGTCAGGAAACCTTACGTCGTCGTCGGCGGACGGGCCACCAAAACAGGCGAGCCCACCCCCACCCGGCTACTGCGGCGACTGCCGCGGCTCTTGCTCAACGTCCGTCGCCACTTTGATGTGGACCTTCTGCACCACGCTTGCCGACTGCTTTGGAACGTGCAGCGTCAAGACCCCGTGCTGGTACGTGGCGTCGATTCGCTCAAGGTCGACTTCCTCGGGCAAGGGAATGCTGCGACGAAACGCGCCGTAACGCAGTTCGCACCGACATACTTCGCTTGGGTCGTGCCGGGTGGGTTGAGGTTTCTCGCCGGCAATTACCAGGCGGCCCCCTAACGCCGTGACGTCGATCTTACTCGGATCGACCCCCGGCAACTCGGCCCGAACTACCACGGCGTCGTCCGACTCGACGATTTCGATCGAGGGCGACCATTTCGCCGCCGAGCCGAGCGGCCAGTCGCCTCCTCCGAGCGGCTCGCGAACGAACGCGTCGAACAGTTTGTCTACTTCGTGCCGTAAGCCGGCCAAAGGCGACGGGTCGGTCGATCCCGGTTCGTGTTGTTTGGCTCGCCAGTTCAGGAAACTCATGATGCTTGCCTCCCGTCGGTACAAAGGATGAAAGCCCGCTGAAACGGTTCAGCGGGCATTGGAAAACGCCGGGCTTGCCGACTTACTGTGTGGAGGCGACCGCGATCTTCCGCGGTTTGAGGGCCTCGGCTTTCGGCAGGTGCAAGGTGAGTACGCCGTCGGCGTACTCGGCCGAAATCTTCGCGGCGTCCACCGCCTCGCTCACCTGGAACGTCCGCCAGTAGTCGCCCACGCCGTACTCGCGCAGCAGGTACTCGGTTTCCAGGGGCTGCCGGGGATCGACCGGGGCGTGGATCGAAAGGGTGCCGTCTTCAAACTTCACGTCGATTTGGTCGCCGCGGGCGCCGGGCACGTCGGCCAGCACCAGCAGTTCGTCTTCGCGCTCGACAATATCGCAGTTGGGCCGAAAGAACTGGCCGCTACGGGTTCGCTCGGCGGCTTCGGGCTGTTCGGCCGCCTTCTTGGTAATCTCGGCTGAATGCGCCATGATTTGCTCCTCGCTGATGAATTGTACGCCAAGGAAAACGAGAGGTTAATATTGCGCCTAAGCTTGCCGGTGCAATCGAGCGGAATCTGCGGGGAATCCGGCCGTACACCGAGGTCTTGTTGGAGGTTGAGTAATCGGTTCCGACAACCCGGCCCGGGCCTTCGACCCGTCAGGACGCCGGTAGGACCTTGATCTTGCGCGGCTTGGCTTCCTCCGCTTTCGGCAGGGTGATGGTCAGAACGCCGTTGCGGAGTTCCGCCTGAACGTTGTTGCTGTCCACGTCGGCAGGCAAGCGCAATACGCGGCTGAGCACGCCGATCGGCCGTTCGCGCCGATGAAACGTGACACCTTCTTGCGAGAGGTCGGGACGCTCGATCCGCAGCGTCAGCTCGCCGCCGACTACCGCAACTTCGAGTTGTTCCGCCCTCACGCCGGGTACTTCCAATTCGGCCACCAGAGCGTCGCTTCGCTCCCAAAGATTCACGGCCGGCTGACTTCGTCCGGCGGGCGGTAATACGCCTTCGACCGGCTGGCCGAAGAAACCGGTCAGCAAACGGTCCATCTCGTCCCGCAACTGAGATACTGGGTGCCGGAGAGTTCGATAACGCATAGGCATGACAATTTCTCCTTTCCAGAACATCGTTGGGGGCCGCAATCGTTGCGCGGCCTTGAAAAATGGGATCGCAAACGCAATGCCAACCGCAAAGGCCGCAACGCAAATGCTTGTTTTCCATGGGCTTACGAGGAACTTCCCACCCCGACGCAGCTCGGAGCCTGCCAAAATGGCAGTCCGGCGATTTCCTAGTTGTCCGTCGGCATCCTGCTAGGTATACTCAGAAGTTTGACGGTTGTGCCGATTGGGCGGCCGGGGAACGGCTCTTGAGGAATCGGTCCCAACCGGAGCCCCGGAAGCAGCCGATATGCAAGGGGGGAACCGACCGGACGGGGCGAAGCGGAGTGTTTAGCGCATGCGATTTGAATTGATTGACCGAATCCTCGAGCTTCAGCCCGGGGCCAAGATTCAGGCGGTGAAGAATTTGACCATGGCCGAAGAATACCTCGGCGACCACTTTCCCAACTTTCCCGTCATGCCGGGCGTGTTGATGCTGGAAGCGCTGACGCAAGCGGGGTCCTGGCTAATCCGGGCAACGGAGGACTTTGCACATAGCATCATTGTGTTGTCGCAGGCGAACAACCTCCGGTACGGCCAGTTTGTACAGCCGGGAAGTACACTTTCGGTGACCGCTGAAATCATGCAAATGACCGAACGGGAGACGAAATTGAAGGCGCAGGGGGTGGTCGACGGCCGACTTACCGTTGGGGCCCGGCTCGTGCTGACCCGATACAATCTGGCCGAGCGGAACCCGAAAGACGCCGACCTGGATCGGACGACCGTTGAGGAGCTGCGCAAGCGGTTTGCACTCATTTATCCGCAAGGACGAACCCTCGCTCAAACTCCTTCCGACGCCGGTTGAACGCCCGCGACGCCGCGCCCGTCGGGCGGCCACGCCAAACTGAAAGAGGTGCAAAAGGCATGCGATTTGAAGGAAAGACAGCCCTGGTGACCGGCGGCAGCCGCGGGATCGGTCGAGCGTGCGTTGCGCGTTTGGCCGCCGAGGGCGCCAAAGTGGCCTTTGTCTACCGCAGCAACCGGGAAGCCGCCGAGTCGCTCGTTGCCGAGTTGGCCGAGGGTCCCGGAGAGGTGCGAGCGGAACAGGCCGACGTGGCCGACGGCAAGCGCGCCCACGAACTGGTCGACCAGTTGCTTGAGGCTTGGGGACAGATTGACGTACTGGTCAATTCCGCCGGAATCGTTCAGGACGGCCTGATGGGCATGATGACCAACGAGCAGTGGCGCGTGGTCCTCGAAACCAATCTGGGCGGAACGTACCACTACTGCCATGCCGTCACGCAGCCGATGATGATGGCCCGTCGCGGAAGCATTGTCAACCTGTCGAGCACGGCCGCCGAGTTCGCGTCGCGCGGCCAGGTCAACTATGCGGCCAGCAAGGGCGGCATCAACGGCCTGACGCGGGCCCTGGCCAAGGAACTGGCCCAGCGCGGCGTGCGCGTGAACGCCGTCGCGCCCGGAATGATCGAAACCGACATGAGCCAAGTGGTCCGCGGCGTGGCCGGCGACGTGATCAAGAAGGTGATTCCCCTGCGCCGCGTTGGTCGGCCGGAGGAGGTGGCCGCGGCGGTCGCCTTCCTGGCAAGCGACGACGCCGCCTACCTGACCGGGCAGGTCGTTCGGGTGGACGGCGGGTTGAGTCTGGGAGGCTACTAACGCGAGCGAAACGCGCCGGGCCCGCGGCTTGCAACCCGGTCCGGTATCATGCGAAAGCCGCTTTTGAGTTGACATCGTTTTACCTTTAGGAGGTGCAGTTACATGCCCACAAAAGACGAAATTTTTGAAAATGTTCAGGCGGCGCTGGTCGACGCCTTGGGGGTCGATGACGACGAGGTGACGCCGGAAGCGACCCTCGTGGGCGACCTGGGCGCCGAGTCGATCGACTTCCTCGACATCGTATTCCGCCTCGAAAAGGCGTTCGACATCAAGATCCCGCGCGGTGAACTGTTTCCCGAAGACGTCTTCACCAATCCCGACTACGTGCAGGAAGGCAAGTTGACGCCCGCCGGCATGGAGGAATTGAAGAAACGCATCCCGTTTGCCGATCTGAGCGGCTTCGAGGAGAATCCGGTGGTCCAGGACTTCGCCAACCTCCTGACTGTGTCCGATATGTGCCGGTTCGTCGAGACCAAAGTCGAAGTGACCGACTGACCCGGGAGGCACGTCGATGCGTTGGTACTGGATCGATCGGTTTATCGAGTTCGAAAGCGGACGGTGCGCAAAGGCGGTCAAGAACGTGTCGCTGGCCGAAGAGCATGTGCACGACCATTTTCCTTGCTACCCGATGCATCCCAATTCGCTCGTGCTGGAAGGCTTGGCCCAAACCGGCGGCCTGCTGGTGTGCGAGCAAAAAGGGTTTGCCGAGAAGGTCATCCTGGCCAAGGTGCCCAAGGCGCGGTTCCACAGCCAAGCCGAGCCCGGCGACCGCCTGACCTACGCGACGACCATCCAATATGTCCGGTCGGAAGGGGCCATGATCACGGGAACCAGTCATCGTGGCGACGAATTGCACGCCGAGGTCGAGATCGTTTTCGCGCACCTTAACGACCCCAGGCTGGGCTCCCTCTTCGATCCGGCGACCTTTTTGCGTATGATGCGCCTGTTGGGGGCCTACGAGGTGGGGCACGCAGCCGACGGCAGCCCTCTGCAACCACCGCCTGACTTGCTCGAAGCGACGGGGAAACCGGCTGCACCGTGAGGAGTTTTTCGATGAGACGTCGCGTGGTCGTTACCGGAATCGGCTGGGTTACCCCGCTGGGCACCCAAATCGAGGCAGTCTGGCAGCGCCTGCTGTCCGGGCACTCGGGTGTGGGCTACATCTCGCTGTTTGACGCGAGCAGCTTCCCCACGAAAATCTCGGCCGAAGTCCGCGACTGGGACCTTTCCGAGGTGGGCGAGGACCCCGCCGCGTGGAAGAACCAGGGCCGGCACACCCATTTCGCCGTCGGCGCCGCCAAGAAGGCCGTGGCCGACTCCGGATTGCTCGATTCCGGCGTCGAGCCCGACCGGTTCGGCGTCTACACCGGCTGCGGCGAAGGCCAGCAGGACTTTCACCGCTTCACGCGTATGATGGTGGCGGCCATCGACAAGGGCGAGGGCGGGTTCGACTTGGCCGAGTTCACCCGCTTCGGGCTCCAGGAGCTCAACCCGGCTGCTGAACTGGAGCAGGAGCCCAACATGCCCTCCGGGCATCTGGCCACGCTGTTCGGCGCGCAAGGGCCGAACCTCAACTGCCTGACCGCGTGTGCGGCCAGCAGCCAGGCGGTGGGCGAAGCGGTCGAGATCATCCGCCGCGGCGAGGCCGACGTCATGCTTTCCGGCGGCGCGCACACGATGATCCACCCGTTCGGCGTTACCGGCTTCAATTTGCTCACGGCGCTGTCCACCCGCAACGACGCGCCCGAAAGGGCCTCGCGACCCTTCGACCGGAATCGCGACGGCTTCGTGCTGGGCGAAGGCTCCGGCATGGTCGTGCTCGAAGAGTTGGAGCGGGCGAAGGCCCGGGGGGCGAAAATCTATGGCGAAATTCGTGGTTTCGGCTCCACCGCCGACGCCTTCCGCATTACCGACACGCATCCCGAGGGACGCGGCGCGATCGCCTGCATGCACATGGCCCTCGCCGATGCCGGCGTGGACCTCGACCGGATCGACTACATCAACGCCCACGGAACCAGTACGACCGTCAACGACAAGGTCGAAAGCCTCGCCATCCGGGAGGTGTTCGGTGAGCAGGCGTACCGCATTCCCGTTTCCAGCACCAAGAGCATGATGGGGCACCTCATTGCCGCAGCCGGGGCCACCGAGTTGATCATCTGCCTGCTGGCCCTTCGCGACAATATGGTGCCGCCCACCATCAATTACGAAACGCCCGACCCCGACTGCGATCTCGACTACATCGCCAACACCGCCCGCGAGAAAGCCTGCCGCGTTGCCATGAACAACAGTTTCGGCTTCGGGGGGCAGAACATCTCGCTGGTCGTGTCGGAGTTTTCGGAGTAGGGTTTCACCGCAGACGCGCGCGGAGAGCGTCGAGCTGGCTTGCACGGGCGGCTTCCGTCGCCCGGGGATCGAACTGGACCGGTTCGTCGAGGATTTCGGCAAGTCGGGCAGCGGCCGTTTCGCGGGTGGCGAGGTCGTCCCGCATGGCCAGCAGAAGCCAAGCTTCCGCGTCGCCCGAAAGCCACGCCACGACGTTTTCCGCCGTATCGCCGCTGCCGGACGCCGCCTCCACAATGCGGCGAACGCGATACTGTTGCTCCGGCAGGAGAGCGGCGAAGTCGAGTTGGCGCAGGAAGCCGAGCGCGGCCGAGCCGCCGGCTCGCAATTCGCGGTCGGCCGCTTCGCGCCGCGCGAACGAGTCGTCGGCCAGTTGCTCCACCAGCCCCGACCAGCGAGTCCGCTCGGCCAGGGCCGCGGCGTTCTCCCCGCGAAGCAGGCCCTCCTCAATGGCTTGCATCGTCGGTTCGAGGTCCCAATCGGGGCCGAGGGTGCCGAGCATCGGCAGCAGGTGTTTGCGGCACAGTTCCGGGGCCGCCAGGAGCAAATGCCACAGCGTGGACGCCTCGATGCTCTGCGGAGAATCGTCGTCGACGACATTCAGTAACACCGGCCGTCCGGGACGCTGGATGTACGCGATGGACGGAAAGGAGGAATCGCCCTTGGGCGTCCGCTCGACGTGGACCGTTTGGGGCCCCGACACGGTAATCGCGAAGACTTCGGTGGGAATGGTGAGTTGGTAGTTCAGATGGCTTTCATTCGGTGTCAGCCGCATCTGAAGCGTTTCGCTGCGATCCGGCCCTGTCGCCGTGCTGTTGCGGCCTCCCATGCCGCCGCCCGACAGGGTAATCTGCCCCGACTCCACCTCAAAGATTAGGTGGTCGGTGCGAACCAACTGGTCCAGCATGGGAACCCTGGGCATGGGCTCGACCTGGGCGCCGACCGGGGCGGTGAGCAATACGGTCATCGCGACCGTGAAAAGCATAATTCGCATGATGGTGTGCCAACCTCCGGAGAGAGCCCGATTCAAAATAGCGGCTCGTTGCTATGCCACCTGTTCCAGCGACTCGTTCTCGCGGAGCCGTCCTCCCCGCGGGTCCGTATCGCAAGGCGCCGGCGGCGTGCCGGGCCGGAGGGATACGGAGTCAGCCATGGCGTCGGGCCTGGTCGCCCGGGCACGGAGCCGGCGCCTCACCCAGTAGTATACCCCCGTCGCTCCCGCTGCGAAAAGGATCAGCCCGGTAACGACCCATTCCGCGTCCCGAATCCACTGATAGATCGCCTCGCCGTAGTGCTCGCTCAGGAAATAGGTCAGAGCGAAGACCGTGCCGATGTTGACGCACGTGCACACGAAGTCGAACAGGAAGAACCGTCGGTAGCCGATCCGCAGGATGCCCGAGGTGATGTAAAAGGGCGCTCTCAGCCCGACCAGAAACCGGGCCACCAGGAACATCTTGATTCCATGCCGCCGGATGAGCTGCTCGATGCGGGCTTCGGCGGTGGGGTTAAGCATTCGGGCGAACCATCGCTGCTCGTTGAGGAGGCTTCGTCCGAAGTGGGCGCCGAGGAAGTACATCAGCGAATCGCCCAGCAGAACGCCGACCACGCAAGCCGCCAGGGCAATCCACGGGTTCAAGGTTTCCGCCGCCGCCGCGATGGCCGCACCGACAACAAAGACCTCCTCCGGAATGGGTAGGCCGGCACCCGTCAGGGCGACCAGCACGACAATGCCCAGGTACGCGAGGAGGGGTCCATGGATCAGGGGGTCGGGCATCGGCTGGGACGCCTCCTTGTCCGTACGCGTTTCCGTCAGGCAAACCAAGCCATT
>CAYPWB010000161.1:0-12787 GCA_964414315.1 uncultured Planctomycetaceae bacterium | reverse complement strand
TGCCCAAGCCCACCGCCTCCAAATCCGTTCAGCACATTCAGAAGACCGGCTCGAAGTTTCGGGCATGGACTCCGCGCTTCTGGCATGGCATGAACGCCGCGGGCTGGTTCAGCCTGCTGGCCCGCAATCGGTTCGCCATCACGCCAAGCCGTTGGGCCATGGCGGCCATCATTAGTGCGTTCGCCCCGTTCAACGCCTTCTTCTCGGTTCTGCAGCGGGCGCGGTACGGCCGGAAGATCGCCGAAACCGAACTGGCCGACGATCCCATTTTCGTCATCGGGCACTGGCGAAGCGGAACGACCTACCTGCACGAGTTGTTGGTGCGCGATCCGCGGTTCACCTATCCGAACACTTACGACGTGTTCGCGCCGAATCACTTCCTCGTATCCGGGGCGGTGATCAAGCCGTGGGTGAAGTACCTGCTGCCGGCCACGCGGCCGATGGACAACGTGGCGGCCGGCTGGGAGCGCCCGCAGGAGGACGAGTTCGCCTTGTGCGCTTTGGGGCTTCGCTCGCCCTACTTGACCATCGCATTCCCGAACCGGCCCCAGGACGCCGAATATCTCGACCTGGCCGCCGTTTCCGACGAAGCCCTCGCCCGGTGGAAAGAACGGTTCCTCTGGTTTCTCAAGTGCCTGACCATCCGCGACCCAAAACGGATCGTGCTCAAATCGCCGCCGCACACGGCCCGGGTTCGTGTCCTGCTGGAAATGTTCCCCCGCGCCCGTTTCATTCACATCGTGCGCGACCCCTACGTGCTGTTCCCGTCGACCGTCAACTTGTGGTCGGCGTTGTATCGGGATCACGGGTTGCAACATCCTCGTTTCGATGGGTTCGAGGAGCGGGTGTTCGACACGTTTTGCGGCATGTACGAGGCCTTCGAGCGCGATCGGGCCCTGGTGCCGCCGGGCCAACTTGCCGACATTCATTATGAGGACCTCGTGGCCGATCCGCTGGCCGAAATGGAGCGACTGTACGGGGAACTCGACCTGGGCGACTTCGAGGCCGCGCGTACCAAGCTGGAGCCGTTCGTCAACCGGCAGCGCGACTACAAGACCAACCGCTACGAAATCGCCCCGGAACTGCGGCGCGAAATCGCCGAGCGTTGGAGTGCGTACTTCGATCGATACGGATACCGTCGCGACGAATCGGCCTGACGGCTCCTTGCGGCGGACAAGTAAGAGCCCGAACCAATCGGCGACTGCTGCCCAGCCCCAAGTACCGGTTCCGGCAATCGCGATCGGAACGAGATGGCCGAGGCCGGTCTTCGGAAGGCCGCTTGACAACCAGCCATCCCCGCCGGAGCAGCGATGATGGATATTGAAATCTGCATCTTTTCATACAACCGCGGTCCCTTTCTGAAGAACTGCGCGGAATCGGTCGGCCGGATGGCCCCCAACTGGCCGATGAAGATCTACGACGACGGCAGCGACGACCCGGAAACCCGCACTGTGCTCGCGGTGTACCCGTGCGTTGTCGAAGGGCAGCGCACGGAGCACGGGCGCTATGGGGGCCTGCACGTAAACATGCAGCGGGCGCTCGACGAGAGCCGGACCGAGTTCCTTCTGTTTCTGCAGGACGACCATCAGATGGTCCGGCCGCTGGACGACGACGACCGCCGTTACATCAGCGCATATTTTGACCGATTCCCCGACGCCGCGTTCCTGAATCCCGCCTTCCTCCGGGGCCACCGCCGTCGGAGCATTCGGCGGCAGATTCGCATCCTTCCGGACTTTCCCGGCTATTACCACGTGATCGGCGAGGCGCTGAAACGGCGATCGGTGACGATGTACTTCACCGATGTGGTGATCGCGCACGTCGGACGATTGCGTGCTGTGGACTGGACCTTCCTGACCGGCGAGACGGCCAACGCCGACCAGGCGCGGCGCCTGTTCCCGCGCATGACGCAAATGGCCCACCCCTTCTCCATGAACGTTCCGCAGGTGCCGGTGTACCGGGGCAAGAAGAAGACACTGGGTGTGCGGCTCGCCGAGCGGATTGCCGGCCGGGGTGTGAAGGCCTACCGTCCGATGACGCCCGAGGAAGTCGCCCGCTTCCGCAGCCGGAACCTTTCCGAGTACCCGTTCGCAGAGGATTTCCTGACGACCTTCGAAGAGGTCCGGCGCCCGTTTGTGTTCAATTCCATGAATATCCGCTGGTACACGCGGGCGTTGCACAAGTTGGAGTTGGCCCTTTGCGGCAGGGGGTAGTGCAGGACGATTCACCGCCGCGGCAACGGAGCGTTCGACATCCTACCCTCCGCCGGGAATCTTCTTCCCCTTCAACTGGTACACGTAGGCCAGCACCTCGGCCACGGCTGCGTACTTGTCTTCGGGCACGGGGCGGTTGATGTCGACCTCGCGGTAGAGGGCCTGAGCGAGCGGCTTTCGCTCGACGATGGGAATGCCCTTTTCCAAGGCAAGCTGGCGGATGCGCTGGGCCAAAACGCCCGCCCCCTTCGCAACGACGACCGGCGCCGCCATCGTTTCCGGCTCGTATTGAATGGCGACGGCCAGCTCGGTCGGGTTGGTCACCACAACGTCGGCCTTCGGCACGTCCCCTTCGAGCCGTTGCTTGGCCAATTCGCGCTGCACCTGACGGCGGCGTGCGAGAACCTGCGGGTCGCCCTCCAGGTTCTTCATCTCCTCACGCACCTCCTGCGCGGTCATCCGCAAGTCCTGCTCGTGCTTCCATTTCTGGAAAGCGAAGTCCAGCAGCGCCAGAATGACCAGCGCGACGGCAATCTTGACGGCGGTCCAGAGCAGAACTTGAACCATGTAGTAGGCAGCCTGGGGAACGGCCAGCGCCGTCAGTGCCAGAAGCGTGTCGCCCTCACGGTACAAGCTGTACAGCGCCACCGAGGCAATCACCGCGATCTTGAAGATGCCGAAGAGCAACTTCATGACGCTTTGCAGCGAAAAGAGACGCCCGAAGCCTTTGAGCGGATCGAGCCGCGTGATGTCCGGCGTCAGCTTGCTGGGCAGAAACAGGAATCCGATTTGAAACACGTTGACTGCCACGGCCGCCAGCAGCAGGATTCCCATGATCGGCAAGACATGCCAACCGAGCGGTCCCACGGCGCGGTTCCACGTATCGACCGCGCGCTGCACGTCCATGCTCAAAGGTTGCACGGCGCCGAGTTGCTGCTGGGTGTAGCGGCCGAGGAACTCAGCCAGCTTGCCTCCGAGGGCCATGATCACCATAAGCCCGACGAGCAGCAGTACGGCCGAGCCAAGGTCCTGACTCTTGGCAACCTGTCCTTCCTCGCGCGCCTTCTGGCGTCGATGCGGGGTAGGGTCCTGCGACTTGTCGCCATCGGAACTCGGCATGAAACCGCTTCACTCAGGGAAAGGAAGACCTCAGCCGGCATACCATCCGTCGGCGAGGGCGTCGAGCACGGTTTCCAGGACGGGCTCGATCTGATCTTGAAACACCAAGACCGACGCACCGAGCGTCACGCCCAGGAAGGCGAAGGTCAGCATGGCATTCATGCCGAACCCCACCATGAGGATATTCAGTTGGGGCATCGTGCGGCCGATGAGTCCCAGAACCAGCGTCGAAAGCAACAGGGCGGTCACCAGGGGCATGGCCGCCCGGATTCCCAGAAGGAAGCTTTGGGTCAGAAGGGTCACGAAGGCGTCGGCCAGCGTATCGGGCAGGCTGCCGCCACCCGGCGGAAGCGCGGCAAACGTGTCGAGCAACGCGGCCATCACCAGCCGGTGCCCCCCGATGCACACAAACACCGCCAGGGTCACCAGGAACAGAAGCCGCGAGAGGAGCGGGATGTTGGCATTCACTGCAGGGTCGAACACATCGGCCAACATGAGCCCGCCTAAGCGGCCGATCAATTCCCCCGCCAGTTGAATGCCGGCGAACAGAACGACCAGCCCCAGCCCGAGGCTCGCCCCCACCACGAACTCGACGCCGAGGAACACCATGTAGTTGAGGGTGGTGCCGGGATCGGGGAAGTGCACGTGCCATTGCGTGGGCAGGATGAGCAGCGCGACCGCCAAGGCGAACAGGGCGCGCACCCGCATCGGCGTGTCTTTCGCTCCGAACACGGGCGCAGTCATCACCAGCCCGCTCACCCTGGTTAGCACCAGCGTGAAAAGCAAAAACTTTTCGATACCCAGCCATTCGAGCCACGGCATTGGCGGCGTTTCCGATAAAGCGTGTGAGGAACGCAAACCTCGCGCGGTTCAGAACCGGGTTGGTATTCGGGTAATCAGTTCCGTCGAGTACTCGACCATGCGGACCAGCGCCCAAGGAAGCGTAAAACTTAACGCGAGCACCATGGCGATAATCTTGGGAACGAACGCAACCGTCTGCTCCTGAATCTGGGTGAGCGCCTGGAGTAACCCAACCGCCAGTCCCACCAGCATGCCGGCCAACAGCACCGGCGCGCCGACGAAAAGCCCCGTCAGGAGCGCCTCGCGGCCGAGATCGATTGCTTCTTGGGGATCCATAACAACAGCCTTCGAGGGGAGGGCGTCCTACGGCGAACTAAGTAAACGGTTGAAAGCTTTCCATCAACATGCCGACCACCAGGTGCCATCCGTCCACCAAAACAAAAAGCAGAATCTTAAACGGCATGGAAATGATCACCGGCGGCAACATCATCATGCCCATCGACACCATCACGGCCGCGATCACCATATCGAGAATCACAAACGGGAGGTAGATCTGGAAGCCGATCAAAAAGGCCGTCTTCAACTCGCTCAACATGAAGGCGGGCACCAGGGCCTGGAGCGGCACGTCGTTGTAGTCGGTCGGGGCAGGTTGATCGGGCATGTATTGCAGGAACAAGTGAACGTCCTCACTGTTTCCCGTTCGCGCAATCTGCATGCTCATGAACCGCCGCACGGGCCCCACGCCGGCGGTCCACGCTTCCTCCAGCCCGATCTCCTTGTTGGTGTAGGGCACGACGGCGTCGTCGTACACCTGTTTCCAGACGGGGGTCATAATGAGCAGAGTGATGAACAGGGCCAGCGCGGTGATGACCTGGCTTGGCGGAAGCTGCTGAGTGCCGATCGCCTGCCGCAGCAGACCGAGCACCACCACAATGCGCACGAAGCAGGTGGTCATCAGCAGCAAGGCGGGAGCAAGACTCAACACAGTGAGCAGCAGCATGACCTGAATGGATGAACTCAGCCCCTCGGGACTGGTCCATTGCTCCGGCCCGCCGGCCAGCGATTGCGGCACTTCCAGACTCATCGGGGCGTTGGAAGCGTCTTGCGCGGAGGCCGGCACGAGCATGGCGAAGCAGGTGAGCCCGACGGCCAACCAGACAAGCCCCTTCCGGCCACGGCTGTTCCGCCAGCGGCTCAGGCACTCGTCAGCCCTGCGGGGGGCTGGTGCTTCCGGCGTTTGAACCGGCAGCCCGCGTTTTTCGGGCGCTGGGTCAGATTGCATGGGTGCGCTCTCCGTCGTGGGCGTACTGCTGAAACACCCGGCGAAACGCTGCCGAGGAACTGTGCGGCCGCATCTGTTCGCACAAACCGGCCAGCCGGTCGACCTCGGTCGGGTCGGTGATCTCGGTCAGGGTTTCCGCCGCGTCGGGCGTAACGGAAACCAGCAGCAGCTTGTTTCCGCACCGAACCAAATGAACCTGCTGCCGGCCGGCCAACGGCGCGCGGCCGAGCACCTCGACCACCTGACTGGGCAGCGCGGTGAGCGCGCCCGGCGCAGCGCGACGCATTCCCCACATTACGGCAAAGAAGATTCCCAGGACGACGGCCAGCGCGCCCACAACGGTCGCCACCGACGGCAAACCGCCGACCCGCGGGCGGGCGCCTTCCGAAGACGCCGTACCGGGCGGTTCCAATGGCATCGCTTCGCGAGGTTGGGCGAGCGGCAACGCGCCGCCGTCCGACGCATCGGGCGTCGCTTCGGTCGATTCGGCCGGCGCAGAAGCATCGCCGGAAACCTCGGGCATCGCCGGCCGGGAACCCTCATCCTGAAGGTGCTGGGCTGCAACGACGGCGTTAGGAGCGTCGCGGCTGGGTTCAAGACGGCGCTCCGGAAGGTCGGAGAACGGCTGTACCGGTCGGACAGGCGTCTCGGGCGGCGGCAACAGTTGTGGAGGCTCCGTCGGCTCGGCATGCGACGATGACGCGCTGACGTCGAACCCCGCTCCGTCCGACTCGGGCGCCCTTGCCGGAGCGTCGTCCTCCAACGGCCGAGAGCCTTGCCGCCTGCCGGCCGGATCGGACCAACCGCCCGACTCGAAATGGGGGGAGGACTCCCGCTCCGGCTCGACCGCTTGCGGCCCCGGTTCGAGGTCGACCGCCGGGGCATAGTTCGCCCGGGGCTCCACGGACCGGGCTGGGGCCCGCGGGTCGTCGGGCGCCTCCCGCGGCGGCACCGCAAGATACTGTTGCGCGAAGGCCTGCTGCCCGGCTTCCCACGCCGGACGGCCCCGGGCCTCCGAATGTTCCGAGGGCGGATCGCTTTGGGCGAACAGCCCGCTTGCCGCGGCGGCGGCCCAAACTCCCAGTAGAACGCTCACGCGTGGAGGCATCCTTGCTCTCCCGAGGTTTTGCTCATGCCGGCCGGGGGTTGCATCCGAAAAAGATGCGGGGCGTCCTTGCCGTGGCCGGCACGATCGAAAAGGTTACTCGTTCTTCAATTTGGCTTTCTCGCCGACGAAAACGGGACAGGTACCTTTTGCCGGAACGGCCCTTCGGGTGCTTTGCACAAAGGGTACCTGTGCCGTTTTCGCCAAGGTGGCAGGTTGGCTTTCTGCCGCTCCTTCTACGAAGCGGCGCCCACGCCCGCGATCAGTTCCGCAATGCGAACGCAGAAGCTGTCGTTGAGCACCAGGACTTCGCCCCGGGCGACAAGCCGCTCGTTCACGTACACGTCGACCGGGTCGCCGGCCAGCTTATCGAGCGGTACCACGGATCCCTTGCGAAGCTTCAGCACGTCTTCCAGGTACATGTGACTGCGGCCGAGTTCGATCTTCAGGTCGAGTTCGACGTCGCGGATGAGGTCGAGCGTGGCGGCTTCGGTCGACGCCGGGGCCCCGGGAAACTCTTCGAGTCGAAACGCCGCGACGCCTTGCGGCAAATCGTGCTCGCTGCCCGAATCGATCGACTGCAACGCGCGTTCCGCCTGGTTGAGCAAGTAGTCGACGTCTTGCTGGGCCACAACGTCCTCTCCGTCGGTGGGCGGCATTTCCTGTTTCGGCGCCGGCGTCGGCTGGGCCGCGACCGGGGCTTTGCTTGCCTGGTTCAACAACTTCTCAACATCGTCCTGGCCGAGCACCTTGTCCGAATCGGCTGCCGGGCTCCCCTTCGCCGTGTCCGCCGATCCACCGGCCTGGCCAAGCAAGGCTTCGATTTCGTTCTGATCGAGCGTGCTGTCGTCCGAGGCGCCGCCCGCCGGGGCGGACGGCTCCGAAGGGGCGGCCGCTCCCTCCGCCGGCTTGGCCTGACTGAGCAGCCGCTCGATCTCACTCTGATCCATCAAGTTGTCGTCGGGCATGGGAATCCATTCCTGCCGGCGGGGCCGGCTTCACTGCTCGATAAAGGAGAACTCGCTGAAGATCACGCCGCGCAGCAATGGTTTGCCCAGAACCCGATTGCTTCGCTCCAGGACCCTCCTTCGAACCAACCCCAACTGGGCTTCCGTGAAATCGGTAATGTCGGCGGTGCGTATAGTAACGATAACCTGCTCTCGAAAGCGATGCCGGTTTTCCTCCATTCTTTGGAAAAACTCGATTTCGTCTTTCGCGTCGATGGTGCCATACAGTTCAAAGTCGATGCGCAAAGTGCTGTTCGAAACCGGCTGGAAGGCCGTTACGCTGAATTGCCCCAACGGAACCTCAAGCTGATCGGACGCTTCCGTCGAGGAATCGCCTGTCTCCTGGGGGGCTATTTCGCCCGTCTCCGGGTCAATTCCAAGCGTCGCGCCGGCGATGGCCGCCGTTTCCGAAGCACTTGGGACGAAGAAATAGGCAATCGCGCACTCCACGCCGATCACCACGGCAATGAAGGCCGCCGCCTTGATTTTCCCGGCCGCACCCTTCGGAGGAGGGGAGCTTTGGCCGTCAAGCGTTTCGTCGTGGGCTCGCAGTTCGTTATCCGCCATGGCATCTTCCAAGGGCGACTGGGCTCGCCCCAATAGCACCACCCCAACGGGGGCCAAACTCGGGGGAACGGTTCCCGCAAATAGGCATGTACAGGCGCCGGAAACGGCCGCGACTCAATTCCGCAACAGGTCCGGCTACATTTCAATCTTAGCCTATCCTTCCGGGCCTGCAGTAGGCGGCTCCGAGTAACGCTCTTTGCGTTCGTCGGGCGTCCCTTCGAGGTCCTTCACCAATTCGTCCAGCAGAAACACCTCGACGCGGGGGTTTTGCTTCCTCAAAAGAGGGTCAGGACCGATGTGTTTCGGCTCCTTGTCGGCAGCCACGGAAATGCGGATCCGTTTCGGATCGATGCCCAGCTTCTCCAGAGATTCCATCACGACGACACATCGGGCGTAGGCCAGGTCCCAATGCGTTCGAAAGGGGCTGTCCTCCGGCAGCGGCCGAGTCGAGGTATGTCCGCGAATCTCGATCTTCTGCGGCTTGCCCCCTATCTCTTGAGCGGTTGCCCGCAAAACGCGCCGGTTCGCTTCGCTGATTTCCCATTCACCTTCGGGAAAGACGATCTCGCAGCCGAGGGTGCGCTGGTCGGCCGTGCGGATGGCGCGAACGCGCGGGTGCTCGCCCACCGGCGCGCGCACCCGATCGCCGCCTCGCATCGTATCCACCCGCCGCGCACGACCCATGCTGGCGAGTTTTTCCACGGGCGAGTTCCGCGGGCTGGTCGGGCCGGGGATCATGCTGAGCACCGTGCTGTCGTGCCCGAATCGTTTGCGCAGCGATTCCACCATCAACTCATAACGCTCCTCTTCCTTAATTTCACTCATCGAAACGAGCATAATGAAGAAGGTCAGCAGCAACGACATCATGTCGCCGAAGGTGACCACCCACTCGGCTACCCCTTGTACTTCATCGTCGTCGTGTGGATCGAAAGACATCGTGAATCCCGGTTTGGGGAAAAGGAGGCTGGTTCAGCGAACCGCCTGCAAGCGGTTTACGCGGCTTCCTCGGCCTGCCGGTGCTTCGGCGGCACGAAGGTACTCAGCTTCTGTTCGATCACGCGCGGGTTCTCGCCGGCCTGGATGCCCATGATGCCGCGCACGATGATCTCCATGACGAGAATTTCATGCTTGTTGATGTGGCCGAGCTTCTCGGCCATCGGCAGCACGATCAGGTTGGCGGTAATTGCCCCGTAGAGCGTTGTAATAAGGGCCACCGCCATACCGGGGCCGATGGCCGACGGGTCCTCCATGTTTCCCAGCATGATGATCAGTCCCATCAGGGTCCCGATCATGCCGAACGCCGGCGCGAATCGTCCCAACTGGTCGAGGACATTCTTGCCGTTGCGGTGCCGGGTGGCCACCGCGCTCAGTTCGGTTCGCAGGATGTCCTCGATCACTTCCGGACGCGTGCCGTCGACGGCCATTTGGATGCCCAGGATCACAAACGGATTGGTTAACTCCTCGATGCGTCCTTCCAGCGCCAGCAGGCCGTCGCGGCGGGCGGTCTCGGCGAGCGATACAAGTTGCTCGATCAGCGAACGGAAGTCTTCCTGTCGATTGAAGAATACGTTCTTCACCACGCGCGCCGTATTGAGCACGCTTTTGAGCGGAAAGCAGATCAGAATGGCGGCAATCGACCCGCCGATGACCACCATGATGGACGGGTAGTCGATGAACGCGCCGAACGATGCGCCGGGCGCAATGGCGATGGCGATAATCAGCAGGGCAACGCCCAGCAACAGTCCGATGACGCTGGCGATATCCATAGTTCAATGCGTTGATCTGTTCGGTTTCAAGTTCCGGATTTCTATTCGGGCCGCGCGCGTTGGGCCGGCGGCACCAGGTGTTTGGCCTGTTGGTACAGCACCGCGCGGCGCATCACCTCGTCCATCGACTCGACCACCACAATCCGCTCCCCCGTGGTGAGCGAAATGTAGGTGTCGGGCCGGGCCTCGATGTAACGGATCAGTTCGGCGTTGAGCACGAACGGCTCGCCGCCCAATCGCGTGAGTTTGATCATGGCAAGGTTGCGTTGGGGTTCACGCTTCGAGGCTGTCCAAAAAAGCTTGGATGCATGTTCCCTCTCCCTCCGGGAGAGGGTTAGGGTGAGGGAAATCTACCGATCGACTTTGCCTTCATCTTGACCAAAATGAAAAAACCCTCACCCCCCAACCCCTCTCCCAATGGGAGAGGGGAGTTTTCAGGCAGGCACTTAGCGCCGCAGGGCGAGCAGTTCGTCGAACATCTGCTGCGCCGTGGTAATCACCCGGGTGTTGCCGCGGTACATGGTGGCGGCCAGGATCAGGTCGATCAGGTTGCCGCCGATGTCGGTGTTGGAAAGTTCCTGGGCCCCGGCCACGATCGAGCCGATGCCCTGCTCGTTGGGGCGTCCTTCGACCGGCAGGCCGGAGTTTACGCCCGCGGCGAACATGTTCTGGCCTTTTTGTTCCAGGCCGGTGGGGTTGCCGAAGCGCGCGAGGATAATCTGGCCCAAGTCGCGCGTGATGCCGTTGCTGAACACCCCGCGGATGCGCCCGTCCTCGCCCACGATGAAGCTCGTCAACACGCCCGGCGCCGAACCGTCCTGCCGCGCGACGGCCAGTGTGCTGTTGTCGGTGGCCAGGCCGGAAAGCTGGTCGAAGTCCAGGTCGAACTCCAGGGGGGAGGCCGACGACACGTTCCGGCGTTCGATGGACACCTTCGTTTCGCTGGCCGTGGTGAAGTTGCCGGTGCCGTCGAAGGTAATCAGCCCGGTTCCCACGGCGATTTGCGAGCCCACATCGGGGTCGTTGTCGGGCGAGTCGGCGAACCAGCGGTACGTGGTGGCCGTGCTGCTTCGGCTTTCGAGCACCGCCGTCAGGCGAACCGCGATAGGAATGCCCAGGCTGTCGTAGGCCATGAAGTCGGCCACGGCGCTCTCGCCCTTGGCGTCTTGGATCGAGGTGAACGGCATGTTGATGTTCTGCTCGGTCCCGTCTGCCTTGACCAGTTTCATGCCGGCCAGGCCGATGGCGATGGCGTTGTCGACGCCGTTGTTGCCGCGCATGCGGATGCGGCCGTCGGCGGTCACCTCGCCGCCGGCATTGCCGCCGTAAGGACCTTCGGAAGGCGGGATGGGCCGGGAGCTGTCGGGGCCGGGCGGAATCTGGATGCCCATGGACGACTCGATGAAATTGTACAGTTCCAACACCGTCGTATTCGCGGTGATTTCGAACTCCTTGGTGGCGAGCGTCCGTCCGCCCTTCCGACCGGCGAACTGGAGCGTCCCGGGCCCCGAAAAGACGGAGGAATAGGTCGAGCCGTCGCGGCGGACCATATCCAGAACCAGGGTGCTGGCGCGAATCTTGGCCCCGTCGAAGTCGATTTCCGCGTTGCCCTCGATGGTGGCGTCGGGAACGGAATCGGTGAAGTTGCCGCCGGCGACTCCGGGAATCTCGGTGACCATGTGGAACGCCCCGGTGTCGTCCGCCAGGTTTCGGTAAATGCGGGTATGGGTCCACTCCCCGGCATCGCCGGACGGAATGTCTTCCAGGTGGACGCGCCCGTCGTTGATAATGAGCGGGCCGGCGACCGGGCTGGGCCGGCTTTCGCGGTTGGCCCCCGCGTTGTAGAAGGTCACGTAGTATTGATAGGCCCCCACGAGCATATCGTCCTGGTCGAGTTTCTGATCGGCGGCAATCAGGTCGGCGTCGGAGAACGTGTCGGGAATCGTGCCGCCGCTGTCGATCACGTCTTCACCGATGAAGTAGAAGGGATCCGTATCGGGGTCCGCTCCCGCCTCGCTCCGGTACACCCGCACGTGCGTGTAGTGGTCGACGTTCGGGTCGGTCGGATCCGGAATCGGCCAGTTGTTGACGTCGACCGAATCGTCAGGGGCCGTGACGTTCACCACCGTGGAGTAGGTGGACGCGATGCCTTCCGACTGGGGATTGCCGCCGAGAGGCCCGTCGGCATACACAACCTTGTAGTAGTAGTTGCCCGGACCCACGCTGCCGCCGGACGCAGCCGGGGCGGTTGCGAGCCCGGTCACGTCGGGCTGGGTGGCGACTTTCGGATCGACGGCCGTCGTGGGGTACGTCCACTGGGCGTCGCCCAAGACGGCGGTTTGGATCACTTCGGCCGTGTCGGCCAGATCGCCGGTCGGCGACAGCGTCCCTTCGAGGTACACGTTCTCGGTCGGCTTCGCCACCGCCGCAGCCCCCAGTGGAATCGTCAAAGGAACCTTGTTGGTCGCTTGCACCTCGAAGTCGTCATCGACGCCGTGGCCCAGCAACCGGTTGCCCGTAATGGTGACCAGCTCGCTCTGGGCGTTCAACTTGAAAATGCCGTTGCGCGTGTACAGTTGCTCGCCCCGGGCGCCCTCGACGACGAAGAAGCCGTCGCCCTGAACGGCCAGGTCGGTGGGGTTCGAGCTGATTTCGATCGTCCCTTGCGTGAAAGTGGGCGAGATTTCGGCCACCATGGTGCCCAGTCCGACCTGCCGCGGGTTCGTGCCGCCGCTGCCGGTCGTGGGCGACGAGCCGAGGCTGCGGGTTTGCAGGAACTGGGTGGCGAACGAGGCCTCCGAAGCCTTGAACCCCACCGTGTTTGAGTTGGCCAGGTTGTTGCCCACTACGTCGATCGTCGTTTCCGCGGCGGTCAAGCCCGTCAACGCCGTGCTCATGGCAGATGCTAAACCCATGAATATCCCCTCCTG
>CAYPWB010000160.1:0-12789 GCA_964414315.1 uncultured Planctomycetaceae bacterium | reverse complement strand
CCCAACTCGCAGTTTTTAGGAGAGCTAATTGTGGCTGAACGACGCTTTGTGACCATCGACGGGAACGAGGCGACGGCGAATATCGCCCATTGGTGCAACGAGGTGGCGGCGATCTATCCGATCACCCCCTCCTCGGGCCTTGGCGAAATGCCCGACGCATGGGCCGCCGCCGGACGCAAGAACATCTTCGGCTCCGTACCCCACGTGGTCGAAATGCAGAGCGAGGCCGGAGCCGCCGGAGCGGTCCACGGCGCTTTGCAGGCCGGGGCCGTCACGACGACCTTCACAGCCTCGCAAGGGCTGTTGCTGATGATCCCCAACATGTTCAAGATCGCCGGCGAACTGACGCCCACGGTCTTCCACGTGACGGCCCGAACCGTGGCGACCCACGCCCTGTCGATCTTCGGCGACCACAGCGACGTGATGGCCTGCCGTTCGACCGGTTGGGCCATGCTGGCCAGCGGGTCGATCCAAGAAGCCCAGGACATCGCCCTGATCGCGCAATCGGCCACGCTGAAGTGCCGCGTGCCGTTCATCCACTTCTACGACGGGTTCCGCATCTCGCACGAAGTGAACAAGGTGGAGCAGCTTACCGAGGACGATTGCCGGGCGATGATCGACATGGACCTGGTCAACGCGCACCGCGAGCGAGCCATGTCGCCGGAGCGGCCGGTCCTGCGCGGCACGGCCCAGAACCCCGACCACTTCTTCCAGGCCCGCGAGGCGTGCAACCCGTTTTACGCGAAGGTGCCCGGACTGGTCCAGGAAACCATGGACGAGTTCGCGAAGCTGGTCGGCCGCCAGTACAAATTATTCGACTACTACGGCGCCCCGGACGCCGACCGCGTGATCGTTCTCATGACTGCCGGCTGCGGTGTGGTCGAGGAGACGGTCGACAAGATGGTGGCCGAAGGCGAGAAAGTCGGGCTGGTGAAGGTTCGGCTGTACCGCCCGTTCGACAGCAAGGCGTTTGTCGACGCACTGCCGAAGACCGTGAAGACCATCGCCGCGCTCGACCGCACCAAGGAGCCGGGCGGCGCCGCCGAGCCGCTCCATCAGGACGTCATTACGGCGCTTGCCGAGCACTGCCCCGCCGGCACGATGCCGAAGGTGGTGGGCGGTCGCTATGGGCTCAGCTCGAAGGAGTTCACGCCCGCCATGGTCAAGCCCCTGTTCGACGAACTGGCCAAGGCCGAGCCCCGCAACCACTTCACCGTGGGTATTATCGACGACGTGACCGACACCAGCCTGCCGTTCGACGAGAGCTATTCGACCGAGGCGGAGGACGTCACCCGCGCCGTCTTCTTCGGCCTCGGCAGCGACGGCACGGTGGGCGCCGTTCGCAACACGTGCAAGATTGTGGGCGAGAACACGCCGATGTATTCGCAGGCGTATTTCGTGTACGACTCGCGGAAGGCCGGGTCGCTCACCGCGTCGCACTTGCGCATCAGCCCGCGGCCTATCAAGGGCTCTTACCTGGTCCACAGCGCGAACTTCGTGGCGTGCCACCAGTCGCACTTCCCCGACCGGCTCGACATGCTGTCGATGGCCGAGCCGGGCGCCACGTTCCTGTTGAACAGTCCGTTCGGCCCCGACGAAGTTTGGGACACCCTGCCGATCGAAACCCAGCAGCAGATTATCGACAAGAAGCTGAAGTTCTGGGTGGTCGACGCGTATCACGTGGCCAAGGAGGCCCAGATGGGCGTCCGCATCAATACGGTCATGCAGACGTGCTTCTTCAAGCTGTCGGGAATCCTGCCCGAGGAGGAAGCCATCGCGCAAATCAAGGGCGCCATCAAGGCCACGTACGGCAAGCGGGGCGAGACGGTGCTGCAACGGAACTACGCCGCGGTCGACGGGGCCCTGGGTTCGCTGAAGGAGGTCAAGGTGCCGGAGAAGGTCACCTCGACCAAGCACCGGATTGCTTCCGTGCCCGACGATGCGCCGGAGTTCGTCAAGGAACTGTTGGGCGAGATCATCGCCAACCGGGGCGACCACATCCCGGTGAGCAAGTTCCCGGTCGACGGGACCTTTCCCACCGGCACGACGAAGTACGAAAAGCGGAGCATCGCCCAGGAGATTCCCATCTGGGACAAGGACGTTTGCATCCAGTGCGGCCAGTGCTCGCTGGCCTGCCCGCATGCCACCATCCGCATGAAGGTCTTCGATCCGGCCAAGCTGGACGGCGCGCCGGAGAGCTTCGAAACGGCCGACTACAAGACCAAGGAGTACCCGGGCTGGAAGGTTCGCCTTCAGGTGTACCCCGACGACTGCACCGGCTGCGGGCTGTGTGTCGACGTTTGCCCGGCGAAGAACAAGCAGGTGGCCGGCCGGAAGGCCATCAACATGGAGTGGAAGCTCGACCACCTCGAGCGCGAGCAGCAGAACCTGGCGTTCTTCGAGACGCTCCCGTACCCCGACCGGCATGCGGTCAAGGCCGATACGATCAAGGGTTCGCAACTGCTGGAGCCGCTCTTCGAGTTCAACGGGGCTTGCGCCGGCTGCGGCGAAACACCTTACGTGAAGCTTATCACGCAATTCGTGGGCGACCGGATGATGATCGCCAACGCCACGGGTTGCTCGTCGATTTACGGCGGGAACCTGCCGTGCACGCCGTACACCACGAACCCGGAGGGCCACGGACCCACGTGGTCGAACTCCCTGTTCGAAGATGCCGGCGAGTTCGGCTTCGGCATGCGGCTGGGCGTCGACCAGCAGATGGAGTACGCCACGATCCTGCTGCAGAAACTGGCCCCGAAGCTGGGCGACAACCTCGTCGCGGAACTGGTCAACAACAAGCAGGAGAGCGACGAGGAAATCGGCAAACAGCGGTCCGCGGTTGCTGAGTTGAAGAAGAAACTCCAGTCGCTGGACGGTCCGGAGGCGAAGGCGCTCTTGGGCTCGGCCGACTTCCTGATCCGCCGCAGCATTTGGAGTTTCGGCGGCGACGGTTGGGCGTACGACATCGGTTTCGGCGGGCTCGACCACGTGTTCGCTTCCGGCCGCGACCTGAACATCCTGGTGATGGACTCGGAGGTGTACTCGAACACGGGCGGGCAGGCCAGCAAGGCCACGCCGCGCGGGGCGGTGGCCAAGTTCGCCGCCGCCGGCAAGCCGAGCCGCAAGAAGGACCTCGGCATGATCGCCATGAGCTACGGCGGTGTGTTCGTCGGCCAGATTTCGATGGGCGCCAACCCGATGCATGCCTTGCGCACCATCCGGGCCGCCGAATCGTACCCCGGCACTTCGCTCATCATTGCCCTGAGCCACTGCATCGGCTGGGGCATCGACGTCTCCATCGGTATGCAGTACCAGAAGGAGGCCGTTCAATGCGGCTATTGGCCGTTGTACCATTACGACCCGCGCGCGCCGCAGCCGTTCAGCCTCGACAGCAAGGCGCCCAAGGGCACCTTCAAGGACTTCGCCCTGAAGCAGGCCCGGTTTGCCATGCTCGCGCGCAGCAAGCCGGAGCACTCGGAACGGCTGCTGCGATTGGGTCAGGAGGACGTTGACGTCCGGTGGCATCTTTACTCGCACCTGGCTACGATGCAGCCGGGCGGCAACGGAGGTGGCAACGGAGAGGAAGCCGCGAACTCGGAAAAGGAGGTGAAGTCATGAGCGCTGACCTTAGCACCACATACCTCGGATTGAAGCTCCAGAACCCGTTGGTCGTTGCCGCGTGCCCCCTCACGTTGCAAGTCGAGTGGCTGGAGCGGCTCGAACAGGCCGGGGCCGGCGCGGCCGTGCTCGCCTCGCTGTTCGAGGAGCAAATCGTAAACGAGGAGGCCGAGCTGCTGGCCGCCTCGGAGTACGGCTCCGAGTTCTACGCCGAGCACTCGAACTGGTACCCCGATCCCGGCGAATACCGCTCCGGAACGACTACGTACCTCGACCACATCACGGCGGCGAAGAAGGCCGTGAAGATGCCGATCATTGCGAGCCTCAACGGCACGTCGACCGGCGGTTGGGTCAAGTACGCCAAGATGATGCAGGAAGCCGGCGCCGACGCGCTGGAACTGAACATCTATTTCATCGCGGCAGACATCGACGCGCCGGCCGCCGACGTCGAGAAACGGTACACCGACCTGGTGGCCGCCGTGAAGGAATCGCTCTCGATTCCGCTTGCCGTGAAAGTGGGACCCTACTTCAGTTCGCCGGGCAACATGTGCCGGAAGCTGGCCGAGGCGGGCGCCGACGGCCTGGTGCTGTTCAACCGCTTCCTCCAGCCCGACATCGACCTCGACTCGCTCGAAACGTCGCCGCATCTGGAGCTGAGTTCGCCCGCCGAAATGCTCCTGCCGCTCCGCTGGGTAGCCATCCTCCGGGGGCAGGTGAACGCGTCGTTGGCGGTAACCAGCGGCGTTCACAACGGGCAGGGGCTGGCGAAGATTCTGCTGGCCGGGGCCGACGTCGGCCAAGTGGCCTCGACCATCTACCTGAACGGGTTCGATCACGTCGGTCAGATGCTTCGCGACCTGACCGCCTGGATGGTCGAGAAGGGCTACGACTCGGTCGATCAGCTTCGCGGCAGCATGAGCCAGCAAAACTGCCCGCAGCCGGCCGCCTTTGAGCGGGGCAACTACATGAAGGCCCTGACCAAGTTCACCGGCAAGCCCGTCTGAGCAAGAGCGATCGCCCGCGATACCCCGGGGGGCGACGGATCCCGTCGCCCCCCGGTTCATTTGAGTTCCAGAGCGGGTGGCAGAAATCAACCGATTGCCATCCTGAACACGTGCGTGTTGACGGAAGTGTTCGCGGTTTACAGAAGTGTTCATTTCGCCCAGGGGAGGATTTCGTGTAAACGCCAGCAATGTCGAGGGTTGCGCGATCGGTTCTTTTCGGAGGGCGGTCGGCACGCAAACTGCACATGGAATTGCGACTATAATGCATGAACCCTGGCGACTCTTCCCGGCAGTAGGCTGGGAAGGGTTCGACCGCCCCTCGCCCCCCCTAAGCAGGAGATGGATCGGAATGACCTTGAACTCGCTGGCCATGGCTGCCGTCTTTCACACGTTGTTGCTCGGAAGCGCGCCTCGCGATGCGGCCCAGGACGCGTATGCGCGGAGTGCGGAATCGGGCCGGCCACTCGTGTTCCTGTTCGGCGCCGACTGGTGCCCGGCATGCCGCGTGATGAAAGACCGCACCCTGCCGGAGGTCGATCGCAAGGGCGGACTTCGCGGGTTGGAATTCGCGTATATCGACATCGAGGCGCGGCCCGAGTTCTCGCGACGATATCTGCGTGGCAATTCCGTGCCGCAACTGGTGCGGTTCGACCGCGAAGGCGAGCGGTGGAAGGCCCGGTACCTGATTGGCGCCCACAGTGCCGAGCGCGTCGCGGAGTTCCTCGCCGCCGACCGGAACGAGTCGCCGGCCCGGTACAGCAGCTACCAGCGCCGGGGGCAGACGCCCTGACCCACCCCCCTTTCCTGCGGCATCCGTTCCCCGAACTTGTCCCCTCCGGCTTCGTGTTTCCATTGAAGCCGCGCGCGTCCCGGTGCCGACGATAACGATAGCGCCGGTTGCGCGAATTGTTCGGGAAAAATGGAACGTGCAGATATTGGGGGCGAGGATGCGGGGGTTTCCGGCGGCGCTGCTTATCGGGACGCTATCGGTGGCGATCAGTCGAGCCGACGCGCAGTCGACGGCTTCCCTACGATTCCCGGAATCGTTCGGCGGGTCCTCGGCGCGTGGATTGCAGCAACCGGGGCGAGTGGTCGGCTACTGGCAAGAAAGCACTTCTCCGGAGTCGGCAAGGTTACCCGACGCAGGGCCTTTTCCAACCCCGGCGACGGTCGAGCAACTCGTCCGGTACGCCCTGGCCAACAACCCGGAGGTCCAAGCGGCGCGCCACCGGGCGCATTCTCTGGCGCACCGCGTTCCCCAAGCGGCGGCGCTGCCCGACCCGAACCTCCTCACGACGGTGTTCATGGAGGAAATTCAGACGGCCGCCGGCCCCCAGCAGTTGGCCGTGAGTCTCTCGCAACGGTTTCCATGGTTCGGGAAGCGGGCGTTGCGGAGCGAGACGGCCCACTATAACGCCATGGCGGCCTACTCGCGGGTAATAACCACCGAACTGGAGGTGACCGAGCGTGTTAAGAAGGCGTATTTCGATCTGTATTTCATCGAACGCGCCGTTGAGGAAACACGCCGGATTGAAGGGCTGCTCAAAGACGTGGTCGAAGTCACCCAGCGACGCTACCGGACCGACGCAGGCAATACCGGGTTGGAGGACGTCCTCCAGGTGCAGAACGAATTGTCGAAGCTCCAGATGTCGCTCGTGCAACTGGAGCAGTCGGGCAGTCAATCGCGGGCGCGGCTGTTGGCCGTTCTGCACTTACCGCAAACCGTTCCCCTGGAAACCGAACGTGGCATCGAACGTGCCCAACTGGCGCACCGAGCGGAGGTCCTGGTTGCCTTGGCCGACCGGTGGCAACCGGAGTTGGAAGCCTGGAGGCGCGAGGCGGCCCGCGACCGCAGCGCCGTGGAAGTGGCCCAGCGAGAGTATTGGCCCGATGTGACCGTGGCACTGAACTGGTACGAGATGGGCTCGGGGGGGCTCAGTCCCGTGGCCAATGGCCGCGACGCGTTCTCGCTGGGCGTGGGGGTGAACCTGCCCATCTACCGCAGCCGCCTGGACGCCGCAGTCCGCGAGGCCCAGTGCCAAGCCGCCGCCACGACGCGTCGTTACGCCGCGACTCAGGACCAGTTCCACGCCGAAGTCCACACGCTCCATGCACAGTTTGCCGAGCATGACCGTGTGCTCGGTATTCTGGAAGAGGAGATTGTGCCTCGCGCGTCGGAGGCGTTCGAACTGGTAACCGAGGCCTACCGGGCCAACCGGGCCGACTTCCAGCAGTTGCTCGACACCTACCGCACCTTGCTGCAATACCGGATCGACCTGTACCGTCGCGAGGCGGTTCGCGAGCAGGCCGTCGCCTCGCTGGAACGGGCCGTCGGCACGGCCGTCAACTCGGTGGCAGAGCCGCAATAAGGCCAAGCACGCCCGTGATGCTTTCTGCCGCAGAATCCCCTCGCGCGGGTGGCATAGTCTTGCCGCGGCCGTCGGTTCGGCATATACTTCACCGGCAAAGTTCATCAGGTTCTGAATGGTTTTCTCAGCAAGCATCCCGAAAGCGATCTGCTGGCTGCTGGCGGCCGCGTTGGTTGCCCAGCCCGTGACGTGGGAAAACTGTACCTGCGATTCGGCCCATCCGCAACTCGCGGGTCAAGGATGTTGCGGCTCGAACGTCTGCCACGCGGTCGAGCGGCGCCCATCCCGGGGATGCTGCTCGGCGAGCCGCGACGTTGAGCAGTCGGGTGCAGTGGCCTGCGCCTGCCGATGCTGCCGGCGAAGTGTCCCGGGCGCGCCTGTGCCCTTGCCCTCCGAACGCGGCGGCTCGACCGATTGGACCCCACCGGCGTTCTCGGAAACTCTCGACCCGGCGGTGAACAGCGCGGTGCCCTGGCACGACCGAGGCGTCGACGATTCGGCCGTGTTCGGTTCGGCTTCCCAGCGCTGCGTCGCACTGTGCCGACTGCTGCTCTGATTCCCGTTTAGCGGGGAGATGCTGCGCGCAGGCTGTGCGTCATCTCCATTTCTTGCGGGTTACGCGGCGATCGCCGGCGACGACTTTTCCTTGACCTTCGCCATGCGTTGCAGGGATCGGAGGGCAGCCTTCTTTGAACGGCTGTGTTCCTGAGGGTGAGATCAGACATAACGAGGTGGTTCCATGGTGGACAATCCGACGGGTTCAGAAGACCGGCAATCGACGGCTTCGTCTTCGCGATGGCGAAGGCTGCTTGCTCATGCGCGACGCTGCGCGCGTTTGGCGCCTGCAATCCTGTTCGTTTTCGCAGCTATTCTCGGCACGGGCACCGGAGTGGGATACTGGCTGGCGAGCGAAAAGCCCGACCCGGCTGCGACGGAAGTCCAAGCGGCGCAGGACAACACTTCGTGGACCTGCGCGATGATGTGCGTCCAGTTGCCCGAGCCGGGGTTGTGTCCCGTTTGCAACATGGAACTGGTGCCGATGGACGACGACGTCGCCGGGCCGCGGCATTTGCGGATGTCGGAGGCGGCCATGGCCTTGGCCGATATTCAAACCACTCCGGTTCGGCGGCGGTACGTGGCCAAATCGGTCCGTATGGTAGGCAAGGTCCAATACGACGAAACCCGGTTAGCCTACATCACGGCCCGGGTGCCCGGCCGGCTCGACCGACTTTATGTCGATTACACCGGCGTGACCGTCCGGCAAGGCGACCAACTCGTGTCGATGTACAGCCCGGAACTGATCGTCGCGCAGCAGGAACTGCTCGTGGTGCATCGCAACTCGCAGCGACGGGGCAGCCCCGCTCCCGAGCAGGGCATGACGCCGCTGAGACTGGCGGTGGAGAAGCTGCGACTGCTGGGACTGCTCGACCGTCAAATCGAGGAAATCAAACGCCGCGGCACGCCGTCCGATCACTTGACCATCCATGCGCCCCTCGGCGGCGTGGTCATCGAACGGCATGCGACCGAGGGGATGTACGTCAAGACGGGAATGAACATTTACACCATCGCCGATCTTTCGCAGGTGTGGGTGCTCATCGATGCCTACGAGTCCGACGTGCCGTGGCTCCGATTCGGCCAGGAGGTCGAGTTCACCGCCGAGAGCCATCCCGGTGAGGTATTTCGAGGACGGATCGCATTCATTGACCCGGTGCTCAACGAGCGGACACGTACGGTGCGGGTGCGCGTGAACGCGCCCAACCCCGACGGGAAGCTGAAGCCCGGTATGTTCGTTCGCGCTCGGGTTCGCAGCCAATTGGCGCAAGGAGGAGACGTGTTCGACCCGGCCTTGGCCGGCAAATGGATTTCGCCCATGCATCCGGAGATCGTCAAGGACGAGCCCGGCCAGTGCGACATTTGCGGCATGGACCTCGTGCCGGCCGAGGAACTCGGCTTCGTGGCGCCCGAAAAATCGAACCAGCCACCCCTGGTCATCCCGGCCACGGCCCCGCTGGTAACCGGGCAGCGGGCCGTGGTGTACGTGCGGCTGCCCGATTCGGAGGAGGAAGACGAGGACCGGTCGGAAGGCACGGTGTTCGAGGGACGCGAGGTGCTGCTGGGCCCGCGGGCGGGCGACTACTACCTGGTGCGGCACGGACTGGAGGAAGGCGATTTGGTGGTCACCCAAGGTAACTTCAAGATCGACAGCGCGCTGCAAATCCAGGCGAAGCCGAGCATGATGAGCATCGCCGGGCACGACCCGCTAACCGTACCCGAAAGGCTGCTCCGGAAGCTCACGCCGGTGTATCAGCATTACCTCAAAGTGCAGGAGGCGCTGGCCGACGATGAGGCGGCCGAGGCGGCCGGGTATTGGCGGGCGATGCACGCGGCCCTCGAGGGCACGCCGGAGGGGACCGTCGACCGGCGGCTGGATGCGGCCTGGTCGGCCGCCCGCGCACGCCTCCAAGACGTGCTAACCGCCGGGGACGGTGTCGAAGAGCTCGCACCCCTGCGGGCTCGGTTCGAGCCGCTGGCCGAGGCGATGCTGGACCTTGCCGGTACGTTCGGGCACTCGCTGGCCGAACCGCTGTACGAGGCCTACTGCCCGATGGTCGACGGCAACCGGGGCGCCCCGTGGCTCCAGGCGGGCGAGGTGATTGCCAATCCGTACTTCGGATATTTGATGCTCCGCTGCGGAGAAATCCGGCGGCCGTTTCTGTCGGGGCCGCCGTAGGAAACACAACCGTGGGACAAGCTTCCAGCTTGTCAGACAACAAGAGACAGGCTGGAAGCCTCTCCCACGATCATGACAAGCTGGAAGCTTGTCCCACGGGCTGGAAGCTTGTCCCACGGGCTGGAAGCTTGTCCCACGGGGCCGATAACGCTGAATGAAACGAGGTGTCCAAAATGCCTGAACCGAACGCCCAACATGAAGACCACTCCGGCGACGCCATCGACGCGCTGGTGAACGGCGTGATCGGCTTCTGCATGGACAACAAGCTCGTCGTGGGGCTGGTGCTGGGCTCGCTCTTGGTTGTGGGCCTGGTGGTGATGCCGTTCGACTACGCGCCGGATTGGCTCCCCCGCCGGCGGGTGCCCGTCGACGCTATTCCCGACATCGGCGAAAACCAGCAGATCATCTTCACCGAGTGGATGGGCCGCTCGCCGCAGGACGTCGAAGATCAGATTACGTACCCGCTCACCGTGTCGCTGCTGGGCGTTCCCGGGGTGCAAACGGTACGCAGCGTTTCGATGTTCGGCTTCTCCTCCGTCTACGTGATTTTCGAGGAGGGGATCGACTTCTACTGGTCGCGTTCCCGGCTGATTGAACGCCTGAACGTGGCCCAGGGCGACCTGCCCGAGGGGGTGGTGCCCCGGCTGGGTCCCGACGCGACCGCGCTGGGGCAGGTGTTCTGGTACACGCTCGAAGGGCGCGACACCGAAACGGGCGAGCCGACCGGCGGATGGGACCTCGACGAGCTACGCAGTATCCAGGACTGGAACGTCCGCTATGCCCTGCAATCGGCCGGCGGGATTGCCGAGGTGGCGTCGGTGGGTGGGTTCGTACGCGAGTACCAGGTCGACGTCGACCCGGATGCCATGCAGGCGTACGGGGTCACGCTCGACCAGGTCTACAACGCCGTGCGCCGCTCGAATGCCGACGTCGGCGCGCGCACCATCGAGATCAACCGCGTCGAGTACCTGATTCGCGGGCTCGGGTTCCTCAAGGGGGTGGAGGACCTGGAGCAGACGGTCGTAACGGCCGTCGACGACGTGCCGATTTACCTTAGCCACGTTGCCCACTTATCGACCGGGCCGGCCCTGCGCCGCGGCGCGCTCGACAAGGGGGGCGCCGAGGCCGTCGGCGGCGTGGCGGTGGTGCGCCACGGCGAGAACCCGTTGGCGGCCATCGAAAACATCAAGCGGAAGATCGACGAAATCGCCCCCGCGCTGCCCCAAAAGACCCTCGACGACGGCCGCGTTTCCCGCGTGACCATCGTCCCCTTCTACGACCGAACCGAGTTGATCCACGAAACCCTGGGCACCCTCGAGCGAGCCATTCGTCAGCAGATTCTCGTCACGATTATCGTGGTACTGGTGATGGTGGGCCACCTGCGCAGCAGCCTGCTCATCTCCTGCACTTTGCCGCTGGCGGTGATCCTGTGTTTCATTGCGATGAAACTGTTCGGGATCGACTCGAACATCATGTCGCTTTCCGGCATCGCCATTGCCGTGGGAACCGTGGTCGACATGGGGGTCATCATGTGCGAGAACATGCTGCGCCACCTGGAGGACGCCGACCCGGCCGAGAGCCGGCGCGCGGTCCTTTTCCGGGCCGCCGGCGAGGTGGGCCGCCCCGTGCTCACGGCCATCCTGACCACGGTGGTCAGTTTCCTGCCGGTGTTCGCCATGACCGGCGCGGAGGGCAAACTGTTCAAGCCGCTGGCCTATACGAAGACCTTCGCCCTCTTGGCCTCGGTCATCCTGGCGCTGACGGTCATTCCGCCGCTGGCGCTTTTGCTGTTCGGTTCCCCGACCCGACGGCGCTGGGTTCGAGCCGCGGCGGCGCCGGCGTTGCTGCTGGCGGGCGTCGTGGGCGGGGCCCTGTTCTCCTGGTGGATCGCCCTGGCACTGGGGCTGTGGGCGGTTTATGTCCTCGGCCGACCGCACTTGCCCGAGGGCGTTGCCGTATGGCTACCGCGTGCGGGAATCGCACTGGCCGTTGCGGTGGTCGGGGTCGTGCTGACCTTCGACTGGATGCCGCTGGGTTTTCAGGCCGGTACGCTGCGCAATTTCGCCTTCGTCATTACGGCCGTCGGCGGGCTGTTGGGAGCGTTCCTGCTGTTTTACAGGTACTACGAGCCGGTGCTGCGCTTCTTCCTCGAACACAAACTGCTCTTCTATGCGATGCCCACCATCACGACGGCTCTCGCCGCGGTGATCTGGCTTGGGTTCGAGACGGTCTTCGGGTTCATCCCGCAGGGGCTCGGCCGGCTGGGCGTGGCCGAGGAGCGCGTTCGCGGCGCCGGGGCGTGGGTGTGGGCTGCGCATGCGTTCCCCGGCCTGGGCCGCGAGTTCATGCCCCCGCTGGACGAGGGCTCCTACCTGCTCATGCCCACGACCATGCCCCATGCTTCCATCGGCGAGGCGATGGACGTACTGCGCAAGCAGGACATGGCCATCTCGGCCATTCCGGAGGTCGATATGGTGGTCGGGAAGATCGGCCGCGTGGAAAGCCCATTGGACCCGGCGCCCATCTCGATGATCGAGACGATCATCACCTACAAGCCGGAGTACAAGATCGACGCTGCGGGCCGGCATCTGCGTTTCGCCTACGAGCGGCGCGACGGCAAGACCGTCTTCCTGCGCGATGAGGAGGGCGAACTGATCCCCGACCCGCGCGGAATGCCCTACCGGCAATGGCGCGACGACATTCGCAGCCCGGACGATATCTGGGAGGCCGTCGAGGAGGCGGCCCGCTTGCCGGGCACCACCCGCGCTCCAAAGCTCCAGCCCATTTCGGCGCGCATCGTCATGCTGCAAACGGGCGTCCGCGCGCCGATGGCCGTGCGCATTCGCGGCACGTCGCTCGAAAACATCCAGGAGGTGGGCATGCAGGTGGAGCAATTTCTCAAGGAGGTGCCCGGAGTCCAGTCCGAGGCGGTCATCGCCGATCGGATCATCGGCAAGCCGTACATCGAGATCGACATCGAACGGGCAGCCATCGCCCGCTACGGCATTAGCATCCGCGACGTGCAGGACGTCATCGAAACGGCCATCGGCGGCCGGCAAATCACCAC
>CAYPWB010000159.1:0-12791 GCA_964414315.1 uncultured Planctomycetaceae bacterium | reverse complement strand
TTGCCCGTCCCTTTGAACTCCTGGAAGATCAGTTCGTCCATGCGGCTGCCGGTGTCGATCAGGGCGGTGCCGACGATGGTCAGCGAGCCGCCTTCCTCGAACAGCCGTGCGGTGGCGAACAGCTTCTTGGGGATGTCCATGGCCTTGATGTCGACGCCGCCGGACATGGTTCGGCCGGTGTTGCCCACCCACTTGTTGAAGGCGCGGGCGAGGCGGGTGATGGAGTCCATGAGCATGACGACGTCTTTGCCCATCTCGGCGAGACGTTTGCAGCGTTCGACAACGAGTTGGGAAAGTCGGACGTGGCTTTCGATTTCGCGGTCGAGGCTGCTGGCGACGACTTCGCCGTCGACGGCGCGCTTCATGTCGGTCACTTCCTCGGGCCGTTCGTCGATGAGGAGGACAATGAGCTTGACGCCGGGGTAATTCGTCGAAATGCCGTGGCTGATGTGCTGCAGCAGGATCGTCTTGCCCGTGCGCGGCGGCGCCACGATGAGCGCCCGCTGCCCCTTGCCCAGCGGCGTGAGCAGGTCCATCACGCGGGTGGTGAGCGGTTGGGGGCCGGTTTCGAGTTTCAACCACGATTCGGGGTTGATGGGCGTCAGTTCGTCGAAGGTCTTGACGTTGCGGTACTCCTCCGGGTCCATGCCGTCGACATCGTGGAGTTCACGGAGTCGGGGTCCCTGCTGCTTCCGCGCCGGCTGGACGAGACCGTTGAGGTGGACGCCTTCGCGCAGCCGGTACTTTTCGATCATGCTTCCCGGTACGAAGGGATCGGAAAGTTGCCGGACGTAATTTGCGTTGGGGTCGCGGAGGAAACCGTAGCCGTTGGGGTGCATTTCGAGCACGCCGCCGCCGGGTTCGGTAACACCGGGATCGCCGGTATCGGCCGAATCGACCGGCCGGCTCCCGTTGTCCTCCACTCGTCCGGGCCGCGGCCGATGGCGGTTGCCTACCGCCTGATTGCCACCGCGCCCGCGGGGCCGATTCTTCTTCCGTTTGGCCATAAGAACACCTACTAAAGTTCCTTCGATTGACACACTTTCCGCGTCGCATCCGGGCCCGTGGTGTGAGGGAGACTCAGTTCTCCGCAATGGCAAGGATGCACGTCCGGCATCGGACTTCGTCGATTGTCCCCTACTACAAGCCAGGCGACCGGAGGGTGACTGTGTGCGGCATCTCCGCCACAGCGGCTCTTGGATGACGGCGAGCGTGCTTGGAAGCGCGCGCTGTTTGGAATCCTTCAATCGCGTACTTCGTGCCTCGATGTCCCGGCCCGATTCCTCTCGACAGGGCACATCAAGGGCAACCCCGATCGGCCACCCTGCTCCAGCCCGATTTCGGACCCGGAAACGCACCGGTCCTCGGAAAACAGGCCAGATAACCGAGACGAACTCGGCACAAGCGGATTCCAGGCGACCTTAGCAGACAGGCCCTTGCGTGAACGGGCCATCCAGCCTGGACTTATTATTCTAGCAAACTCTCATTCCTTATACAATAGGGCGAAGCCGTTTGCAAGAGGAAACTGCCTAACCGGCCGATTTTCGCCGCGACAGCCGACAAATTCCTCGCAACGAGCTCCTTTTCCCAAATCGGCCAGTCGTTACTACCGATACTCAGGGATGGTTCAATCGCTACAAACCATCCCAATTATGCAGAGATAGGCAATATGGGTCATCTAGCAAGGTTTGCCTGGGGTTCGTTTCTCGTGTGGGGGCTCGCAGGAAGCGCCTTGGGCCAAACTGGAGTGCATTGGTACCCTACCCTGGAGGGTGCAACGGCCCAAGCTGCCCAGTCGGGCCGACTTGTGTTCGTCTACCTGTGGTCGCCCCAGTGTCAGGCCTGCCGCGGCAACGAGCACGAGGTGCTCGCACAACCGGCCGTCGCGGCCTCGGTCCACGCGGCCTATCTGCCGGTGAAGGTAAACCACGAGCAAGCACCCGACTTCGGACGGCATTACGGCGTACGCGTTCTGCCGACGATTCTGATCCTGCGACCGGACGGCACGCCGCTGGATCGGATCGAAGGCCGGGTCGGGCCGGAGCAACTTGCCGGCCGATTGACCCAACTGGCGGCCCACGCGCGGCCCGTTGCTCAACGGCCGTCGCCGGACCTTGCACCCCCGATGCATGGCGCGCCTCGGGCAAGCATGACACCTCCCGAGCAACCGAATCCGCCGGTAGCACGGAATTATACGCCGCCCGCGCCCCCGGTGCAACCGGCTGCCGGGCCGGCCGAGAATCCGCCGTTGGGCCTCGACGGCTACTGCACTGTTTCGCTGGGCGACGATTTGCGTGCAAACCGTCGCGATCGCTGGGTGCTGGGCAACAAGGCACACGGAGTGATCCACCGCGGGCGGACCTACCTGTTCGCCGACGCCGAGAAGGCTGCTCGTTTCTACCAGGATCCCGACCGTTACGCCCCGGTGCTTTCAGGGCAGGACATTGTGTTGGCGGTCGAGCAGGGCCGGGCCGTCGAAGGAAAGCGAGGGCATGGAGCGTATTTCGGCAACCGAGTTTACCTGTTCGCCGGCGAAGAGACGCTGCAGCGTTTCGAGAACAACCCGAACTACTACGCCGACGCCGCCCACCGTCTTGCGTCGCGGTCGGCGGCGCCGCGGTAGTCGGGAAAACGCTACTCTTCCACCAGCCGTGCCAGACGAACGACCTGGATGCGGATTCCTTCCAGATCGGGGTTGAGCCGCAGGGCGCGGCGAAAGCTTTCCAATGCGGAAACATGGCTTTCCATCGCCATGTAGGCGTGGCCCATGGTCGTCGCGGCGAGGAAGTGGTAGGGGTTGATTTCGAGCGCCTCGTGCCCGTCGCGAATCGCCTCGGCGTAGCGTTCCAGGTGAAGGCGAGCCGTGGCGCGCTGGTTCCACGCTTCGGCCAAATGCGGCGCTTCGTCCAGCAGGGCCTTGGCGTTGCGTATCGCCTCGCGATGCTGCCGAGCGGCGTTCAACCTGGTAATCAGCAGCAAGCGACGCCGTTGCGACTCGGTGCCGACCCGCAGCCAGACGTTCCGAATGGCGACCTCGGCGAGCGTGCGAACGGTGCGATCCTCGTCGAGCATGGCCCTGCCGAGCGTATGGTTGGCCGCGTATTCAGCCACGTGCCCAAGGGCGAAGACGGCCGCCCGCCGAACCTCGCGCTCGGCGTGCCCGGCCAGGCGTTCGAGGGTTCCCGCGTTGTAATGCCTCAGCAGCCCATCGACAAAGGCGGCGGCGTCCTGATGGTCCAGGTAACCGTCGTACAATGAAGCGATAAGCGGCTTTCGGGTGTTTTCGGTACTCATGGGTGCAGCCTCCAAGAGTCCGCATTCCTGCGAACGGCGGAAACCGGGGCCCAACGGCCCCCGCTTGCCTGTCGGTGTGCAATGTTCAGCCTAACTTCGATTGTAGCCGGAGGCCGGCCCGAATTTCAACGAAAAACCCGAGCAGCAGCGGAGGATTCGGGTGGCGTTCCGTGCCGCGGCGCGTCAGAATAGGAGTAAACGGACTCGTTTTGGAGTCCCACGCACATGGCGGGAAAAACGGGACGGGTCCAATTTGCCGGGACGACCCTTCGGGTGCTGTGCACAAATTGGCCCCGTCCCGTTTACCCCCCGGACAGGATCGCGGACTCCTTTTGGAGCGTTGCGCGCATGAGTCGATTGTGTGAGAAGATTCACCCGCACGCCTATTTTCTCGGCGAGTTGCCGCGCCGCAGCATTCTGCTGATGGCGGCACTAGCGGGGGGGGCTGTGGCTGCCGTCATTCCGGCCCACGGGTCGGGCGCTGCCGTTGCGCAAGATGCAGGGCCGAGCGGGGCCGCCGTTTCCTGGACGACCGGCGCCGACCTGGCCGAGCGGTTGAGTACGCCGGTGGGCGTCACCTTGCGGGGCAGCCCGTTGCGCGAGGGGTTGTACCGGTTGGGGCGGACGCAACGAGTGGCGGTGCTGCTCGACCGGCGGATCGATCCCGGACAGGAACTCGACGTGGTGCTCAACCAGGTGCCGCTGGCGGAGGCGTTGCAGCAAATTGCCGATGCGGGCAGCATGGGCGTTTCCCAGCTTGGGGCGCTGTTCTACTTCGGACCGCCGCCGGCGGCGGCCAAGTTGCGCACACTGGCCGCCATGAAACGGGAGGAGTTGCAGCGTCTGCCGCGCGACGTCGCCCTCCGCCTCGCTCAGTCGCGAAGATGGCGATGGGACGACCTGGCCACGCCTCGCGAGCTGCTCGCCGCACTAGCCAAGGAGGGACGCTTTGAGTTGGAAGGGTTGGAACAGGTGCCGCACGACCTGTGGGCAGGCGCCGACCTGCCGCCGCTCGCGCTGCTGGACCGCCTGACCCTGCTGGCGCTCCAGTTCGGTCTGACGTTTTCCGTATCGCCCGACGGCGCGATTGTGCGTCTGGTACCGCTTCCCGCCGAGGTGGCCGTGGTGCGCCGGTATCCGGGCGGAGCCCGGCCGGCCGAGGCGGCGGCGAAGATGGCCGCACTCGTGCCGGAGCCGCAAATCCGCATCTCCGGCGGCGACGTGTACGTCAAAGCGACGGTCGAAGAGCATGAGCGAATTGCCGGCATGCGCGCGCCGCCGCGGCCGGAACCGGCGCCCGGCGCCGGCGACGACGTGGGCCACACGCGTATCGATCGCCTTGCCGTCGAGAACATACCGGTCGGCGCGGTGCTCAAGCGAGTGGCGTCGCAGTTGAACCTGGAACTCGAAATCGACCACGCCGGCCTTGCCCGCGCAGGCGCGTCGATGAACCGACAAATCAGCATCCGTGCCGAGAATGTTTCGATCGACAAGCTGCTTGGCGAGTTGGGCGAGGCCGCGGGCCTGGCCATCCGCCGCGAAGGCCGGACCATTGCGGTCCGCCCCCCCGGCGGAGGGCCTGCTCAGTAGTTCATGGGTCGGCAGCGCGGGGCGTTTTCTTCAACGTGCGCGAGGGAAGACCGTTAACACGAGGCGGAAGGATTCATTCTGCCCATTGACAAGGCCGACGATTTCCGATAGTATTCGCATATTCGAATGTCGTTTACAGCGAGGTGCAACGTGAGTGATCTGCGGCAATGGCGAGACGCGGCTGATCGCCTTCGACTGCTTGGGCACCCGGTTCGCTTGGCGCTGCTCGAGGAACTGGCCAAGGCGCCCAAGTGCGTTGCGGACATCCAGGACCTTTTGGAGGTACGGCAGCCCAACGTGTCCCAGCACTTGGCCGTGTTGCGCCAAGCGAAGATCGTGGACTACCACGAGGATGGCAACGTCCGCTGCTACTACCTTCTGTGTCCCCACCTGGTCCGTGACCTGATGCGACTCCTGGGCCGGGACTATCCGGTTCAACCGAAGACCGCCGCACAGATTCGGCGGGCCGCTGGAACGAAGCGAAAGCAGGCTGCCGCCTGCACCACGAACAAGTGAACGTCAAACAGTAAAGGAACCAGTACGGTGCCCATTCTGTTGATCCTGAACCACGCTCCTTACGATGGGACCGATCTGACCTGGAACGCCTTGCGACTGGCCGGGCAGTTGAAGAAGGACGGGGTCGAGGTGCGTCTCTTCCTGATGAACGACTCCGTGGACCTGGCTCGCGATGGCGTGCCCGTTCCTGAGGGGTCTTCGGATCTGGCTCAGATGGTCAAAGACCTGATCGCCGACCGTGTCGCGGTGAAGGTCTGCGGCACGTGCCAGGCCCGTTGCGGCATTCGCAAGGGCGAACCGTACTACGAGGGCGCGCAGAAATCCACAATGGCCGAGTTGTCAGAGTGGGTGCGTGAGAGCGAGCAGGTGCTGACGTTTTAGGGCATTGACCACCGTCGCGCAGCGAACCGAACGGGGGAAAGCATAGACCAGCAGGTACACCATGAAGGGTGCAGTAATCATCGCCAAGAGCCTGGAAGACCTCGGAGTGCAGCACGTGTTCGGCTACTCCGGCGCAGCAATTTTGCCGGTGATGGATGAACTTGGCAAGACCGCAATCAATATTGTCGTCAACTCAAATGAGCAGTCCGCTGCCTTTAGCGCTGCCGGCTACTCCCGTTCCGGCGACCGCGTGGGTATTGCCATCGTCACGTCGGGGCCGGCGATTACCAACACGCTCACGGCCGTCGCTGATTCCTACGCCGACAGTGTGCCGCTGGTCGTGATCGCCGGACAGGTGCCTGAGAACAAGATCGGCACCGACTCGTTTCAGCACATCGACGTGGCATCGGTGTTCGGCCCGACCGCCAAGAGTGTTGTGTCGGTCAACAGCATCGGCAACATCGAGACGGTTATCAAGGATGCGTACTTCCTGGCACGGTCCGGCAAGCCCGGCCCGGTCATCATCGATCTGCCGATCAACCTACAGCAGGACACCAACCGCTACACCGGTGAAACTGTTGAGCACTTCGCCAAGGTGTACAAAAACGAAGGCCACCTGTCGGACAGCCAGTGCAGCCATTTCTTCGAACTCCTGAGCCAGTCCGAACGTCCGCTCCTGTATCTGGGTGGCGGGCTGAATTCCGAGCGAGGAAGCGCCGCGATCCGCCGGTTCAACAAACGTTTCAATATTCCGTCGGTCAACACGTTGATGGCCAAGGGAGTGCTCGACGAGAGCAACCCCTCTACGATGGGCCTTCTTGGCATGTTTGGGACGCCCTATGCCAATAAGATCATCCAGGACAACGACTTCTTCTTCGCCATTGGCGTCCGGTGGGATGACCGGGTTGCAGAAAAGGTCGGTTTTGCCATCGATGCCAGGATTGCATACATCGACATCAATCCCCAGAAGATGTTCCAGATCCGGGGCGAACGGAGGCCGGAATTCACCTTTCTGGGAGACGCCCCTGTGGCATTGGATGACCTGACCGACTACGCCGACCGGCATGACATTCGTCTTGCTATTGATGACTGGCGTCAACACGCTGCCCACCTCAAGCTGTCGTGGCCCCTGGACTATCGGCGGGATAGCAAGCGTATCCAGCAGGCCGAGGTTCTTGATCTGCTGAACGAACGTCTCACGGACGGGATGATCGTGACGACCGGCGTCGGCAATCACCAACTCCTCGCAGCTCAGTACCTGAAAATGCAGCGACCGCGTCGTTTCCTGACCTCGGGCAGCTTCGGGACAATGGGATTTGGGATGCCGGCCGCGATTGGTGCCCATTACGCAAATCCGGAGTCGCAAATCGTGGTAGTCGACGGCGACGGAAGCTTCCGAATGAACATGGGCGAAATGTACACCATCGGCACGCGCAGCTTGCCCATTAAGATTCTCCTGCTCAACAACCTGAGCGACGGCATGGTGAAAAACTTGGAGGACGTCGCGTACGGCGGCAGGCACTCAGCCACCGTGAGGACATGCGACGTCCGTTTCGCCGAGATGGCGAGACACTGCCGATTCCATTTTACCAAGCGAGTGACTTGTCGAGCTGACTTGCCCGGTGCTCTCGGCGAGCTCATGCAATGCAGGGGCCCATGCCTATTGGAAGTGATGACCGATACGGAGGAGGTTCTCTATCCCGTCGTGCGTCCCGGAACCTCCTACTCCGACATGGTGCTAGGCCCTTACATTCACGAGGTCGAGCCGGGGAACGAGCAACGCCTTCGCAGGAACGCCGAACATGGAACCGGCGCCGACGTTGTGAGGTGAACGGTGAGACCGCGCGAGAGCGGAGTGCCGGACGAGTCGACATGGTCGGGCTTGTGCTGCCGGCTCGCCTCCGGTAGCAGGCACGGCGACAATGGATCGATGGCTCGAGTTTACTCGAGGCTTTCGCGACGCAACGTGAATCCGGATTGAATGGGCAGTCACTGAGGAGGACGTGCCATTGACCGAGACTTTGCAGACCTGGACCCCATGGCTCGTGGGCACATGGTTCGCGCTCCTGTTCGCACTCGAACGCATGCGTCCGTTGCGCCGCTTGACGCGGCCGGGTTGGCGTCGCGTGGGACTGAACGCGGTGGTCGTAACACTGGCGTTGGGGATTGCGTCCGTTACCGTCGCTCCGATAATGACGCACACGCTGGACTGGACCGGCGATGCTGGGTTCGGCCTCTTGCACCTGGCCGGTTTACCTGTGCCGCTATCTTTCACGGCAGGGCTGCTGCTCCTCGACTTGAGTTTCTATTGGTGGCACCGGCTCAACCATGCTTGGCCGCTTTTGTGGCGGTTCCATAACGTACACCACATCGATCCCGACTTGGACTGCACGACTGCGTTCCGATTCCACGCCGGCGAGATCGCTTACTCGACGGTCTTCCGGGCGATGCAGATCGGGTTGATCGGCCCAAGCGCATTAACGCTCGTCGTATACGAGATACTGTTCCTCAGCGGCACCGTGTTTCACCACAGCAACGTGCGTCTGCCTGTGTCGCTGGAGCGGGTGCTCAATCTTGTCTTTGTCACCCCGCGAATGCACGGCGTTCACCACTCCGTGATCCGCGATGAAACCAATTCAAATTATTCGGTTGTTTTCCGCTGGTGGGATACGCTGCATTGCACTTTGCGCCTCAATGTGCCGCAAAAAGACATCGATATCGGCGTTGCCGGCTACACCCACCCGGATGAAAATTCATTCGTTTCCGTGCTGGCACTCCCGTTCAGGCAGCAACATGACTATTGGAGTACGCCGGAAGGTAAAGATTCTCGCACCAGGGCCAACTGGTCTCCCAAAGGGCGCGGCCGCTTGGCTGAATGATTGTTTCGACGGCGGAGTTCATGAATCTTCCGTCAGCTTCCGGCTGGCTTCGGGAGTCATCCTTTGCCGTGAAGCAGCCTTGGCAACCGCGGGGTCGACAATCGCCAGGAGGCGTGGTCGTGCCTGCTGGCGCCGCCGGATTCCCTCGACAGCGCGGAGCAGCCGCAGCGCGGGGTCGTTCCTGAGGCGGGTTTCATCGTGACGGCATTCAGGAAGAAGACGCCCCCGAACGCTCATTGTGAGGAATCGTTATGAAGATGCGCGAAAGCGGCATGCCGGATGAATCGATGTGGTCGGGCTTCTTCTCGCCCGCCCAGACGCTGGCGAAGCTGGGGCTGACCGCCGACTGCCGCGATGCGGTGGACTTCGGCTGTGGCTACGGCACGTTCACCGTCCTCGCCGCGCGGCTGGCGCGGGGCACGGTCCATGCCCTCGACATCGAGGCGGCCATGGTGGAGGCGACGGCTCGCAAGGCCGAAGAAGCGGGACTGGGCAACGTCCGTGTCGAGCGGCGGGACTTCGTGGCCGACGGCAGCGGCCTGCCGGACAAGAGCGTCGATTACGCCATGCTGTTCAATATCCTCCACTGCGAACATCCGGAAGTGCTGCTGCGCGAAGCGTGGCGCATCCTGTCGCTCGGCGGACGATTGGGCATTATGCACTGGAACTACGACCCGAACACGCCGCGCGGGCCGTCGATGGAAATTCGCCCCAAGCCGGAGCAGTGCCGCGACTGGGCGACGGCCGCCGGGTTCAGCCTTGCGATTGCCGAAAAACTCGACTTGCCGCCGTATCACTACGGTTGGGTGATGGAGAAACGATGAACGACTTGCCCCTGTTCAACCACGCCCTGGATGAGCCGACCGTCTTCCGACCCGAAGACCTCATGGCCGCTGTTCGCGACCAGCGCGGCGCAGGCAACGGCTCGATCCCTGCGCTGGGCCTGCTCGAGTTCGATGGCGACCTGACGGACAAGCTTATCGCCCGGGGCAATACTCGTCGCTGCGAGGATTGGCCGTGCTTCCATACCGACATGTGGCTTTGGCCGAAGGAGGAGCCTCGCTGCGGCATTGTCTCCCGAACGATCGGCGGGCCGTACACAGTGCTGATCGCCGAGCAGATGGCCGCCTGCGGCATGAAAGCAATCGTCGGTTTGGCCTCGGCCGGGCGCATCGGGCGTGCTCTACCATTGCCCGGCATCGTCGTCGCAAACGAAGCGGTGCGTGATGAAGGCACGTCGATGCACTATCTGCCTGCCGAGGAGACCGTGAAGGCGGATCACACGCTGGCTACATGGCTGGCCGAGACGCTGGGTACGGTCGGTCTACCCGTGCGACAAGGCTTGGTATGGACGACCGACGCTCCCTACCGCGAGACGCCCTCTCAGATTGAGCGTTGGGCATCGCGAGGCGTGCTGGCGGTCGAAATGCAGGCAGCTTCGCTGTTCGCCTTCGGCCAGGCACGTGGCGTATCGACGGGACTGGTCGCCCACGTCACCAACGCTACCGACCACGACGGTGAGCCGTTCCACAAAGGCCCCGACGACGCCGATGTAGCCATTCTTGCCGCTATTGCCCGTCTCCCGGCTGCCTGAAACGCCCCGCATTGGTCAAGGCAGGAGGTAACCGTTCGCGGGCCGGCGGCACGGGCCGTTGTTTCCGCGCAATGCGAGGGGGCCGGCCCCATGTACTACAAATGCTCAAGATCGTGAACTTCTTCACGAAGTTCTGACCCTGCCTTCAAGCGGAAGCTCGCATTGGTTGGCGGCCCGCCCGCCCTGGGAACGGTTCCATGGATCGTTCAGCAGCCGTGCTTTTCGAGCTTCTCGCGGAGCGTGTCGGCAGTGAACGGCTTGACGAGGTAGTCGGACACGCCGGCCTGGATGGCCTGCATGACGCGTCCCTTCTCCGCCTCGGTGGTGACCATGATGATGGGCACCTTGGCGTCTTTCGCCCGAATCTCCTGGACCACTTCCAGGCCCGTCTTGCCCGGCATGTTCCAGTCGGTCAGGATCAGGTCGAACTGGCCGGGTTGGAACAGGGAGACGGCCTCGGCGCCGTCGGCGGCCTCGGTGGTTTCGCTCACTCCGACGGCTTGCAGCGACCGGAGAATGATCTTTCGCATCGTGCTCGAATCGTCGGCGACAAGAACTCGCGCGCTCATGGTGGTTCCTCTGATTTTCTCGGTTCGAAGGTGCGGGGGAAGGGCCGGGTATCCTCGTGGCGCCCCCCGAACAACGGGGATCCTGCGCCGCGTTCCGTGCAACGCCATCCAACCCTAGGTTACCGGAGGGACAAGTCAAGCGATCGGCGGCGGTAGAGGGCGAGGAGCGGGCGGCCTGTTGGGGGGGGTGGAGGCGCCGGGGCGGACGGCTTAGAGGCGATCCCAGAATTCCCCTCGCCCTTCGGGAGAGGGGACGTGGCTCCGAACCGTTCCGGATAGCTACTGGGGGCGGACGGCACGGCGGAGCGTGCCTGCTACTTTGGCGGACGGCACGACGGAACGCCGGCTTGCATCATGGCGAAAAACGTAACCTATAGTTGACGCGGAAGCCGGTTCGTTGCAAAAGCCGGTGCGTGGACGCGGGATGCCCGAGGTATCCGCTCCTGCCGTGCAACAAACCGCGTTTGAAGCCAAACGAAACCTGTTTGTAACTGTTCGCAAAACAAAGGAGCGCAACGGTGTCCACGAAAACCGCAGAGCTTGCCGTCCAGGACAGCCACTTGGCCGAAGCCACCGGCACCATGCAACTGGTGAGTTTCCGGCTGGCGCAGGAGGAATACGGCGTCGAAATTACGAAGGTGCAAGAGATCATCCTGATGGGCGAGATTACCCGGGTACCGCAAACCCCGGACTACATCAAGGGCCTGATCAACCTTCGCAGCACGGTCATTCCGATTGTCGATCTTCGTCTTCGCTTCGGCCTGTCGCAGCAGGATTCGACCGACGAAACGCGCATCATGGTGGTCAACGTGGCCGGGAAGACGATCGGCATCATCGTCGACGCGGTCAGTGAAGTGCTGCGGATCCAGCACGATCAGATTGCCCCTCCGCCGCCCACCGTGGCCGGCCTGGGCCGCGAGTACCTGACCGGGCTCGTCAAGCTGGAGAATCGGCTGCTCATCCTGCTCGACATCGACAGGATTTTGGGCGAAGAAGACGTAGCCACCATCGACGCGATGACCGCCTAGCTTCTCGAGCCGTTGTAACCGCCCGTATCGAAGCGCAGAAGAGGAGCCCGTGGAATGACCACGTTGCAAGCCGTAGCCCCAATCGGAACCGTGAGCAGCCTGGAGCAGGTAAGCGACAAGGAACTACGTTTGTTCGCCGACCTGATCTACAGCAGGACGGGCATCCGCGTTTCGCCGCAGAAGAAGACGCTTCTGTCGAATCGTCTGCGGCGGCGGCTGCGGCAGACGGGCATCGAGGGGTTCGCGGCGTACTACGACCATCTGAAGCGGCTGCCGGCCGCCCACGAGGAGTGGGACGCCTTCCTGCAGGAGATTACCACACACGAAACCTACCTGTTTCGCGACGAGCAGCAGTGGGCGTGGTTTCGCGACGTGTACCTGGCCGAATTGGTGTCGGGGGCACGTTCGAGCAACGGCTCCCGCTCACTGCGCGTGTGGTCGGCGGCGTCGAGTACGGGCGACGAGGCGTACACGGTCGCTTGCTGCATTGCCGCCTGCCTGCCCAACGTCTCCCAGTGGAGCGTCCAAATTGTCGGGACCGACATCGGGACCGGGGCGGTCGAGCAGGCGCGGGCGGGCGTGTTCGGCGAGCGCGCCATGCGACTGGTGCCCGACGATTACCGCCGTCGCTTCTTCACCAAGGCCAAGGACGCCAACCTGTGGCAGGCGAAACCCATATTGCAGGGCATGGTCGGCTTCCGGCAGCACAACCTGATGCAAGCCCTGCGCGAACGACCGTTCGATCTGGTGTTCTTGAAGAACGTATTGATCTACTTCGACGCGGCGTCGAAAAAGACGGTCGTTTCGAACGTCCGGGCTGCGCTTCGATCGGGCGGATTGCTCGTTGCGGGCGCGGCCGAGGGCATTACCGAGTACGTGAAAGATTTTCAGCGATTGCAGCCCTGGCTGTTTCGCCGGCCCTGATGCCACCCGCCCCACC
>CAYPWB010000158.1:159-12830 GCA_964414315.1 uncultured Planctomycetaceae bacterium | reverse complement strand
GGTCGCCCCCGCTTGCCTGCCCGCCCGCCTCCGGTCGTGCGGTCTGGACGGGTTGTAACGCCGTGTTGCCGTTTCGCTACGTAAAAGGTTGACGAAATACCCCATGTTGCGAAAACGGCATGGTACGCTTTGGTAGCGATTGGATAGGCCAAAGGGCCGCAAACGAAGGAGTCTTTCCGCCCGAGGAAGGGGCCATGTGCGCGTCAAGGACGAGCCGCCGGCTGCGGTTAGGAGCGCTGATGCTGTGCGCAGCGCTGGGCTCGGGCTGCGCGCACCTGCAAACACCGCGGATCGACCCGACCGGTCAGCGGGTCTTCGCCGAACCGCCCATCCGCACGCAGGCGGTCCAGGTTGCCCCAATGAGCACGGTACCGCCCTGGGAGGCGGCGGCCGTGACCCTCTCGCCCGCCACCATGGTCGCACCGGTCGGCACGGAGGCCGTGCTGGTGGCCGGGGTGGTCGCCGGCGACAACCACTTCGACATGAACCGGCGTCTGGAGTGGCACCTGGCCGAGGGGAGTGTGGGCCAGTTCATCGCGGTGGGCCGCGGTTCGTGGGTCGACCTGCTGCTGGGCGATTTCACCCGGCCGCGCAAGATCGACGCGACCTACGCCCTCGGCAGTACCTCGCGACAGTACGAGCGCATTGCCCGTGGACCCGGCACGCCCGCCGACGACGTATGCACGGTTCCGGGCCAGGGCTGGATTTCGTTCAGCTCGCCGGTCGAGGGCACCAGCTACGTGACGGTCCATGCGCCCGAGGTGGTCGATCCGCGCGCGCGTACCCGCACGGCCGTGGTGCACTGGATCGATGCCCAGTTCGCGTACCCGCCGCCGTCGATCAATCGCGCCGGCACCACGCACCCGCTGACCACGACCGTCAGCCGTCAAAGCGACGGGGCGCCGTGGGAAGGTTGGACCGTGCGATATCGGGTCATCGGCGGTCCGCCGGCCGGATTCGCCCCCGACGGCACCGACATGATCGAGGTGGTTACCGACGCTTCGGGGCGGGCGACGGCCGATTTGATGCAAACCGCGCCGGGCCCCGGTACGAACGTCGTTAGCGTCGAGGTATTTCGCCCCGCTGGCCCACTGGCAGCGGCGGCCGTGCCGGGGCTGGCCGCCGGGCGGCTGCTGGTGGGAAAGAGCTCCGTCACCAAAACATGGACGGCCGCCGCGCTGGCCGTGCAAAAGACGGGGCCGGCCACCGGCTCGGTCGGCGTCACGCTCACCTATCGAATTGTCGTAAGCAATCCCGGCGATCTGCCCGCCGAGGACGTTGCGGTGACCGATCGGGTTCCCGAACTGCTGGAGTACCTCAGCAGCAATCCACCCGCGCAGCTTGTAGGCGGACAGCCGCAGTGGCAGTTGGGGCGGCTCGCGCCGCGCGAGCAACGGGTCATTGAAGTCAACTTCCGCGCCCGCGGGGAGGGTGCGGCGACCAACTGTGCCGACGCGACCGCCGCCGGACAACTGAGCGCCACCGGCTGCGCGACGACCACCATCGGCGCGGAACCGGTCGCCGTTGCCCCCTCGGCCGTCGATGTTCGTTTGCAGGGACCACGCCAGGCGGCCGTCGGTCAGAAGGTCCAGTTCCAGGTGCTGGTTACCAACCGGGGCACGACACCCACCGGCGAACTGACCATCAAGGATCGGTTCGACGAGGGTTTTCAGCACGCGGTATACGATCCGAATCGGACGATCGAAGCTACGATGGGTAACGTGCCGCCGGGCGAAACGCACCAGATCAACATCGATTTCACGGTCGTCAAGCCGGGAGATTGGTGCCAAACGGTCGAAGTGCTCGGCCCGACCGGCGTGCTCGCCACCGCCCGGGCCTGCCTGACGGCAACCGGCACGCCCCCGGAGGAGCCCGCAGCCGAGGAACCGCCCGCCGAGGAGGCGCCCGGCGAAGCTGCCCTGTCGGTCCGCAAGAGCGGCCCGGCCTACGGCGTGGTCGGCGGGCGAGCCACGTTCACCATCGAGGTGACGAACACGGGACAAATTCCGCTGACGAACGTGCGTGTGGTCGATCGCCCGGATGCGGCGCTGCCGCCGACGAGAGCGACGCCGGGCCATCGGCAGGAAGACGGAAGCCTGGTGTGGACCTTCGACCGGCTGGAGCCCGGCCGCACGCTGCACGTCGACATTGAGTGCGGTCCGCAGCAACCGACCCCGCGCACGTGCAACCGGGTGAGCGTTACCACGAGCGAGGGGGCGCGAGGCGAGGCCGAGGCGTGCCTGGAAATCCGCCCGGCCGAGGAACCATCTCCCGAAGAGCCGCCCGAAGGGACCCTCAGCCTGACCGTGACCGATCTGCGCGGTCTGGTGGCGCCGGGAAAAGAGGTAACCTACGTCATTCAGGTGTCGAACCGCGGCATCGTGCCGGACCGGCAAGTGATCGTTACGGCCACCGTGCCCGAAGGAATGACCCCGGTTCGACTGGGCACCGGCGGCCCACAGGAGGCCCTCGCCCTCGAAGGGCAGGACCCGGTGTTCGAAGGCCGGATCGTCCGATTCCCGGCCGTCGCCGAGATCAAGCCGGGACAAACGCTCACGTACCGCGTGCGGGTACAAACGGCCAGGCCCGGCAAGTTCACCTTCCAGGCGCAAGCCACCAGCGAGCGCCACCGCCGGCCGCTCATCGCGGAAGAGATTACGGAAGTGGCGGATTGACGCGCGGCGCGCTACGAAGGATAGTGTGCGTATGCGATCCGGCAGATTCGCCATTCTCGAGCACCAAACTGCGCAGGGGCGCCATTGGGACATTTTGCTCGAATGGGGACCTGTGCTGCGTACATGGTCGGTGGAGCGGCCGCCCGCGCCCGGGCTGGAGTTGACGGCCCGGCAGCTTCCCGACCATCGAACGCTGTATCTCGACTACGCGGGGCCGGTCTCAGGCGACCGCGGCAGCGTAACGCGATGGGACGCCGGCACGTACGCCGCGGAGGACGAGTCGGCCCGATCGCTTGTCGTGGAACTCGCCGGCGGCCGGCTCACGGGCCGCATGGCGATCTCGCATGGGAGCGAGGACGCCTCGATTTGGACCCTGCGCATCGAAGGCTAACCCGGCAACGGTTACGGCATCCACATTTCATGTCGTACGGAACTGCAACCGACCACCAGAAAGAAGGGACTCGGCGTGGCTGTCGAAAAACGAATGCTCTTCAACCCGAGCGAATACCGAGAACTAAACGCCGAGGAGCAGCAATTGCTGCACGAGGCGTATCAGAAGGCGCTCGACGCCCTGCGGCGGAACATCACGCCCGACGGGTTCTCGGCCTGCTCGCTGGCCGACAATACGGTGTACGGCACCGACGCCAATTACCGGGCCGTTTGGGGCCGCGACGGTGCGAAGACGATCGTCTGGACCCTCGATTTGGAGGATGACGATATCCGCCAGTGCCAGGCGGCCACGCTGCGCACTCTGTTGCGGCACCAGTCGCCCGCCGGGCAGATTCCCGGCTACGTGTGCATCGACACCGAAAAGCCCGCCTATATGGGCGTGGGCGGCATTACGGCCGTCGACGCCGGGCTGTGGATCATCATCGCCCTGTGGCGCTATTCCTCCGAGACGGGCGATTGGTCGGTGCTCGAGGAGTTCCAGCCGCAACTGCAACGGACCATGGACTGGCTTGGCGCGCACGATTCGAACAACTGCGGCATGCTCGAAATCCCCGAGGCCGGCGATTGGACCGATCTGTTCGCCCGAAGCTACCATGTTCTGTACGACGAGGTGCTCTGGTATCGATGCCTTATTTGCTACGCCAACATCCTGGACCACTTCGGTGAGGACGATCGTGCTGCCGACTATCGCCAGTGGTCGCGGCACGTGCAGCGGGTCATTCTGCGCAGCTTCTGGCCCTCCACGCAGCCGCACGAAGCCGAGGGAGGGTTGCCCAGTTTCACCGACGTGCAGTTCGGGCTGGGCGACGCCCGGTACCTGGTGGCGCAGATCTCGCCGTTCGCCTTCTCCTGGCGGTGCGACGTGTACGCCAACCTGCTGGCGTTCCTGATGAACCTGATCGACCGCGATCGGGCCATGATGACGTTCCGCTTCATGTGGGGAGTGGGGGTCAATGAGCCCTGGCCGGTGCAGAACCTCTACCCACCCGTCCACGCCGGCGATCCCGAGTGGCGCGAGTATTTCGTCGTGAACCTGCTGAACCTGCCCGACCACTACCACAACGGCGGCATTTGGCCGTTCATCGGCGGCCTTTGGGCCCGGTACATCCACAAACTGGGGCTGTGCGATCTGGCCAAGCGCGAACTGGTCAAGCTTGCCCGGCTGTGTTCATTGGGCGTGGCCAAGCCGTGGGAGTTCAACGAGTGGCACCACGGCCGCACCGGCCGTCCCATGGGTAAGAGCTACCAGGCCTGGAGTGCCGCCAGCTTCCTCCAAGCGTGCCACGACCTGCACGTGTCGCCCAACGAGGACGAGGAGTGCGAGTAAGGTGGCTCCGCTACCGGCTGCGTTGGAGTTCGCGCTTCAGCGTGCCGCGTGTTGGAGTTCACGCTTCAGCGTGCGAAGCGAGGGTGCTGGGTTTGATGAGAGCTTCACGCACCGGCGCGACGGCGCCAAGAGGGAAAGGAGAACGGCAAGTACAATCGACGGGCGAGATGGGTATTCCGAAACGTGCGGCTTCGCGGCTTTCGTCATTGACAGGGCGATGTTGTCATGTGCGACAACGTGCGCTATAATGAAAGCGTGAGAGCCAGCTCGGGGAGAAGCGGCGATGCCGTGGTTTGAGCTGATCTGGGAATGGGACGAAGAGGATGGAAATGTTGCGCATATCGCCGAGCACGGGGTCAGTCCGGACGACGTGGAGGAGGTTTTCGAGAATCCCATTCGGTACGAGAAAAGCCGCTCTTCGGATCGGTCGATGGTGTTCGGTTACACCAGCGACGGTCGCCGAATTGCCGTGGTGTACGAGGAACTTGACGACACGACGTTGTATCCCGTGACGGCTTATGAAGTGGAGTAAAGGAAATGGTTGAGAAAAGCGTGCGGCGAAGTCGGCGGAAACTGACGGACCAGGAGAGGGCACGGATGCGGCGTGTGAGAGAACAAGTGGAAGCGGAGAAGGAAGACCTGCTCCGCCGCGGTCGCGAAGTGTTTGCAGAGCACGAGCAAGCCGTGGCGCAGACGATCGGCGATCTCAAGCGGGTGCGTCAGTCGCAGGGCCTCAGCCTGCAAGAGGTGGCCGAGCGGATGGGAACCGACCGAGCGAATGTGCATCGCCTGGAGCAACGCATTGGAAACCCCACCGTTGCCACGCTCGCGCGCTACGCCCAGGCCGTCGGAAGTCGGATGGTCATCACCCTCGAACCCACCGGTTAATGTGGGTAGCCCAAAGTTTGGCAAGCCCTACCGGCTTGTTTACGAGGTTAGCGAGACGATGCGCGGAATCATGTTTCCGTCTGCCCCGAGACCAAGACGACCATCACCGCCCTGAAGGATGATCCGGGCCTGATTCTGCGCCGCATCACGTCTCGGAATGAAGACTACCACCGTTCGCTGCTGCTGGCCGAGGCCGACAAGACACTGGCCGCGTTTCCGAATGAGGGCAACAAGTAACGGGACCTACCCGGCCAGCACGCGGCGATAGACCGCGGCGACGCCTTGGGCCATGGCGCGGTCGGAGAAGCGTTCGGCGTGGCGCCGGTGGGCGTTGCAACTCATGGCGCGGTAGTCGATGTCGCCGCGAACGATCCGGCCGATGGCGCGGGTAAGGTCGTCGGGGTGGTTCGGTTCGGCAATCAGGCCGTCGATACCATCCCGAATCGCCTCCGGAATACCTTCGACGCGCGTGGCCACCACCGGAACGCCCGCGGCCATCGCTTCCAGCACCACCATGGGCATGCCTTCCCCGAAGAGGCTGGGCAGGACGAAAAGGTCCATCCGGCCCAATTCGGCATCGACATCGTCGGTGAACCCGACCCAGTCGATATACTGGCCGATGCCCAACCGGTAGGCCAGCAACTTGACTTGGGCTTCGTATTGCTCCGTTTCGAACCGGCCGACGGCCCGAAGCCGCACCGGAAAGCCCAACGTGCGAAGCTGGGCCAGCGAACGCAGGAGCACTTCCAGCCCCTTGCGAGGACGGAAGAGGGCGACCGTGCCAAGGGTCCACTCGGCGGGAGGAGCAGGGTCGGCTTGGGGGGCCGGAGCCGCGGGCACGCCGTTGGGCACCACGGTCACTTTGCCCTGTGCGGCCCTTCGACTGCCGACGTGCCGCCCCAAGCTCTCCGAAACCGCGATCATCGCCGACGCCCGAAGCGTCGAGCACCGTTCGACCAGCAGATTCAGCCAGTTCCGCACGCGGCGGGTCGTGTCGCGGGCGACCGGGCTGTGAACGTGGCATACCATGGGCACGCCCGTCAGTTTCGACACCATGGCGGCAACCATCGCCGAACGCGGGGTGTGGGCGTGGATCAACCGGTAGCCCTCGGTCCGAACGATGCGGGCCAATTCCGCCACCGGGCGGAGGTCGAACCGGTTGCGCATCGCTACTTCGTAGAGCTTTGTCTTCGTGGCCTTGCGCACCGTGGCAAACTGGCCTCGTTTCAGGCAAGCCAGCCCGACTTCGTACCCAAACTCCCCTAGCCGCAACGCCAGAAGGTCCTGGACCCGCTCGGCCCCGGCGTAATGTTCGCCATTGATGACGTGCAAGACCTTGACCGCAGACCCCGCCGGCAGGGCGTTTTTCTGTCCGGTGTGCGGGATAGCTCGATCGAGAACTGCGGTGCTCATGGAGTGGTGCCGTGGGTTGCAGGATCGGATCGGCCGACGGGCCGGCTACTGTGGCCATGCTTAGGGGCAACCGTCGTGCCGGGTTGCGAACGCCGGGGGCGCGTTTCCTGTAAATGCTTGCTGATAAGAGACTTAGGCGCGAAGTGGCGGTCGGAACCGGCCCTCGCCCGATGCCAAACGGCAACACGGGGCGTTGTCGTCGGCATCAAGCCGGGGCTCGGAGGCAACATGGTTGCCAAAAGGCGACGAGCGTTCCTGCGTCTCCCCGCAGGGGGGGAGCTGCTTGTAACCACGGCCGGCCTCCGCGCATCTGTCGAGAATGGAGCCACGCTTCCGAGGAGTGCAGATGATGAAATGCAGGGAAATGCTTGCGGCACTGGGCGACTACGTCGATGGCGAACTCGATCCCGAGTTCTGTGAGGCATTCGAGGAGCACATGGCCGGTTGCGATCCCTGCGTGCTGGTCGTCGACAACCTGCGGAACACCATTCGGGCGTACAGTGCGGGCGAGCCGTACGAGGTGCCGCCCGAACTGGATGAAAAACTGCGAGGTCTTATGCGGGAGGCGTGGCGGCGAAAGTTTCCAAACTCGTGACTTTACAGGGAGACTGTCTCCTTCGGACGGTCGAACGCGATACGAAAGGAGCCGAGGCGATGGCCTGGAAAGAATTGGCGATCTTGGTTAGTGTGTTAGTCGTTTGGTTCGGTCTGATGCGTTTCGTGTTGCCGGCAATGGGCGTTCCGACGTGCATGTCCGGCGCGTGCGGAGGGGGTGGCTGTCCCGTGTTGGGCCGTTCCCTTCCCGCCGCCGACGAGCGCCCGGCGGAGGGGGAGCCCTCGGGCGAAGTCGACGATGCTTCCGGTGAGGCGCCCGCCGAGCCGGCACCGAAGGAGGCTGACTGAGTTCCCGGTGACGGGTCCGCCGTTGGAGTCGACGCTTTGGAGTGTCGGGTTCGACTCCTGCTTAGTTCGCACGCTGAAGCGTGAACTCCAACATTCCGGCAAAACGGACCTGTCCCGTTTTCGTCAATGGTTGGCTCCTGGGAAGATGGGAAGGTTACACGATGAAATACGTTCCGCTTGTCAAACTGCTGCTTTTGAAGATTCTGCCCGCCGTTGCCGGTTTGGTGGTTCTGGTGTTGCTGATGGCCTACATGGCCGGCGCCTTCAATACCGACGTCCAAACGCCGGGGCGCGAGGAATCGGCGGGGCGCGAACTGCCCGAGGACGCCGTGGTAGCCAAGGTGAAGCCGGTCGAACAGCCCTATTTCGAAGAGGTAATCGGCTCCTTGAAGGCCGCCGACCGGACGGAAATTTCCTCGCGTGTGATGGCCGGCATCGAGGAGGTTACGGTTCGTAGCGGGTCGAACGTTCAGGAGGGCGATCCGCTGATTCGACTCGACCGCCGCGACCTGGAGGCCGAACGAAGCCAGGCGGAAGCCAACGTCGTGGCCGCCCAGGCCGCGGTAAACCGGGCCGAAAGCGACTTCCGCCGCGCCGAGGAACTTCTCAAAACCCGAACGGTCAGCCGAGAGCAATACGACCAGGCGGTCGAGACGCTGCACGTGGCCCAGGCCAACCTCAAGGCCGCGCAAGACAAGCTGGCTCAGACCGAAGTGCTGCTCACATTCACCACCATTTCGGCTCCGAAGGACGGGATCATTGTGGAGCGCCTGGCCGAGCCGGGCGACATGGCCCGCCCCGGCGAGCCGTTGCTCGTCCTGTACGCCCCGAAGACCCTCCGGCTGGAAGTGCCGATCATGGAGAATCTTGCGATGAACGTCAAGGTGGGCGACCGCCTTCGCGTTCGGATCGACGCGCTCGAAGGCGAAGAGTTCGAGGGCACGGTCGACGAAATCGTCCCGCAGGCCGACTTCGCCAGCCGGTCGTTCCTGGTGAAGCTTTCACTGCCCCCCTCCGACCGTTTGTTTGAAGGGATGTTCGGCCGCGTGTCGATCCCCGCCGGTTCCCGCCGTCATCTTTGCTTGAAGGAAGGCGCGGTGGAAACGGTCGGGCAACTCGAGTTTGTCGACGTCGTGCGCGACGACGGGTCGCTGGAGCGGCGTTTCATCAAGACGGGCCGGCGCGGCCTGGGCGGCCGGGTGGAAGTGCTCGCCGGTCTCGAAGCTTATGACCAGGTTTGGGTGAAACGCCCGCAATAGCTCAGAGTGAATCCAACGCCATGGCTGAACCCAACGCATCGTCGCCCCCTCTGCTGACGCGCATTATCGAAACCTTCCTGCGGGCCGACGTTGCCGTCCTGCTGGTCGTCCTGTCGCTCGCGTTGGGAGCCGCCGCTCTGGTGCTCACGCCGCGCGAGGAGGAGCCGCAAATTATCGTTCCCCTGGCCGACGTCCTCGTGCACGCCCCCGGCCTTTCGGCCGAGGAGGTCGAGCAAAAGGTCACTCGCCGGCTCGAAAAATTCCTCTTTCAGATCGACGGCGTCGAGTACGTGTACTCGATGTCGAAGCCGGGTCAAAGCATCGTCACCGTGCGGTTCTTCGTGGGCGAGGACCGGGAAGACTCGCTGGTGAAGCTGTACAACAAGATCCACTCAAACGTCGACGACATCCCGCCCGCCGTTACCAGTTGGGTAGTCAAGCCGATCGAAGTAGACGACGTGCCGATTGTTAACGTTTCGCTCTGGTCGGAGCAGCCCGAGCGCTACGGCGATTTCGAACTGCGCCGGCTGGCCGAGGAACTTCAGCACAACTTGCAGGCGATTGCCAATACCAACCGCGTTTCGGTCGTCGGAGGCCGACCGCGGCAAATTCGTGTGTTTCTCGACCCAGGCCGGCTGGCCGCCCGGCAGATGTCGCCGTTTCAGGTGGCCGAGGCCCTGCGTGCGAGCAACGTGAATCATCGGGCCGGTGACTTCGACCAGCAAGACCGGGAGTTCGTCGTCGAGGCGGGCACCTTTGTGCGCGACGCGCGAGAATTGGCCGAGATGGTCATCGGAGTTGCCGGCAATCGGCCGGTGTATTTGAAGGACGTGGCCCGCGTGGTCGACGGTCCGGCCGAGGTCGATGGCTACAGTTGGATGGCGTTCGGCCCCGCAGCCCGTGCCCCGCGCGAGCCCAAGGGCTGGGGCCCGGGAGCAACGGCGCCGAGCACGGACGCCGGCGCGAACCTGCACGGGCAGGTGTTTCCCGCGGTCCACCTCGCCGTGGCCAAACGCAAGGGGAGCAATGCCGTGTGGGTGGCCGAAGCCGTCCAGGAGCGCATGCGGGAGTTTGTCGATGAGGGCCTGCTGCCCGACGGCGTTCATTATCGCATTACGCGCGACTACGGCGAAACGGCCAACGAAAAGGTCAATAACCTGGTGGCCAGCCTCGCCGTGGCCGTTGTGACGGTCATCGCCCTGATCGGCGTCATCATCGGGTGGCGCGCGGCACTGGTCATTGCGCTGGCGGTGCCGGTATGCTACAGCATCACCCTGTTCGTGAACCTGCTGGCAGGTTACACGATCAATCGAGTGACGCTTTTCGCCCTCATCCTCGCGCTGGGCCTGCTCGTCGACGACCCGATTACCGACGTGGAGAACATCGTCCGCTACTTCGGCATGCGCAAGCTGAAGCCGCGCGAGGCCACGGTGAAGGCGATCCAGGAGGTGCAGCCGGCCCTGATCCTTTCGACGTTGGCCATCATCGCCAGCTTCGTGCCGCTGATGTTCATCACGGGCATGATGGGGCCCTACATGGCGCCCATGGCGATGAACGTGCCGCTGACGGTGACGGTGTCGACGCTGGTCGCGCTGTTCATTACCCCCTGGGTGGCGATGGTCGCGCTGCGGCGGCTGGCCGAGAAGAAGGAGGGTGAACCCGAGTACGATCCCACCAGCGGCATCCTGTACCGGATCAGCCGGGCCGTGCTGGGCCCCGTGCTCAATTCCCGCCTGGCAAGCTGGGGCGTGCTGGCGGGCGTGGCGGTGCTGCTGGCGGCCACCATGACCGTGCCGGCGTTCCGCGTGGTTCCGCTGAAGATGCTCCCGTACGACAATAAGAACGAGTTCCAGGTTGTCGTCGACATGCCCGAGGGCACCACCCTCGAACGCACCGACGCGGTGACACGGCAGTTGGGCGAGTACCTGGCGGGCGTGTCGGAAGTGACCGACTTGCAGATGTACGTCGGGCTGGCCTCGCCGATGGACTTCAACGGAATGGTCCGTCATTACTTCCTGCGCCGGGAACCGCACTTGGCCGACATCCGCGTGAACCTGGCGCCGAAGGATAATCGGGCGCAGCAGTCGCACGCCATCCTGCTGCGGCTGCGCGACGACTTGACGGCGATAGCCGAAGCGGCCGGCGCGAACGTCAAACTGGTCGAGGTGCCGCCCGGCCCGCCGGTGATCGCCACGGTGACGGCCGAGGTATACGGCCCGCCCGAGGCCGGGTACGACGACATCATCGCGGCCGCCCGGCGCGTCGAGGCACGGATGAAGCGCGAGCCGCTGCTGGTCGACATCGACACGAGCGCCGAGGCCGATCAACCGAAGGTGGTGTTCGAGACCGACCAGCCGAAGGCCGCGCTGTCGGGCGTGTCGAAGCAAAGAATCGCCGAAACGCTGAGCCTGGCACTCGAGGGCCTGCCGACGACGGTCTTGCAATTACCTGGCGAAGTGAATCCGCTTTGGGTCAACTTGGAAGTCGACCGGGCAAAGCGATCCTCGCGGTCCGACCTGGAGGAATTGTACGTTCGCGGCCAGCAGGGACAGATGGTGCAGGTGGGCGCGCTGGGGGAATTCGTCGACGAGCGCGACGGAGAACCCGTGCTGGAAGACAAGACCATCTACCGGAAGAACCTGCAACGGGTGGTGTACGTGTTTGCCGACGTGGCCGGTCGCCCGCCCGCCGATGCCATCCTCGACATCCTCTTCGACCAGTTGCCCGACGGGGACTCACCTGACGGCCCCGACGCCGCTGACGTCGAGCCGCGCCCCGTCGCCGCCCGCACGTGGCTGAACCCCGGCGGCGGCGTGCCCTGGGCCATGCCGCCCGGCTTTACCGCCGAGTGGGCCGGCGAGGGCGAGTGGAAGATCACGCTCGACGTGTTCCGCGACCTCGGCCTGGCGTTCGCCGCGGCGCTGGCGGGCATTTTCGTCATCCTCATGTTTCAAACCGGCTCGCGCCTGCTGCCGGTCGTCATCATGCTGGCCATTCCGCTCACGCTCATCGGCATTATGCCCGGCTTCTGGCTGCTGAACCTGATTGTCGACCGGCCCGTGGGCGGCTATCCCAATCCGGTGTTCTTCACCGCCACGGCCATGATCGGCATGATTGCCCTGGGCGGCATTGTGGTGCGGAACTCGGTCGTGCTGATTGACTTCATCAACCAGGCCGTGGCCGAGGGCACGCCCATGCGCGAGGCGGTCATCCAAAGCGTGGCCGTCCGCACGCGGCCCATCGTGCTCACCGCGGGCACGACGCTGCTGGGCAACTGGGTGATTACCCTCGACCCCATCTTCTCCGGGCTCGCCTGGGCCATCATCTTCGGCATCCTCACCTCGACCGTGTTCACGCTGCTGGTTATTCCCGTGGTGTACTGGCTGGTTTACGGGCGTGCGGAGCAAGGTTCAGGCGGAGTGTGATCATGTACTCCTCACGCTCCGCGTGAGGTCCGAACTGGACGGCGTACGCAACGGCCGGCTTGCGCAAGGTTTCGGCATGGTCGGCCGGGGCGTGGCTCTGAGCGTCGCGCCATGATATGCCTGTGCGTGGCCTTCACGCGGAGCGTGAAGAGTACATGGATTCCTCACGCTCCGCGTGAGGTCCAGGCTGGATGGCGTGCGCACCGGCCGGGTTGCGCAAGGCTCCGGCATGGTCGGCCGGGGCGTGGCTCTCAGCGTCGCGCCATGATATGCCTTTGCGTGGCCTTCACGCGGAGCGTGAAGAGTACATGGATTCCTCACGCTCCGCGTG
>CAYPWB010000157.1:0-12875 GCA_964414315.1 uncultured Planctomycetaceae bacterium | reverse complement strand
GAGCCGGAACTGCGAAGTTCATTTGTCGTAGTCGAACCTGGACGCCATCGTATACGCAGGATCGACTTTCGCACAGAAGCATCCGATGCCGGCCATCCCAGCACCTAACTCACGTGCCGCTCCTTCAAAGAACAGGAACCCCATGATCCAAATCGACCATTCACTCCAACCCTCCGACCTCGCCCCCCAACTCACCCGCATGTGGGAGCTTTCCGGGGCCAAAATCCTCGCCATCGAGGAAACGCACCCGCCGGAGGCCGGTACGCCGGTGTTTACCGTCGGCGGGCACTACCAGGCGCAGGGATGGACGGAGTGGACGCAGGGGTTCCAGTTCGGTTCGGCCATCCTGCAGTACGACGCCACCGGGGAGGAGCGCTTCCTGGAGATCGGCCGCGAGAACACCGTCGCGCGGATGGCTCGGCACGTGACCCACACCGGCGTGCACGACCATGGGTTCAACAACGTGAGCACGTACGGCAATCTGCGGCGGCTAATGCTCGAAGGCCGCATCGAGCACAACCCGCGCGAACTCGACTTCTACGAACTGGCCCTGAAGGCCAGCGGCGCGGTGCAGGCCGCGCGGTGGTCGGAAACGATCGACGGCGACGGGTACATCTGCTCGTTCAACGGCCCGCACTCGCTCTTCTGCGATACGATCCGCTCGCTGCGGTCGCTGGCCTTAGCGCACCAGTTGGGACACTTGTTGCAGGCCGAGAACGACGTGCGCATCAGCCTGCTCGACCGGCTCGTTCAGCACGCCCGCAGCACGGCCCGGTACAACGTGTACTACGGCGAGGGGCGCGACGCTTACGACGTGCGAGGCCGCGTGGTCCACGAAAGCATCTTCAACTGTGCCGACGGCCGCTACCGCTGCCCGAGCACGCAGCAGGGTTACTCGCCGTTCTCCACCTGGACCCGCGGGCTGGCGTGGATCATGGCCGGCTACCCCGAGGAACTCGAGTGGCTGGAAACCCGGCCCGACGACGAATTGGAGCCGTTCGGCGGCCGGACCGACATCGAGCAGATGATGCTCCGCGCGGCCACCGCCGCGTGCGACTTCTACCTGGAAAACACGCCCACCGACGGCGTGCCGTACTGGGACACCGGCGCCCCGGGCCTGGTCCATCTGGCCGACTACCTGGACCGTCCGGCCGATCCCTTCAACCGACACGAGCCGGTCGACAGCTCGGCCGCGGCCATCGCCTGTCAGGGCCTCTTGCGCCTCGGCCGCTACCTCGCCCGCCGCGGCGATGCCGAAGCCGGCGCCCGCTACCGCCAGGCCGGGCTCACCGTGCTGCGCACGCTGCTCGACGAACCGTACCTTAGCACCGACACCGCGCACCAGGGCCTGCTGCTGCACGCGGTGTACCACCGTCCCCGCGGCTGGGACCACGTGCCCGCCGGCGCCGCCATCCCCTGCGGCGAATCGTGCATGTGGGGCGACTACCACCTCCGCGAAGCCGCGCTGTACGTGGGCCGGCTGGCGGAGGATGGGCGGTATTATACGTTTTTCGGAGGGTAATGCAGGTTGATAGTCTGCTGTGACCGCGATGTATCGCCCGATATACCACCCCAATGGGTAGCCAACGAGTCCCAGGCGGCCCGCCCTCAAAAAATCGATCATTTGGCCCGATCCAAGTGTTGACGTGGGCCGTATCGTATCATATGATCGAAATAGAGAGGGCCATCGAGCGAGTCGGAGAGGGAGCGAGGACCTTGGCGGGAAATGGAAGACGTACCGCAACCAATCCGACGCGAAGCGGCATTGCTGGCTCGCCGAAAGAAGGCGCGCTCAACGCAGTTCACTCCGGAGGCCCCCTGTGAGTGGCGGCCTCAGACGGTCACGAACCCTGCGGACGGCAACCCCTTTACGCCGGACGGGGCCTGGGAGTTCATCGCCGACCAACTCGAGAATGAGAAGCAAATTGTCCGCTACGTGGAACTCAGGAAACCGCCCGGAAAGAAGGCGATTGTGATGATCGTCGCTCAGAGCGATGGGGACGTTTACATCAAGGTGCAGCTGGGCTCGGGAGCGATCAAGGGGCGAAGCTTCCATTACAGCACCCGCAAACGGCAACGGGATGAATGAGAGATCGAGATTGCTGATTCGGCCGTTTGCTACCCGACCCCCAGGCACGCAATCAAATCGTCAAGAAAGCGCTGCTACCATGACTTATCAAGACAAGAATGTTGTTCTTTCCGATGTACACGACCATGCCCTGTCGTGTCCCGATTGCGAAAGTGACAGGGTTGTCACCGAATGGATCGATCACCGTTTTCCTTACGGCCGCGATGATTCCGCGATCGAGTTGTCTGCCCGCATCCCGGTGCGCCGGTGCGAGGAATGCGGCGACCAATTCCTCGACGCCGAAGCCGAAGACCTGATGCATGAAGCCGTGTGCCGACACCTCGGGGTGATGACGCCGCGTGAAGTGCGCGACATTCGCCGGCAGAGCGGCAGGCTTTCGCGGGCAGAGTTCTCGCGAATTACCAGGCTGGGCGAGGCCACCATCGGCAGGTGGGAGCGCGGAGAACTGATACAAAACGCTGCGTACGACCAGCTCTTGTATTTGCTCACATTTCCGGAAAATCTGGTGCGGATTCGCGAACGAATTGAACGGTCCGCGCCGCTCACGAAAAACGCGGCTCTATCCTGCGCGCCTCCCGCCGCGTGCCCGAAAAGCCGAACCTGATCGCCGACAGTGAAGGCCGCAAAGTATAGCCTTCCGCTCGTCGAACTCATCTTGCAGGAACACGGGCTTGTAGCCCTTGCGGGTAACGTACTCGAGGGCGCGGTCCATGCGCTGGGGGTGGTCGGGAAGGTAGTTGTGGTAGAACGGCCAGAAGTACTGCTCGTGCGTCAGCAGGTCGACCACCTCGCCCTGGCGCGGGTCGGCCACGACGGCGTCGAGCTTCGGGACGACTTGGTCGAGCGGGGTATTGTTGATGACCATGTCGACCTTCGAGAAGACAATCCCGCTCGGGTAGTCCTTCAACAGATCGTTCCGCGAGAGCCATTCGGAGCGGAAGTCGTCCATGTTGTAGTTCACGTCCCACCGATTCCAGTGGACGAAGTAGCCGCTCAGCACGCGGGAACCCTTCTCGTACAGCGGTTTCCACGCCTCCGGACGCGTCATGCCCCAGTGGATGACCGTGGGCGGGCTGTGGGCCTCGGGCCCGGCGAAGCGGAGGATCTGCTCGTCCACCCGGGCGAGGTCGGCCAGCAGCTTCTCGACCGGGGCGTCCTGGTACGGCCGGTCGGGCTTGTTGGCATGGGCGTGAAACGCCAGCCGGAGCCAGGAGGCGTTCTCGCGCCACTCGTCGCGGTACTTGTCGGGGAACTGCCGCAGGTCCCAGCCGTCGGCGGTGGTGAAGTAGATGTTCAGCGTGAACAGCGCGCCGTACTTCGCGTTCAGGTCGCGGAGCATTTCGAGGTAGAAGCAGTCGAACAGCGAGTCGTAGCCCTTCTGCGCAATGTCGCGCAGGAAGAAGCTGTTGTCGTCGATCACGACGCGATAGCGCTTCTGCGAGTCCTGATTCCACAGCAGCCGCAGCCGCGTTTCCTGCCGGCCGCCGGCGCCTCGGGCCTGGACCGTCACCTCGTTTTCGGGGCCGGTCAACACGGCCCTGCCGGTGAAGGCGTCGCCCTCGCGCGCGGCGGACCGGCCATCGACGAGGACCTCGGCCCCGGCGGGCGCGTGGCCGTGCACGTCAATTTCCAGCCCACCGGCCGCCTCGCGGCCGAGCCTGCCGTGCATGACGGCGCCGTCGATCGGGTCGGTCACCACGAGCGGAGTCTTTTCCTCCGCGCCGGCCCGGCGTATGCCCGTGGCCATCCAAGCCGCGGCCGTGGCCCCCACGGCGCGGCTCAAGAATCGGCGCCGCGATTGCGCACTATGCTTGCTCATTTCGTTTCCTCACATCGTGATTCACACTTCCAACCTGCCATCCGTGGGATAAGCTTCCAGCTTGTCAGTAGCAAAAGGCAGGTCAAGGCGTATTGCACCGAGGACATGCCGGAAGCTCAATCTCTGTTCGACAAGCTGGAAGCTTATCTCACGGGAAATGACAAGCTGGAAGCTTGTCCCACGGTAGCCTATGCCTAAGGCGCCGCTTGGTCTCCGCACACCGCCCGGATCGCCGCACGCATGTAGCCCAGGGCGTAGGCCATGCCGGCGTGCCAGGGCGCGTCGCAGGTGATCGAGGGGGTGTGGTCGGGAATCAGCAGGCCATTATAGCCGCACTCGTGCAGGATGTGCAAAACGCGGAGCATGTCGATATCGCCCTCGTCGACGAACACCTCGTCGTAGCGGGGCACCTTGCCGCGGACGTTGCGGAAGTGAACGTACGCGATGGCGTCCTGCCGGGCGTATCGGCGAGTGGCCTCGTATACGTCGCCCTCGGTCATCTCGGCGATGGTGCCCAGGCAGAACTCCAGCCCGTTGGCCCGGCTGGGCGCCAGGTCGAGCAGCCGCTGGTACATGTGCGGCTGGTATACCAGCCGGGGCGTTCCTCGCAGGGTGGGCATGGGCGGGTCGTCGGGATGCGCCGCCAGCCGCACGCCGGCCTCCTCGGCCACCGGCACCAGTTCCTCGAGGAACCCCTGCACGCGAGCCCAAAGCTGCTCGTGCGTGATGGGTGGCAGGTGGCCGGGCGGGGCGTCGGGGTCGTACACCATATTCCAAATTTGCCCGTTGGGAATGGGCGTTTCCTCCGGGCCGTCGGGCCCGCGAAAGCCGACCGACGCGGCGCCGCCTCGGGCTGCGTTCCCCTCGACGTGCCCCCACACACCGGCCAGGCTGAAGTTGTAGCCCATCACGGGAATGCCCACGCGCCCCATCCGGCGGATCATGGTCTTCAGCCCTTCGAGCTGCGCGGCCTTCTCCGGCCCGTCCAGAAGCACGTCGTACCAGAATGCGGGATCGAAGTTCTCGATGGCCGCCAGTTCCAGGCCCGCCGCGTTGACCGCCTTCTTCAAGTCGGCAAGTTCCTCCTCCAACCACAACTTCCCGCGGTTGGGCGTCACGCCCCAATGCGTCGTTCCGTCGGTGCCGTGCAGTTGCCCGCCCTGAAAGTAATCGACCAGGTGCGCCACGATGTGCGTGCATCCGCACTGCCGGGCGAACCGGAAGTTCTCCGGCGTGAGCATGCGGCGATAGAGGCCCAGGCCAAGCTTCACGGGTTGGCTCCTTGTATCTCATGCGTGGGACAAGCTTCCAGCTTGCCAATTCGTGGGATAAGCTTCCAGCTTGTCGATTCCCCATGAAACGCCGGAAGCGTATCCCACCACTTCTTGGCACGCTGGAAGCTTGTCCCACGTGTTATGGACCATTCTTGCTACAGGCCTCGCGCCAGTAGGCCCAGGTGTCGGCCACGGTCTGTTCGAGCGGCACCTCGGGCTGCCAGCCGGTCAGGCAGCGTAGCCGCGCGGTATCGGCAATGGGGTCCTGTTTCGGCCCCGGGCGCGTTTCGCGGATAGGCCGATCGGGACCGGCGAGGCGGCGCAGGAGGTCGAGCACCTCGCCGCTGCGGATCGGCCGCCCGGAGCCCACGTTGTACACGCAGCCCGGCTGCCCCCGCTCCATGACAAGCCGATACGCCCGCACCACGTCGCGCACGTCGCTCATGTCGATGACCGCATCGCGAGTGCGCACTTCGACCGGCCCGCTCCGCTTCGCGGCGAACTGCCGAGCCCATTCGGGGAGCATCATGCGCGGTCCCTGGCGCGGCCCGGTATGTTGAAAGGCCCGCACAATGACCGCCTCGCAATCGCCGCGCGCCACGGCCGCCTCCACGACGTCTTCGCCGGCAAGCTTGGTGCGCCCGTAGGCGGTGCACGGCCCGACGGGCGAGGTTTCCGCAACCACCGGGCTGCGGAAATCGACCGACACGTACACCTTGGCGCTGCTGACAAACAACAGGCGAGGCCGCGAGGGAAGCTGCGACGCCAATTCCACCACCCGCCGCGTGCCCTCCACGTTGACGGCCACCGCGGCGGGCAGCGGGTCTTCACGGCCGCAGTCGTCGGGCACGCTCAGCGCGGCCAGGTGGTAGACGGCCGAGGGCTCGAACGCCTCGATCCGTCGCCGCGCCTCCGCGCTCAGGCCCGAATCGCGGCTTAGGTCCCACGCAACCAGCTCGACGCAACGGCGCGCGGTCTCCGAACTGTTCGGCTCCCAGCGCGCATCGACTGCGGCGCCCAACACGGCATCGCCGCGGGCAAGCAGGTGCTCGGCCAGGAAGCCGCCGACGAAGCCTGGAATACCGGTAAGGAGCGCTCGCTGGTGCGGGGAGTGGTTCATGGCTCGGCCGGTTACCCCTCGGGCGAAACCGCATGCGTGGACGCGGCTACTCCGTCTCGGCTGCGTCTTCTTCCGCCGGCTCGGCATTGTCTTCGTGCGGCACGCGTTTGACGGCCACGAGGTGGTCGTTCTCGTCGAGGGTCATGATGCGCACGCCCTGGGTGTTGCGGCCGACGATGCTCACGTCGGCGGCGGCGACGCGTTGGATTTTCCCCCGGGCCGTGATCATCAGCAACTCGTCGTCTTCCAGCACGCGCACAATGCCCACTACGGGCCCGTTGCGTTTGGTCGTCTTGATATCGCGCACTCCCTGCCCGCCGCGGCGCTGCGTGCGGTAGCAGCGTTGCGAGTTCAGCTCGTCGCCTTCCCCCTCGTCGTCGTTGCCGGAATCGTCCGGTTCCGCGGCTGCCTCCGGGCCGCTCTCGTCCACGTCGGGCATCTCTTCGTCGGGCTCGCTTGGCAGGTTGGGTCCGAAGGGCGTTCGCTTGCCGTACCCGTTCTCGCAAACGGTGAGCAAATCGGCCCCGGGATCGGCCACGACCATGCCGACTACGTGGTCGCCGGCCCGCAGCCGGATGCCTTTCACGCCGCTGGCGTTGCGACCCATGGGCCGGGCATTGGACTGCGGAAAGCGGATGGCCATGCCGCGGGCCGTGGCCAGCATCACTTCATCGCCCGGCTTCACAACGGTCACGTCGACCAGTTCGTCCCCCTCGCGCAGCTTGATGGCGATGATGCCGCTTCGCAACGGACGGCGGTACGCGGCAAGCGGCGTCTTTTTCACCAGGCCGTTTGCCGTGGCCATGACGAGAAAGTGATCGGCCAGGTCGAACTCGCGCACCGCACGGCAGTCGGCAATGACCTCGCCCTCGGCCAGGTTCAGCAGGTTCACCACGGCGCGGCCCCGGCTGTCGCGGGCGAGCTGCGGCAACTCGTACACTTTGCGCCAATACACTTTGCCTCGCGTGGTGAAGAACAACAAGTAGGCGTGCGTGCTTGCCACGAACAGGTGCTCGATGGGGTCCTCCTCTTCGGTCTTGGCCCCTTTGAGCCCCTTGCCGCCCCGGCGCTGCCGGCGGTACGCGGTCACGGGCGTGCGTTTGATGTATCCGTTGCTGGAGATCGAAACGACCATCGTCTCCTCGCGGATCAAGTCCTCGAGGTCGATGTCGCCCAGTTCCTCGCCGCTGATTTCGGTGCGGCGCGGGTCGGCGTGCTTGCGTTTCAGTTCGAGCAAATCCTCGCGAATCATGTCGAGGATGATCTGATCGTCGGACAGGATGCGCAGGTACTCGTCGATGTCGTCCAGCAGCTTGCGGAACTCGTCGCCCAGCCGCTCCTGCTCCAGGTTCACAAGCTGGCCCAAGGTCATGCGCAGGATGGCGTCGGCCTGGACGGGCGTAAGCGTATAGCCCCGGGCCTCGCCTCGCTCGGCAACGAACGCGGCGTAGCCCCGCTCGCCCAGCGCGCGCTCCATCAAAGCGGCGGGCGTTTCGATTTGCATCAGCCGCTGCTTCGCCTCGGCCTGGGTCGACGAGCTGCGGATGACCCGAATCACCTCGTCGATGTTCGCATGCGCCAGCAGGAGCCCCTCGACCGTGTGCTTGCGCTGCCGCGCCCGGTTCAACAGGAACTGCGTGCGCCGTCGGATGACCGTTACCCGATGACGGATGAACTCCTCGAGCAGCCCCTTGAACGACAGCACACGGGGCTTACCGTCGACAAGGGCCAGGAAGATCAGCGAGAAGCTGTCCTGCAGCGGGGTGAACTGGTAAAGCTGGTTCAGGACGATGTCGGGGTCGGCGTCGCGCTTCAACTCGAGCACCAGACGAACCGGCTCCTTCAGGTCGCTTTCGTTGCGGCTGGCGGCGATGCCCGGTATCTTCCCCTCCTGCACGGCCGACGCAATGCGTTCTTCGACGCGGTCGCGGGCCTGCTGGTACGGGATTTCGTTGATGACGATCCGCTTGCGATTCTTGCCGAAGTCTTCCACGCGAGTCTTCGCCCGCAATACCACGGTAGCCCGGCCCGTGTGGTAGCCGCGTCGAATGCCGCTCCGGCCGCAAATGACGCCTCCGGTGGGGAAGTCGGGCCCGGGGCACAGCTCCAGCAACTCGTCGATCGACACGTCGGGCTCGTCGATCACCCGCACCAGCGCGTCGCATATTTCGCCCAGGTTGTGCGGCGGGATCGACGTGGCCATGCCCACTGCAATGCCCTGCGCCCCGTTGACCAGCAGGTTGGGGAACTTCGACGGCAGCACCACCGGCTCGGTGCGCACTTCGTCGTAGGTGGGAATGTAGTCGACCGTGTCGAGCTTCAGGTCCTCGAGCATCAGGGCCGCGTACTGCGACATGCGCGCCTCGGTGTACCGCATGGCTGCCGGAGGCAACCCAGCCACCGAACCGAAGTTCCCCTGCTTGTCGACCAGCACGCACCGCATGTTCCATTCCTGGGCCATGCGTACGAGCGTGGGATAGATGACGCTTTCGCCGTGCGGGTGGTAGTTGCCGCTCGTATCGCCGGAAATCTTTGCGCATTTTACCCGGGAAGCGCCGGGCGTCAGGTTCAGGTCGTTCATCGCCACGAGAATGCGGCGTTGCGAGGGCTTGAGGCCGTCGCGCACGTCGGGCAGCGCGCGGCTGACGATGACGCTCATCGCGTAAGTCAGATAGCTGCCTTTCAACTCCTCCTCGATGGGCATGGCGAGGAGCCGGCCCTCGACGCCCCAATCTCCCTTCTCCGGAGGGTCGGGCGGCAGCGGATTGGGCGTATCGGAGCCTGGCCCCTCAGGGGGGCCCGGCGGCAGATTGGCGTCGGTCGACAATGCTTATCCTCTCATTCAGGCAGCCGGAAAATTCCAAGCCCGAAGTATACCGAATTCCCCCGGTTGCCACAACGGGCAACGAGGAAAAACGCGCGGCGCAACTCTTTTGCTGGCAAGAGGTAGGACGTCGAGTTGACAACCGGAACGCCCGGAATGAGAATGGTGGTCAACGATCCCGCGGTCCTCCCGCGGCCTGCTGCACCCCCTCCCTCCAAACAGGAATATCCCCCATGACCCACGAAGCAAAACGTCGTCTTCCGAACGGTTCCCGCCGCGAGTTTCTCAAGCACACCACGGGCGTTCTGGGAAGCGCTTCGCTGGCCGGCGCCCTTTCCGCCCGGGCCTACGCCAACGAAGACAACACCGTCAAGGTCGCCCTGATCGGCTGCGGGGGGCGGGGCACCGGGGCCGCGGCCAATGCACTGGCGACGCAGAACCAGGGGCCGGTCAAGCTGGTCGCGCTGGCCGACGTGTTCGACTACCGTGCCAACGGAAGCCTGGAACGCCTGCAAAAACAGTTCCCCGAGCAGGTGGACGTACCGCCGGAACGCATGTTCGTCGGGTTCGACGCCTACAAGCAGGCGGTCGATGCGGTGGGCGACGGCGGACTTGTCCTGCTGACCACCCCGCCTGCGTTCCGGCCGGTACACCTGGAATACGCCGTCGAGAAGGGGCGGCACGTGTTCATGGAGAAGTCGTTTGCCGTCGATGCGCCGGGCATTCAGCGCGTACTGGCGGCAGGCAAGAAGGCCGACGAGAAGAAGCTGAAGATCGCCGGCGGTCTGATGAGCCGTCATTATCCGCCCTTGCAGGCGGCGGTCGAGCAGATCCATCAGGGTCGGATCGGCAATGTCGTGACGGCCTGGGCCTATCGCATGCACGGGCCGGTCGGCTTTCGCCCCCGGCAGGAGGGCACGAGCGAACTGGCGCACCAGATTTCCAATTACAGCAACTTCACCTGGCTGAACGGAAGCTTCCTGCTCGACTGGCTGATTCACAACCTGGACGTCTGCTGCTGGGTCAAGGACGCGTGGCCCGTTTCGTGCCAGGGGCAGGGCGGGCGGCAGGTGCGCGATAAGCCGGACCAATTGTTCGACCATTACGCGGCCGAGTACACCTTTCCCGACGGTACGCGACTGCTGGCACAAGGACGTCACATGAACGGTTGCTGGGGGTTCTTCGGCAGCAAGATTCACGGCGCGACCGGGGCGGGCGTGCTGGGCGAAGGGATCAAGGACCCGCGCCTGTTCAGCGACTACCCGATGACCGAGGAGATCTGGCGGCACGAGGGCGAGGCGCCCAGCCCGTACCAGGTGGAGCACGATCGGCTATTCGCGGCCATCCGCAACGACCAGCCGTACAATGAGGCGGAACGCTGCGCCTACGCGGCCATGGTAGGCATTCTCGGCCGCATGGCGATCGAGTCGGGCAAAGAGGTAACCTGGGACGAAGCCATGAAGTCGGAACTGGTCCTCGCCCCCGCCGTCGACGAAATGACCTGGGACAGCGAACCGCCCGTCGAACCCGATGCAGACGGCAAGTACCCGGTGGCCATGCCCGGCTTCACGAAGGCGCTGTGATCAAGCGCTACCACCCCGACCGGCGCATGCGTTGGGCCAGCCGTGAAGCGGTCGATTCCGGCAGCCGCGCGTGGCTGTCGTCCATGGCGATGAGCGATTGGAGCATGCCCTCGGTATCGCCCACCATGTTGGTCAGCCGCATCAGCCAGAGCGAGCGGAACATCCCGGTCGAGTCGAACAGTTCGGCGGGAAAACAGGCAAGTACACTGGACGCGATCTGGGCGTTCAGGTCGGTATTGGGGCTGTCGCCGATCAACCCTTGCTGAAAGGCCGCACGCAACGACGACAGTACCAGGGGCCACGCCTGCCGCCCGCCGGCCAGGTTGCTCCGGTAGCGCAGGTCCTCGGCGAAGTCGCGAGCTCGCTCCGGATCGATGGCGAATTCGGCCACGTCTTCCAGGCCCGTCAGGTAGCCGACCAGCAAATCGGTCCATCGCTCGCAACGGCGGCGGATGCCGCTGAGGCGCATGGCCCACGCGGCGTCGATCTCGGACGCCCGGACCAGCAGCGTGAGCACCCGATGCCGCGCCTCGAGCTGGCCGATCAGCACGCTGCGTGCGATAGGCTCCGCTTCCTGCGTGCCGCGACGGCGATCGTAGGCGCTCAGCACGGCGGCCCAAACGCGGGTAAGCACCTCGCCGGTCAGGATTTCCTCCAGCAGCGCGTCGGGAAAGGAAGGTCGAGGCTGCCGCTGGCGATGGTCGGGTCCCGTCGCCGCGGCCAGACGCTTCATGTCCACCGCTTTCAAAGCCCGACACCAGCGGTCGAGGCGGCACTTCGAGGCCACCCAATATTGTTCAATCCCGCGTTCCGACACCTGCCCCCGGCCGCGGACCAGGACCGGGCCGTGGGCCGAAATGATCGCAGCCAGTTCCACCAATTCCCGAGCGTGCATTGTTCAATCCATGGAGCGAAGGCGGCCGGCGTGCTGGGAGAGCCCGAGGGGACCAGGGCTCTCCCGACGCCGAGACGTAGAAGGAGTATCCAACCGAAGAGCATTCTTCGTGCCAGAACGACGCCGGGGCGGCGATCGGGCATGATCCGGCGCACATAATCCCTTGTTTCGCCTGAAGTTACGAGATTTGCCTCGGTGGCTCGCCGGGAAGTGCTTCCCCGGCCGCCGCGTTGCCTGGAACCAACGTGCGGCATCGGGGCAACATGCGGGCGTGCGGTCGCCGTATCGCGAATCGCCACTTGCGTCCACCGCCGTTCTCGGTCACGATAGAGGACGGATGCCACGTGCAGCACCAATCAGCCGTGCTGGGTATCGTAGCCGATTTCCCTCAAACCCCATTGTCGCGACCATGACAGCAATGCGTTTTGTAACATTTTCGTGCCTGTTTGCCGTAGTGCCGTTCGCCCTTCGGGCGGAAGCCGCCGATTTGGATCGTCCCCGTCCCGCGAAGCCGGCCGATCGGGAGGCCGCCCGATTCGACCCGGTCGTGCAACAGATCGAGGGCTGGACGGTCGACGTCGATCCGCAACTGCTTGAGGGCGAGCATGCCGAGTTGGGCGAGCGGGCCCTACGCATGCTGGCCGGCCATTTGCAGCGCATCGCCGTCCTCGTGCCGGAGGACCGGCTGGGGCAACTGCGTCAAATCGGCATTTGGATCGAATATCGGCACCCGGAACTGGGCTCCATGCAATACCACCCCGACCGGAGTTGGCTGGTGGAACACGGCCACGACCCGCGACTGACCAAAAAGGTCCACATTACCCGCGCCGCCCAACTCGTTAGCCGGGACCAGATGCTCAAACACCCGGCCGTCATCCTGCACGAGTTGGCCCACGGGTATCACGATCAGTTCCTGGGCTTCGACGAACCGCGCCTCCTTGCGGGGTACCGGAAGGCCAAGGCGTCGGGCACGTACGACAAGGTCCTGCTGTACGACGGGCAACGCGTGCGCCACTACGCGATGACCGATCAGAAGGAATACTTCGCCGAGGGCACCGAGGCCTTCTTCTATCGCAACGACTTCTACCCATTCGTCCGGGCCGAGTTGAAAGAGCACGATTCCGAACTGCACGACCTGCTGGTCGACATTTGGGAGCGGTAGGCATCCTGTCGGGCCCGGAGAGGGCCTTCCCGCCGAACAGAACTGTATCAACAGACGAACTGCCCTCCCCGGCCGCTACCGCGTCCGACCCTCCCGCTGCGCGGGAGGG
>CAYPWB010000156.1:0-12915 GCA_964414315.1 uncultured Planctomycetaceae bacterium | reverse complement strand
GGGGGGAAGGCCTTGCGGAATCGGTCAATCCTCTCCTAATATCTACCCTACCAGAAGCCAGTCGGCTGTGCCAAGAGAAAATCCGGCCGGCATCGAACACCACGAATAGCCATTTGCGATGACCCTTTTAGAGGGGTCCTGTGTCCTGCGTTCCACAAGAACCTCTTCGAAGGGGGTTTCCGGGGTCAACAGGTCCGCTAGAATGCCTCATACTGATGGACAACACCCCCTCATTGCTCGACGTGCTAGTGGTTGCCCCCCACCCCGATGATGCGGAGTTGGGGATGGGAGGCGCCATCCTCCGGTTCCGCGCTGAGGGCTTGCGCGTGGGGGTGCTCGATCTGACCACCGGCGAGCCAACGCCGTTCGGCAGTCCGGAACTTCGAGCGGAGGAAACGGCCGCCGCCACCGGGCTTCTGGGGCTCGACTGGCGCGGCAACCTGGGGCTCCCCAATCGCAGCCTGGAGCCGACCCTTGGGGCACGGGCACAACTGGCCGGCGTGTTTCGGCTGGCGCGGCCCCGCTGGGTCTTTGCGCCGTACTGGACCGACGCTCACCCCGACCACAGCGCGGCAACCGAACTGGTCGAAGCCGCCCGTTTCTGGGCGAAGCTGACCAAGACCGATCTTCCCGGCCAGCCGCACTACCCTGAACGCATCCTGTATTACTATGCGTTCCACCTCCGCCAGGTGCCGCAACCGGCCTTGGTCCTTGACATCAGCGATCAGTGGGAGACGAAGGAAGCGGCCATCCGCTGCTACCACAGCCAGTTCATCGCCGGGCGGCCGGCCGAGCCGCCCACCTTCGTCGACCGTTTGCGGCACATGGCATCTACCTGGGGATTTCTGATCGGCGCCCGATACGGCGAACCGTTTGCCAGCCGCGAGCCCATCGGCCTGACCACGTTGAGCGGGCTGCATTGACCTGACGGATAGAAGAGCCCGCCGGGGCACTGGTCCATTTGTCGGCCATCATCTTTCCCGGAGAATAGCGCCGATTTGCCGAAAAGTGGACCCCTCACCTTACCAGCCGAAGGGGTCAGCCCCCTCCTGAATGGCTCCCAATGCACATTGTCCTGCACCAGCCGGAAATCCACTACAACACGGGGAGCGTCGGCCGCACATGCGTGGCGCTGGGTGCGAAGCTGTGGCTCGTGCGTCCACTCGGGTTTCGCCTGGACGACAAGCACCTCCGCCGCGCCGGCCTCGACTACTGGCAACATCTCGACTGGGAAGTCGTCGACGACTGGCACGCCCTGTGCTCGCGGCTCGATTCGGGCCGCATGTGGTTCTTCTCGAAGAGGGCGATCCGGTCGTACACCGATGCCCCCTTCGAGTCCGAGCCGATCCTCGTATTCGGCTCCGAGTCGGAAGGGCTTCCTCGACGTCTGCTCGACGCCCATTCCAAACGTTGCCTGCGTATCCCGATCGACGCAAACGCCCGGAGCCTGAATCTTTCGGTCAGCGTGGCGGTCGCCGCATTTGAAGCCCGTCGGCAGTTGCTTGCCGACGGCGGATGACCTTGCCGAGTGGCAGCGACCGTCGCACATTGTGCTGCCGGTCACCCCCTGTTAGCGTAAAGGCCTCGGCGACCGTTTGGCCCGTCTCGGCAAATTGAATCCGTTCCGCCCTTGGGTGCGAACATTGCTGAGGAAGGGCCATGCGGCATGGTTCAGTTGTAGCGCGGCTCAACGAATACCATTCTTATGGAGATCGATCATGCGGCGAATTACCAACTTCTCGGCAACCTTGGGATTGTTCGGCTCCATCGTGGCCGGCGCGTTGATGGAACGAGGCGCACCTGGGAATGCGGCCAGAGCCGATGAGTTCCAACCCATCAAGGAAGCTGAAATGCCCGCGGGATTTCCGGAACCCACCCCGGTAGGGGAAGTCGAAGTCAAGCAGTACCCGGCTTACCGACGCGCAACCGCCTCGGGGTTCGCGGACTTCTGGACTCTGTTCCGGCACATCCAGCAGAACAACGTGGCGATGACCGCGCCGGTGGAGATGGACTTCGGCAAGGCGGATTCCGCAAGATCGAGCAAACAGGCGATGTCGTTCCTGTACGAACGGCCCGACCAGGGCACGGTTGGTAAGCAGGGCCGCGTCGAAGTGGTCGACGCCGAAGCCGCCACCGTAGTGAGCATCGGATGTCGCGGGCCACGCAACACGACAACCGTGTCGGCAGCGCGCGACCGGTTGCTCGAGTGGCTCGACGAAAACAGGGAGTACGCTCCCACCGGCTCACTGCGTGTGATGGGTTACAACAGCCCTTTTGTGCCCCGCGAAAAGAACTTTTTCGAAGTGCAGATTCCGGTCGAAAAAGCTGCGTCGCACGCATCCGAACGCTGAGGGTTGCCGAGGTTCACAACGCGTTCTTCCGATTGTTTGCGTTCTCGGCGATGTTCACTTCGCCCCTCGCCATCGGGTGCTCGTTCTCAAGTCGTTCCGCAACCTCTTCAACTCGATCCTATTGAGCCCTGCACTGGCAATACACAAGATCGTGAGCTTTCCCAAAGAGCTCGGCCCCTGTCTTCGAGCGGGAGCTCGCATTGGTTGGCGGCCCTGCCGCCCTGAGTCACTTAGCGTCAAGTTTGGCCAAGCGTCGCAGGGCTTGGAACTTGTCATTCTCTCCCAGTTTGGCCCGGTACACGGCGTCGGTCAATACGGAGATGCTACGATCGTACGTTTCCCGGTCGACGGGGAACGGTGTGCCGTCCTTCCCGCCATGGGCATGCGAATAGTCAGCCCAACGGCGAGTAGCCGTCTCGGCACCGGCAATGTCTGTGTCGGCGACAGATGTCGCGTTGAATCGATCGGTTACATCCCGATGCGAAGGGGCCGCCTGGAAAATGATCTCGGCCAGCAACGAGAGGCTCCGAACCGTTGCCGGACCCACGCCCCCCAGCCCAAGCAGGGTTTCGAAGTCCTCGGGATACTGTTCGTGGGCGTTCCTGAGAATGCTCTTCAGCCGCTTCTCGTTGACGTCGAGTTTCAGCACCGGATGCCGGGCGGGAGCGAACAGCGTTGGTCCCTCGGTCAACCGCTCCACCTCGTTCAGCAGCCATTCGGAGGGTTCGCGGACAAGGGCGGCGCTGGCCGCACGGTTCTCTTGGGCTTCCTCAGCGACCATATTCAGGAGTAACTGCTGCGCCGCCGGGCCGGCTTTCGGGTTGCGTTGCGGCGCAGCCAAGCCGCCGGTCAGATCCTCAACGGCGGTGTGCGGTTCGCACACGAAGTCTTCGACGCTCTCGCCCATCCAGTGGTAGCGACGCGCCCAACGGTTCTTGTCGTCCATCCCTTGCTGAATGACGCACCACTGCCCGTCGGGCGTGAAGAAGAAGCTGTGATGGTAGATGCCGAATCCGTCCTGCACGGCAGCCGAGTCGACCTTGGCGCTCATGCGGGAAGCGTAGATGAGGCGATCGCCGGAGGCAATCGCATGACGGTCGGCGGCGTCGGCAATTTCCTCCGGCGTCTTGCGGCTGGTGGCACCCTTGCCGCCCGCCACGAGGATGCCCAGGTCTGCACCGCACACGCGAGCCGCTTCTCTCAACGCACCGCAGGTTACCGTGGTAACACCACTGCTGTGCCAGTCGAACCCTAGCGCGCAGCCGAAGGCTTGAAACCACCACGGATCGGACAGTCGCCGAAGCATCTCGGAAGGGCCGAACTCCTCAACGACGGCCATCGTCACTGCACCGGCAAGCTTTGCCATCCGTTTGAAAAGCCACGGAGGGGCTTTTCCGGAATGCAGCGGCAGATGGGCGAGTTGACGTTTCATGGCGCCGGAATGTTGCTTCCTGCGAGTTCTCCGTCCGGATGCCTTCAGGGCGCAATCGGCATCATCCGGATACACACCGGCGAGGGAACCGCGATGCGCGAGCCGGTGGGCTGCAACTCGCCCGTTTCGGTGTTGACGCGAAATACGACGACCGAGTCGGACGCCTGGTTTTGTGCCAGCACGAAGCGGCCCGACGGGTCGATCGCGAAGTTGCGCGGGGTTTCGCCGCCGGTGGGCGTGTGGCCGATGGGCGTCAGCCGTCCTGTTTCCCGGTCGACGCGGAAGGCGGCCAGGCTGTCGTGGCCCCGATTCGAGCCGTACACGAACTTGCCCGACGGATGCACGACGATCTCAGCCGTCGTGTTATTGCCCTCGAAGTCGGCCGGCAGCGTGGGTACGGAGTGGAGCGTGCGCAACCGGCCCTCGTCGGCGTCGTAGTCAAACGCGGTGACGGTGCAGTTGAGTTCGTTGATCACGTACGCGAACCGGCCGGAGGGATGGAAGGCAAAGTGCCGCGGCCCGCCGCCGGGGACCACCTTGGCCGCCGGCGGGTCATGCGGCCGAAGCGTTCCCGCCTCCGACGAAAACCGGTAAACCAACACCTGGTCCAGGCCCAGGTCGGCGACGAAAGCAAACCGGTTGGCCGCGTCGAGGTTGATCGAGTGCGCGTGCGGCGCAGTCTGCCGGCGCGGGTCGACGCTGCTGCCCTCGTGCTGCACAAACGAGGAAGCGGGCCGCAGCCGGCCGTCCGGCCCCAGGGGCAGCACGGCTACGCTGCCGCCGCCGTAATTCGCCACCAGCACGTTGCGACCTGCGCCGTCGACGATCAGATGACACGGTCCGCGTCCTTTCGACGACTGAGCGTTCAGCCGGTTGAGCCCACCCGACTTCGGGTCGATGGCGAACGCCACCACGCCTCCCTCGGGGCGCCCCTCGAACATGCCCGCCTCGCCCACGGCGTACAGGAACCGGCGGTTGGGATGGATGGCCAGAAATGACGGGTTGGCGGTCTCGGCGGCCAGTTGGGGCTCGCTCAAAGTGCCTTCGGAGGCGCATAAGACCGAACGGTAGATGCCCTGGCTTTCGCCCCGGGTGTACGTACCGATGTACACCGCCCACGCGGCGGGCTCCTCGGCCGGTGCACTCGCCGCCACGAAGCACACAATCGCCCACGTCGGCACATGCCAAAGCAGTTTGTTTCTCATTGTTCGTACCCTCCACGTTCGGGGTTTGAGACGGGTTGCCGTAAACGTTCACGGGGGAATGTCCCCGCCGGCCGGTAAGGGGACCCGCCGCCGGCCGGTCCGTGAAAGGTTGCCGGTTTGCTCGGCATGCCGGGGCATCGGAGGATCGCAATCCGCCGGCAAGTGTACCACTGCAAGATGCAAGATTCAAGCAAGTGCGGGAGGGCAATCCGTATAATCCCGGCGAGCGGCGACCGTGACGCCCCTGTTTCTGTCCCGAATTGCATCGCGGACGTTCCCCGCACCAGCACGCAAGTACACACCGGCGGTACAGTTTGCCGCACAAGCATTGAGGTGTACGATGGTTCGCAGAAACAGGGGCCTCACGGCCCCCGCTCGACTGTCGGTTTGTAAGCGCGCGGGCAATCCTACCCTGCCGCTTCGAAGAGGCCCACGGGGAACTCACCTAATGCCCTGGCGAGCAGAAGTTCGGCGGCGTTCGGAACCGTGTCGCCGGTGAAAAGGTTTTGCAGCGTGGCCGGGACCGGTTCGGGGAGCACCACGCGGGTATCGTCCCAGACGGCTTCGCCCAGGGGGCGGGGCGTTTCGCCGCTGTCGTTTTGAGGCGTGAGTTGGGCCAGCAGCCGCGGCACGATGACCACGGCCAATTGCTCCTCGGCGCCGGCTGCGGCCGGCAGGCGGCGAGCGAACGCGCACACGTGCCCGGCCTTCGCGCCTTCCACCCGCAGCGGCTCGTAACTGCCCGCCGCGAACAGCGATACGTGATTGCGCCGGAACTGGAGCGCGCGCCACGTAACGAACAACTTCAGTCGAGTATCGCGCGGCGAAGCGCCCAGTTCCCGTGCAAACTGGGCCAAGGCCTCCTCGTCGGCAACCCGGGCCTCGATTTCGCCAAGCAACCAGCGGCGCCGGTCGAAGTCGATCGGCTGTCGGTTGTCGGGATCGACCAGGTGAAACGTCCAAAGTTCCTGGCCTTGGTAGATGTCGGGAACGCCGGGCGCGGTGAGTCTCAGCAGGGTTTGCGACAACGCGGTGTAAAGGCCCCAATCGACCGCCGTGTCGCGGAACTCGCGCAAAGTCTGGAGGAAGCGGTTGTTCGGTTCGTAACGCAACACGTCGCGGACGAACCGGGTCACCGCTTCGTCGTAATCGGGGTTGGGGGAAATCCAACTTGTGCGAAGCTTGGCCTCGTGGGTCGCCTTTTCCATGTAGCCCACGAGCCGTTCGACGAGTTCCCGATGTCCGGCCTCGTCCGGCTCCTCAAGCGGCCAGATTCCGGCCAGGGTCTGGTAGAACAGATACTCGTCGTTCCGACTGGGCGCCGGCAGTCCGTCCACCTCTCGCCGGAAGCGGCGATTCAACCTGGCCCACCGGGTCACATGGGATCGCCACCAGTGCGGCATTTCGGAGAGGAGATCGATTCGGGCTCGCACGTCCTCGCTTCGTTTCGTGTCGTGCGTCGAAGTGCATACCATCGAGGCCGGATGTTCCGCCCACCTTTTCCGGCAGTCGTCATGGAACTCGTCGATCTCCACCGCGGCCCGCGTCGGTTCACCGCCCACCTCGTTGGCCGAAACGAGCGGATAGTAGCGGTAGAACGCGGTATCCTCCACCCCCTTGGCCATTACCGGACTGGTCACTTGCTGAAACCGGCCGATGAAGTAGTCGCGCTGCCGCCGCGTGGCGTCGTCGAGCCGCGGCGGCTGTTCGAGCAGCAGAACGTCGCGAACGAAGTCGAACTCGGCGGCGTCCAGGGCGGGATTGCGCCGCTTGGCCCGGGCGACGGCGCGAACGACGATGTCTCGGTCGCGTTCGGTGACCGAACCGTTCCCAATGTAGGTCCGATAAACGGGAAACGCCGCCAGAATCTCGCGCAAGACCCGCAGCAGGGAGTTGAGGGTGAAGTCGCGATGCAGCCGGTGCCGCTCGGAAATGCGGTTCAGGCGATGTGCGAGCAGGTGCAACTCGCTCGACATCGCCACGCGAAGGATCAGCAGCTTACACTGGTAGGCTACTTCGTGAAAGTCGGTCGGCTCGCCGGAGAATCGGCGATAGTTCTTCAACAATTGCGCCAGGCCGGCCCGATCGACGAACAGGCCGCCGACGGTGTTGAGAAAATCGTAGCCGGTCGTGCCCGCCACCGGCCACTCCGGAGGCAGCGGTTCCTCCGGCCCGAGAATCTTCTCGACCAATACGTACAGCGGCAGCGATTCCCGCCGAGCAAGGCCGTTGCCGTTTTCGTGCTTGCCGAAGTCCGCCTCAAGGCTTTGCATGAGGGCCGGTTCGAACGCCTCCCACGTGAACTCGGCCGCGGCGCCGCCGGTTTCACCGGAAGCCGCCTCGCTCGGCTTCGGATTGGCGGGCACGCGCGCCGCGAATTCGCGCTGCGCAATCGCCCGGACATATCCCCGCTGCAGACGCCACAGGTACTCCGCTGGGGCGAAGAGTCCGTCGACATGGTCGATGCGCAGCCCGTGTACCTTTTCCCGCGCCAGCAGGTCGAATATCAACGCGTGGCTTTCCTCGAAGACCTTCTCCTCCTCCATGCACACGGAGGCGAGATCGTTGATGTCGAAGAACCGCCGATAGTTGATCTCGTCCGAGGCGGCCTTCCAATGCGAGAGCCGGTACGGCTGCGCGTTCAGTAGCCGTTCGAGGCGATCGAACGTGGCGAAGTCGCCCGGCGTGCCGTTGAGTTGCTCAACATTGTTCCGGATGAACGCGGAGATTGGCGGCGAGGCTTCCGTCAGTTCCGCGATACGGCCCTTGATAACCTCCTTTTCGCGCTGCCGTTCCCGGACTGCGTCCGGATCGGTGTCGTTGCGGTCGGGAAGGTGCTCGATAGCGGTTACAATGCTCTCCAGTTCGCGCAAGTCCTCCGATTCCTCGGGCATGGTCTCACGCAAAGCGTCCAAGCCCGGCGACAGTATGTTGTCGTACGTGCCCGGATCGATCGGCAAGGCTCGCTCATAGTAGTCGACGACGAACGCCCCCTCGCGGTAGCGGAGTTTCAACTCACCGGCTTCCAGGACCTCGCCGAACTGCCGTCCCAGCACCGGAAGCAATACCTTACCGCGAAGTTCCTCCTTGACCGGCGTCCAGTCGATGTCGAAAAAGTCTGCATAAGGCGAGCTGGGGCCGTTCTCCAGGACGTCGGTCCACCAAGGGTTCTCCCCGGGCGCAGCGCTCATGTGGTTCGGCACGACGTCGAGGATCTGGCCCATATCGTGCTCGCGCAGGGCCGCGACAAATGCCTCAAAGTCGTCCTCGGTTCCGAGTTCAGGGTCGAGCCGGGTGTAATCGACGACGGCGTAGCCGTGTTCGCTGCCCGCGGCAACCTTCAAGTAGGGCGAGCAGTACACGTGACTGACGCCCAACCGGCTGAGGTAGGGCACCAAGGCGGCGGCATCGCGAAACGTCAACTGCCCTCGTTGAAACTGAAGCCGGTACGTGGCGCGCGGACACTGCGTCGATTGCGCGAGTTTCCCGCGAACCGCAGCAATAATTTCCGCCTCCAGTGCAGAATGGTCCTTCATGACGCGTTCACTTCCTCCATGCTCCAAATGACCAACTCGTACGGCAGCAATCCATTGACCGGCTCGGTTGTGTTGCGCACGCCGCCATACGCCGCGGCCTCGGTGCTCAGCAGGCAGGCATGGTTCGCGAAGGCAGCAATCGCAGCACGGCTCGCAGAGTCGGGGGAAAACGACTCGGAGAGTCGTGCTACTGTCGGGCGACTTTCCGAGTCGCCTCGCTGGTCGGCTTCCTCCGCCTCGACCTGTTCTGCTGCCTCGCTGGAGAGCGGCACGCGGCAGTCGGTCAAGTTGGCGACGATCCGCAAGCCTTGTTCGCCGTCCCGCTCGACAACCAGCAGCGTCCCATTCTCCACAGCCCCGGCGCCCTCGGCTTCGATTTGCAGAATGTTTGCTTTCGTGTTGCCGCGCTCGCGCAGCGGCGGCAAGGTTCGCCGTGCCGCGAGCAAATCGGCATAGAGCCGGCGCAGCTTCGCGTGGAAGGTTCCCTCGGGCCACTCCCACGCCAGCTTGGCCGCTTCGAACGTGGCCGGGTCCTGGGGATCGGGAATCTGCTCGCCCCAGTCGAACTCCAATGCGGCGAACTCCTCGCGTCGGCCCCGCCGCACGGCTTCGATCAGGTTATCGTCGCCGAAAGAACAGAAGAAGGGAAACGGATGCCGCTCGCCGTATTCCTCGCCCATGAACAGCAACGGCACGCAGGGCGAAACCAGCAGCAGGCCGCATGCCAACCGCTGGGCTGCCTCCGGCAGGTAGCAGGCGGAACGGTCGCCCAGCGCCCGGTTGCCCACCTGGTCGTGGTTGTGAATGCAAACAACGAACCGCGCCCGATCGCGGTCCTCCACTGAACTGCCGTGCCGCCGCCGTCGGAAGGGGCTGTACTGACCGTCGTATACGAACACCCGCTCCATCGCCTTTGCCAGGTGCGCCGGGTGGCCGAAATCGCGATAGTACCCCTCGCGGTTGCCGGTAAGCAATACGCGCACGCTGTGGTGGAAATCGTCGCTCCACACGCCGTCCAGTCCGAAGCCGTTGCGTTCGGGCGGGTCGATCAGCCGGACGTCGTTCTGGTGGGTCTCGGCAATGACGTGGACAGTACGGCCTTGCTCGCGAGCAACCTCCTGGACACCTTCCTGGAGTTCGGCCAAAATGTGCCGGGCGCCGAAGTCGTAGATGGCGTGGACCGCGTCGAGCCGCAGGCCGTCCATGTGGAAATCGCGGACCCACATGCGGGCGTTCTCTACGACAAAACGTCGCACCGCGTCGCATTCCGGCCCGTCGAAGTTCACCGCATCGCCCCAGGGCGTGTGGTAGCGGTCGGTGAAATACGGGCCGAACTGCGCCAGATAACATCCTTCCGGGCCGAAGTGGTTGTATACCACGTCGAGCAATACGGCCAGCCCGGCCGCGTGGGCGGCGTCGACCAGCCGCTGCAGTGCCCGGGGACCGCCGTAGCTTGCCTGTACCGCGTAGGGGTACACCCCGTCGTAACCCCAGTTGCGGTTGCCCGGGAACTGCCCGGCCGGCATGATCTCGAGGGCCGTCACGCCCAGTTCCTTCAGTTGGTCGAGTCGGGGCACGACGGCGTCGAACGTGCCCTCCGGCGTGAACGTGCCGACGTGCAGTTCGTAAATGACCAGTTCCTCGCGAGGAACGCCGCCCCAGCCGGCGTTGGACCATGAGTAGGCTTCCGGGAAGAAAACGGCCGAGGGGTCATGCACGCCGTCGGGCTGCCATCGCGAGGCCGGATCGGGCAGTTCGCAGCCTTCCCCCAGCCGATACATGTAGCGGGTGCCCTCGGGAACGTCGCTGCCGCCAAGCGCGAAGTATCCGTAGGGCTCCGGATTCATCGTCCGAACCTCGCGGCATCCCTCTTTTTCCAGCACAAGCTGTACCTGCCGGGCTTTCGGCGCCCACACGCGCCATACGACCGAGCCGTCCGGTTGGCGAATCGCGCCCTGCGGCCGGTGAATCGGGTCCTCAAAAGGGGGGGCGTTCGGATTCATGGCTGATCCTGTCGGCATGCAAACACCAATGGGCAACTTTCCTGAAAGCAATGGAGGAATCGAGTGGAAGATCAAAATACCATTGTCTCGCGTCGGCCGATTGCGTCAATGGCCGGGCAAGAATCCGGCGTTACGCCCGCGTAAGGGATTGCGAAGATGCCGGCGGCTTCGTCCTGTCGATCTCGGCCGTGTTCGCCGTGCTAGGATTCATGCAGTTGCTTCTGAGCGTCGGCGGGCGCTCGTCCGGCGATTCTCCGCATCATTCATGCTCCTTTGCGGGAACGCCCGCAACGCAGACGTCGGGGGGCACTGCATGCTAAAGGGCTCGAACGTGTGTATATCTTATGGGAAGTGGGAGTCCAATTGCAGCCAACCCGGCGTGCCGGAGGAAACACGCTCATTCCTCACCTGCGATGATCACGTCCTCCTTGCGCCGCTCGGGCGTTACGGTCCACGAAACCAGCTTGCCGTCGCGCACGCGGCCCTCGACGACCGTCTGCCTGGGGGCGTGCAGCTTGAAGTCAACATCCCAGTCGTCCGGCCAAGCGGGCAGCAGGCGGAGCTTCTCGCCGTCGGCGTCGAGGCGGAGCTTGTCATTGCTCGGCCTGCCGTGCAGCGAGGCCGGCGACGGGGGATGCGTTTGCAGGAGCATCTCCTGGAGCCCCACCATCCCTGCGCCGCCCCAGTTGTGGTCCGGCACCCAGTCGATGTCTTCCGGCCAGAACGCCGGGAAGCGATAGGGGCCGTTGCGCAGCTTGCCGACGGCCTTCTCCTGCGCTTCCGCCGTCATGCCCAGCCGGGCGTAATGGATGAAGCCCTGCGTCCACGCCGCTACGCGCTCTCGGTCCCCGCTCGAAACGCCATGCAGGAACGTGTCGTGCATCAGTTCCAGATCGGGCAGGCCCAGCCCATGGCCCTGGAACGGCCATAGCGAATACATCTCGGGCATGTGCCAACTGCGGTGGCTGAAGTTCTCCGCCGGCTTCAGGATGCGGTGCCCACCGGACTCGACGATCGGCAAGTCGGGCAACCGGCCGAGGATCGCACGCCATCGCTGCTTGCGCTCCGGCGGTGAAACCTCGTCGGGAAGCTCCAGCAGCCGCGTGAGGACCTGGTGCAGCCCCACGATGGGTAAGCTCGGGTTGCGGGCGGCCGGGTGATGTTCCAGCGTGTTGGCCGGGTAGATGACCAGCTTGCCGTTCTCATCGAGTTCCTCCCCGGTGCGCTGCCGGTTGCGGAACCGGTAGTGCTCGTCGTGGAACAGGACCGCTTGTTCGATAAAGGGCATATAGCGGGTGATGTCCTCCCCAGTGAAGCGGTGGTATTCCAGCATCATCCAGGCCCAGTCTAGCTGCGAGTCGAACAGGTTGCCGCCCGCTGGATTGGCCTCGACGCCCGGCTCCAGACCGCCCGGCCACCAGTCGGAGTACCGATGCCTGGTTCTTTCATCAAGCTCCGCGCTGCCCGGCCTGACGCGCGCGGTGCCTTCGCCTTCATGGAAACCGTATTGGGAAGCACCCGGCAGGCCGGTGATCGACGGCTGTTCGGAAAAGGCGCAGCCCTCGTGATTCCAGTAGTGGCGCACCCGCACGGTGGCGTTGGTCAGGTTGTCGTCCAGGTAGAAGGAGAAGCCGGGCGGCATCAGGTCGAAGTCGCCGCTCTTGAGCATCGGCCAGTAGATCATCCGCTGGTTCTGCTGGGTCAGGCCCGCGCCCCATTGCCGGTGGTCGGGCGAGTAGCCGGTCCCTTCGATCCGATGCCGCCGCTGCCTGCTGTGCACCGGGTCGAAGGTGAACAGGCCGCCGTTGAACGGCGTGGCGCCTCGGCCGGCGTGATTCGACGCCAGCATGTAGCGGAATAGGTTGTAGTTGCGTCCCACCTGCCAGCCGGCGTCATCGGTGCCGGCCTTCTCGGGATTGATGACAATCCGGCTGCGCTGCCAGAACGCCTCCCACCAGGCAAGGTTCTTCCGCCAGGCTTCGTCGCGGGACGGACCGGAAGCGTCCGACAGCGCCTGCAACCCGCACCGCCACTCTTCCAGCGTTTCGGTTTGTGCGAGATGCGTCACGACCTGCAAATGATGCCGGCGCCCGGGGGCCTCGGTTTTGTATCGCCAGCCGCGGAACGGCGTGTTGGCGTATTCGCCTGCGGTCGTCCCGTCGGCGACAAGGTTGTCGCCGCTCAGCCGCCCGCCGAAGGTCAGGCCGGTCAGCCGGTCGTGCATTTGGTCCCGGACGGCTTCGAGTTCCTGCTGGCGAACCTGGTAGTCGAAGACGGTTTTGTCGCGGTTGCGGTGGTGAAAGACGACGCCGTGCTCGCCGGGTTCGACGACATCGCGGTAGACCGTGACCTCGCCGGCGTACTGATCGTAATCCATCATGACCATGC
>CAYPWB010000155.1:0-12941 GCA_964414315.1 uncultured Planctomycetaceae bacterium | reverse complement strand
TGCGAGTGTTTCCGTAGCCTAACACAACCACCCCCGGACGCCCACCAGCCCGCCCAAAGCGGCCGATTATTTGTTCGCGGGCCCCAAGCGTCCACACGCCGAGCTGCCTTCACGGTGTTGCTCCGCCGACGTGAAGATGGCCGCCGCTTACGGGGCGGTCATCCTTTCGCGCGCAACCCAGCATAGCGACCGGTCGCGCCGCGTACAATTGGCGGCAAGGCGGGCAGATTCAGAGGCTGTCCGGAGACTCCCCTCTCCCAGCGGGAGAGGGAACGCGGCTCCGAGCCTTCCGGGCAGGCTCAATTCTCGGCGTCTTTTTCGTCGGGGCCGGGCTTGCCGTTGCCTCGCGCTTTCTGGACGCGACGCAGTTCGGCTTCGAGCTTCGCCCGCTCCAGCGCGTAGCCGTGCCGCACGCGGTCGTAGTGGAACTTCGTGCTGAGCACGTCGGCCAGGGCCAGCAGGGCGACCCAGCCCACCACCAGAAGGGTGGCAAGCCAGTAAATGATGGCGAACCATCGCGACTCGACTGCCCTGGTGAGCCATTCGCCAATAGCCAGCGCCAGGGCCAGCAGGGCCAGCATCGCGCTGGTTTGCATGCGGCGCCGGAACTGCCGCCGGCGATACTGAAGTTCTTCGCGGGTCGACGCCGTACCGACCGCGTGGCGCCAAGTGCGCACATGGGCAACCATCAGCGCCACGGCGCAGGCCAGCAGCAGAAACGACACCAAGCTCGTGGTCCAAAGGTCCATGCGGTTCGACTCCGTGGTAAACAACCGGCCGAAGGGGACAGTCCCGTTCCGGCGGCGAATAGGGCGTTATCTGCGGAGGACGCATGTTCCGCCGCGAAAACTGCGACAGTGCCCCGCGTGAACGGTTACGATAACAGAATCGACGGCCCCATCAAGAAGCAAGGGAGGGCTGCGCACCGCGCAGCCCTCCCCGCATGGTCAGAAACGAGCAGGCGAATCGCCCTACTCCATCGAAATGGCTTCCACCGGGCAGGCATCGACGCAAGCGCCGCAATCGCCGCAGGTATCGGCGTCGACGACGGCGAGGTCGTCCTGCATCTCAATGGCATCCAACGGGCAGGAATCGACACACGATTCGCAGCCGGTGCACTTTTCCGCATCAACCACAGCAGCCATGAATAATCTCCCGTTAACAGAAAACTAAAACCGAGTGCCGCCAACAACACCCGAAAATCAAATCGCCCCCCAAAGGAGCCGCCTCCGGGCGGAAAGATCCCGGGCCTCGCACAGGTGCGGCCAGCCTGTACGGTCTATAACAATAATACACCGACAGCGGCCGTCAAGGGCCTTTTCGTGATTGGCGCGCGGTTTTCTTGAGTCGTTCACCCTAAACCCAGCATCGTTTGCCAAGGGACTCCTTTTTTCACAGATTTTTGCAAGTGCCGCGGGTTTGAGAGCCCCCCAAAACGAAGAGGTTAACGTAGACCGGCGCGACCCTTCCGTCGCTGCGTACCAAGAATGGCTTCTCTTACCCCCTTGGAGAACCCTCTGTTCGCCGCGAGAATGGGGCCGTGCCCTACGGTCGATGAGGGCCAGGTCGTTCAACGGCGCGCGGCGAAACTCGCCGACCTTAGGCAGCATGTCCATGCCGAATGCGTCGTGCGCGTGACGGCCGATCTCCGCAAGAAACCGCACAAGGAACCCCTGCCATGCCGCTCCATCCGGGTGTGCAACTAGTTGCCGGGCTGCTGGCCGTTTCCGCCATGATGATCGGCCTTTGGCTGATCCAGCGACGGACGGGCAACGCGGGCATCGTCGACGTCGGGTGGACGGCCGGCATCGGGCTGTTGGGCGTCTTTTTCGCGGCCACCTCGGGCGGCTACTTGCCTCGCCGCCTCTTGGTAGGGGTGCTCATTGGCGCCTGGGCAGCGCGTTTGGCGGTGTACCTGCTGCGCGACCGGGTTGTCGGCAGGCCGGAGGAAGGGCGCTACCGCACACTGCGGGCCCAATGGGGCGAGGCGGCCCAGCGGAAGCTGTTCTCCTTCTTCCAAATCCAGGCCCTGGCCGCCGTCTTCTTCGCACTGCCCGTGCTGGTGGTGGCTTGGCATCCGGTGGCCCGCTGGACGGCGTGGGACCTGGCCGGCGTGGTCCTTTGGGCGGCGAGCGTCGGCAACACGATCCTTGCCGACCGTCAACTTGCACGGTTCAAGAGCCGGCCCGAAAGCCGGGGCCGCACGTGCCGCGAGGGCTGGTGGCGCTACTCGCGGCATCCGAACTACTTCTTCGAGTGGCTGCACTGGTGGACCTACGTGGCGCTTGCGGTCGGGGCGCCGTACTGGTGGGTTACCTTGCTGGCGCCTGGGGTGATGCTCTATTTCCTGCTTCGGGTGACAGGCATCCCACCCACCGAGGCGCAGGCGCTGGCCAGCCGCGGCGACGACTATCGCCGGTACCAGCGCACCACCAGCGCCTTCGTCCCCTGGTTTCCGAAGAAAGACGGTGGAACCTGAACTTGCCCGCATCCGGCCGGAGCGCAATGCACCGGCAGGATTGCGACTCCCCGAGGTGTGCCTACGTTTGCTCGCCCAGCACGTCGTTGAGCACGTCTTCGTTGACGAAGATGGGTAGCGGGGGTTCGCAGGTGACGGCCACGGCAATGGCGTCGGACGGGCGGGCGTCGATCTCGATCAGTTCGCCCTCGTGCCGCACCCGCAGACGCGCGTAGTACGTGTGCTCCTTCAACTCGCTGATCATCACGTCCTGAAACTCGGCGCCCAGCCCCTCGACGATGCTGACGATCAGGTCGTGGGTCAGCGGGCGGGGCGTTTTGAAGCCCTTCACGCGCCGGTCGATGCTGGTCGCCTCGAAAATGCCGATCAGGATCGGAAACGTCCGGTCGCCCTCGACCTCCTTCAGGTAAATCACCTGCTGCTCGTCGACCTCGCTGATGATGATGCGCGACAGCTCCATGTGTACGGGCATTGTAGTTCCTTTTTACCGATGTGCAGGAATAGCCCCGAAGGGGCGGCTTGGTCTATTTCGGCTCGATCTTCAGGTACACCGAGTGCCGTTCGGTGTCGAAATCGAAGAATGGTTTCAACGCCAGGCCGTTCAGTCGGAAACGCAACGTGGCCGGATCGCCCTCGATCGACGATGCCAGGTCGTCCGCATCGAGCGTCACCCGGCGCCAGTCGGGCAAGACGCCGGTCTCCTCGACGGCCAGCAGCACGGGGCCGTAGAAGAGGCTGGCCAGGTCGGGCCGATCCACCACCCGTTGCAGGCGAAACGCGAACGGGAAACGCAACTCGACCGTGTCGCCGTCGGCCCAGGTTCGGTCGATCGCCAGGTAACTGCCCGAGGCGGCCTCGATCGGCCGCTCTTCGCCGTTGAGTGTGATCCGGTTGTCGCCGGTCGCCCAGCCGGGCACACGGGCGTGCAGGACGAAGCGGCCGTGGCCTTCGACGGTCAAGCGGGTCGTGTCGCCGTAGGGATACCGCGTGCTTTGCCGCACGGTCAGGCCCCGACGCCGCCAGGTGAGCGTCGAAGGAATGTACAGATTCACGTACAACGCCGAGTGGTCAAGGCTGTGAAAGTAGATGGAATCGTTCAGCTTCGTGTTGCTGTCGAGCGCCGTGCCATTGCAGCAGGTGAAGCCGCTCATATCGGCATTGCTGAAATGCTTCCGCGCGCCCGGGTTGAGTGGCACGTGGTACGTGTTGCCCGGGTTGTCTCGTGCCACCGAAGCCAGGATGTGGTTGTACAGGGCCTGCTCATAGTAATCCATGTATCGGCCGTGGGGATGATACGTGAACAGTTGGCGGGTGAGCTTGAGCAGATTGTAGGTGGCGCACGTCTCGTTCTGCCCGCCTTCGGAAAAACCCCTGGCGAACAGGCAGTCGGGCTCGGCCGTGTAACACTCGGCGTTGTTCGGGTCGCGTGCGCCGGCCGCGCCCCCGATGCTGTAGGCGTAGCTATGGTACGACAGGTTCCAGAAGTTCTCGGCGATGCGGTAGTAGCTTGCGTCGCCCGTCCGGCCGTAGGTGCGCAGCGCGCCGATCACCTGGGGGATATGCTGGTTCGCGTGCCGCCCGCGGATCGTGTCGACGTTCCGGGCCAGTCCGTGGGGGCGATCGGCTCCGCCGTAGAAGAAGGCCGCGTTGTCGAACAGGCGGGCCGTTTCGAGGAACCGGGGGTCGCCGGTCGCGGCGTGCAGCCTCGCCATCACCGTGTTCATGCCGCCGTACTCGCCGGCGATGTAGCGGTTCCACATCTCGGCAAGGGTCGCTTCCGAAAGGGGCGCAAGCCGCCGATGCACCCACAAAGCCATGCCGCGGGCTACGGCCAGGGCCTTTTCATCGCCGGCCGCTTCGTGGCAATCGAGCAGGCCCTTGAGGATTTTGTCGAGGGTGTAGTACGGCGCCCACACCTGATCGTTGCCGCCCCCGTAGCCGGCCCCCTCTTCCAGCATGATGAACTGGTCCGGCGGATACGCGCTGATAAACCCTTCGCCCCAATTCCAATAATCGGTGCGAATGCCCTCGGCCGTCAGGTCGGAATCGTATCCCTCTTTGCCGGCTCCGGGCGGGACGCCCCCGGGATCGGCCACGGAAGGACCGCCTTCGGTCGCGGGGCGCCCCGATTTCTCGGCCAGCGCATGCAGGGTTTCCACGCAGTACGCCAGTTTTCGCCGCAGGGCGTCGCGCGCCGGGGTGTCGTCGCCCGCCGCGGCGTACGCCTGCGCCAGCGCGGTCAGATAGTGGCCGGTGGCGTGGCCGCGCAGACGCGTGGTGCGGCTGTCCCACACCCCCAGCGGCTCGGCACCCTCCGGTTGCGGCTGCCCGAAGGCATCGCGAAACATGTAGAGGAAACGGTCGGGCGAAGTGGTCAGGAGTCCGCGGACAAACTTCTCGCGGTTTTCCGCGAATCGCGTCGTGCGGTCTCGGTCGTCGCGTTCCAGGCGCACATCGGCCAGCGGAAACGGTTCCAGAACGCGCTGCGGACCCGTTGCCTCGCTCACACGATCTCGCAGAACGACGCCGGCGGCGGCCGCGAGCGGTTCGCCGTCCACGGTGTGAACCCGAGCCAGGCGTTCGCGCGGCGGCTTGACCGTTACGTTGGCCCGCGGGCGGAACGTGGTGCCGGGAACGATTCCGACGACAGTGTAGCTGCCCGTTTCCAGCACGGCGGCATTGCCGTTCGGGGCCGGCCAGATCACCCGAACCACCGGGCCGTTGCGACCGTCGGCGTACCGGCCGGGCAGGTAGTACGGCAGATGCGGCAGATGGCCCTGCCAGGTTTCTGTCTCGACGTCGGGAACTCCTTCAAGCCCGGCAGCCCTTGCCCAACGACCTGCAACCTCCTCGGCCTGCCGCGTCTCGACGGGCATTTCGGCGGGCGTTCCGGAGGAGTCTCCGCGATAGATCCGGCCGACCTCGGCGGTTGTCAGGGCGATGTTGTACAGCCGGACGTCGTGCAAGGCGGCATCGAGGCCGGCGGCGTCGGGAGCCCCGCCGAGGTACAGGCGATGGGCGTCGGCGTTCCGGGGATCGAATATCTTGTCCATGGTCAGGCCGGTGCATTCGGTTTGCCCGACCTTCTCGCCGTTGAGGTAAAGGCGGACCGCCTGCTGCGCGGCGTCGAACACGACCGCCAGATGCACCCAACGGCCGCGCGGGACTCGAGTACCCGTGGCCGCCGCGGCACATTGCGTTCCGTTGCCGGCAAGATGCACGCGGTAATCGGCGGCGTCGGGTCCCATCCAGGCCGAAAGACGGCGGTTCGCGCCCCCCCGCAAGTCGAAAAGCAGCCCCTTTTCATCCTGCGACCGCGGCAACCACCATCCGGCCAACGAGAAGGCGTCGGCTCCGGCGAGCGCTTTGCCGGGCAGGTGCACGAAGGCGCGATCGCCCTTGCCGGTCAACGCCAGGACCGTTCCCCGGGCGGGATCGTCAAGAAAGAGATCGGCCGTGTCCCGTTCGCCCGTGGAAAGCCGGCCGTCGAACCCGTTTCGTGAGGCGTCGCGCAAGTGTCCGTCGAACAGGTAGCGGGCAATAAGGGCCGTCTCGCCAATACCGTCCAGAATTTGATCGCCACCGTGTTCGGCCTCGGCCGGGGTCATGCTCAGCAACCCACCGAGTATCCATACAAGAAACACCCCAGACTGCATGACGCTTCCTTTTGCGGGCAATCGCACCTCAGATTCCTGGCGCAGGGGGCCCGCGTTCGACGGGATTTCGATCTTCACGGCCCCAGTTTACCCGACCCCGCGGCTGCTGGCAAGAATGCCGCTCTCCGGTGTCATCACCGTTTACGAGGGGCCGTCCCCTTCGCAAATCCGGGAACCGAGAACGGCTAGCTGCGGCTTTCGACGGTTGCCTTCGGCGCGGCGAACCAGGCCTTCCAGCGACGGACGCGTTCGGTGGTGGTGGCGGGTGCCCCGCCCGGCGTCGCCGCCACGTCTTCGCCTACCACCTCGGGGAGAGCCGCCAACGCGGCGCGCATCACACTCACCCGGTCGTCGAGGAGGCGGATGAGCGTGGGCGTGAACGCGGGGTCGCCCAACTCGCCCATCGTTTCGGCCACGCCGCGCCGTACGGCGGCGTCGCGGCTGTAGGCGAGGCGTTCCAGGGCGGCCACGCCGCGCGGATCGTCAAGCTGCACCAGGGCCGCGGCCACTTCGAATCGCAGCGATTCGTTCCCGCTGCGCAGCAACTCGTCCAGACCGCTTGCGTCGGGAAGCTGTCCGCACGCGCCGAGCGCCTGAACCGCCGCGGCGACCACCGAATGGCTTTCGTCCTCGACCACCGGCAACAGGACCGGGGCATGCTTCGGGTCGGGATGCGCGGCCAGGTGCATGCAGCCGCGCCGGCGGACCTCGGCCGCCGGATGCCCCACCGCGGCGTAGGCAAGTCGGCACGCCGCTTCGCTCCCGTCGCCGGCAACGGCCGACAGCGCGCTTTGGAACACGAGGGAATCGGGCTCGGGCGTGACAAGCCGGCACAATCGCTCGACGGCCAGGCGGCCTAGCGGGGACGTCTCGGTCAACGCGTCGAGTTCCGACGCCGCTCGCCGCCGCTCCAAAACCTCGTCGGTTTCCAGTCGCGCCAGCAGGGCGAACTCCGGTTGAAGCTCCGGCAGTACGGTGTGATACACGTCCTCCGGTATGGGGCGATGCCGCTCGAAGGCCAGCACTTCCAGCGCGCGAATGACGCGCGGGCCGAACGCGACGAGGGCCTTAGCGTCGCCCTCGGCAAGCAATTGCTCCACATGCTGGAGTTCCTCGGGAGCGAGTGCCGGCTGGTGCGCGTCGGTCGCGGGCTCTACGGGCGGCACCTCGGCTACCCCGAACTCATCTCGGAACGCCTCGGTGAGCCGTTGCAGTACCGGCCGGCGGCGGTCGGCGGGAGCTTCGGCGGGAAACGAGACGGCCGGAGGCCACGCGGCGGCCAGTTGGTCGTGCGCCGTTTTTCGGCACAAAAAACTCTCTTTCGCCATGGCCCGAAGCAAAACCGGCCCCGACTGTTCCACCGGCCAGCCGGCCAGCGCGGTTAGCAGTTCGCGGTGGACCTCGGTGCTCGGGTCGTCGAGCAGCGTCTCGGCCGCTACGGCGGCCTCCGGGCTGCGAAAGTCGGCCAGGGCGCGTGCCACTTCCGCACGGACCCGCCACGACTCGTCGCCCACCGCCTTGAGCACGGCCTCCTGCGCGCCCAACGCGGCCAGGGCCGCTACGGCGGCTTCACGCAGGCGGACCGAATGATGACCGAGCAGTTCCTCGAGCATGGCCTCGGCATCGGCATCGCCCAGGCCGCCCAAAGCTTTGACGGCAGCCACCCGAACACGCAAGTCGTGGTCGCGCAACGCTTCACCGAGCAGCCGGTTCGCGTCCGGATGCTTCCGCATGGCGAGGGCTTCGACCACGCCGATACGGAGGCGGAAGTCGCCCGCCATGCGCAGGTCGATCAACGCATCCGGCAGAGGGGCCGCTTCGTCGCCCGCCCAAACTCGCAAGGCTTCGAGCCGCACTTCCGACGAACTGCTGCGTAGCGCAGCCAGGAGCCGAGGGTCTTCCGGGGGCTTGCGATGCCGCCCCAACGCGGCGACCAGTTCGGCGTGCAATTCGGGAATGTAGACACGCCGACTGTCGCGCGTCGGCGGCTCGCCGTATCGGTCCAACAAATCGTCCAGCAGCCGCTTCGGCTCCTCGCCGGACAGACTACCCAACGCCTCCACGGCGGCGCAGCGCATGGGCAAGGGAAGTTTCGGCGTCTCGGCCGCCTCGTACAGCTTGGCGGCGCCCGAGGCATCGTTCAGCCTGGCCAACGCAATGGCGGCGTTGGTCGTCACTATCGGGTCGGCGTCGGAAAGCGCTTCGTGAAACGGGGGGCGCCGATCCTCGGGGCGATTGAGCAGTTCGTCGAGGTCGGGGTAGCGCCAACGCGCCTCCGGGGCCTGCAAGACGGTTTCGTCGGAATGGGTTGCCGGGGGAACAACGCGAATCCAAATACTGCGCCGCCGACCGTCTTCTCCCGCCGCCGTGCTGCGGCCCAATACCGACCGGTCGGCCTCGGTCATGGCCCGGGCGACGACCGACGAGGAAGGCCCCTCCGGCCGGCCGTCGCCCCCCGGAGACGCCTCGGAGCCGGCCGGTGGCGAATCGACCAGCGGGAGCGTTTCAGAGAACGGCGCCGTGGCCAATCGGCCGCATGCCGGCAAAAGGCAGACGCTCAAAATCGCCCAGATTGCGTGGAATCGGAAACGTGGGAAAAGGTTGGTCACCACGGGCAAATCCTTTTGCCGTCAGGCGGTTTCGAGGCGTTCCAGGACCGGCCGAAGACGAGTTCCTCATTCGAGCGACAGCCGCCGTTCTTCCGGCGGAACGAGAACCGGGAAAAGGTTCCCGACCGCCTGAGGGCGGCTGCGGCGGTTTACCTTACCGTTCGATCCGAGCGGTTTCCGGGCTTCCTGCCGGTTCCAGGCGGGCGAGTGAGGTGCGAAGCGACTCGACCAGTTCGTCGTCGGTGATTTGCCTCTCGTCGAACTCCGCCAGAAGTTTCTCTACCTCGGCTTGTGTGGCCGTGAAGGCCTGCTTGGCCTCGGCGCTGCTGCCCGCAAGCACCCCGATGCCTTGCGATTGGTCTTCTTCTTCGCCGGCCAGCGCGCGATGCACGGCCACCAGACGGGCCTTGATCCTTCGGCGGGAGAACGATTCGGGGTCGTTGTCGAATGCGTCCGTCTCGGCGCGAATCGCGTCGGCGGCAAGCCGCGCAAGTTCGGCGACCGCCTGCGCGGCGTTGACCCCGTGCGGTCCGCTGTAGTCGAGCTTGCCCAGCGCCTCAGCCGCATGGCATCGAACCAGCATGTCGAGTTGCTCGTCGGCAAGAAGGGTTAGCAGCAAACGCGGCACAGCGCCGTTTTCGCCCACGGTGCCCAGGAAGCCGAGTGCCTTGACGGCCTGCGCCCGCATCCAGGCATGCCCGTCGGCGGAACGTGCCGGAGCGCCGGGTGAACCGGCCAATTGGAGCATCGCCTGTTGGACAGCCCGAGCGCTCTCGGCGGTGAGCTGGCCGAATTGTGCGTGGCGAACGATACCCACCAAGGCCGCCACCTTGACCGGGTCAATCTGCTCGTCGTCGGCCACGGCGGCAAGCAGCACGGGCAGCGCCGGACGGAGCGGCGTCGGGATGTCGCCGGCACGGACCGGCTCCACTTCATTCAACTCGCCGATCATCAGCATGGCGTTCATGCGGGCGGCCGGATGCACGTTGGCCGCCGCCATCTTGCCCATGTAATCGAGGATAATCGCGTTCAACCGGCTATGCGGCGGCCCCGACTTGCCCGACAGGAGGTTGTTCCGCAGCTCGCGCCGCAACAGTGGGAGCGACGCCAGGTTGGACGGCTGCGTCCAGCGAGGGAGAAAGTGACGGCGGTAGTAAGCGTCGAACATGTCCTCCTCGCCCGCCTCGAACTTCTGGGCCCGCAACATCGACATCACGTTGTTCCGCTCGCGTTTCAGATCGTCGTCGACCGGCACAACCAGATACGGCTTCTTACCGATGTTGGGTCGAAGTTGGGCTGCCCCGGCATCGCCCGGGGGTTCGGGCGCCTCCGGCTCACCTTCCTCGTCACCGGGCTCCCCCGGTTCGTCGGCAGGAGCTTCCGGTTCGTCGGCAGGAGCTTCCGGTGCGTCGGCGGGAAGTTCCGGCTCGTCGGGTACGTCTGCCGGCGGTTGCTGGGCCGCTACGGGATGCAAGGCGCCCCCCAAAAGCAAGGCTACGGTTCCAGCCAGGAAGAACACGAGGGCAAGCGATGGCAATTTGCGGGAATTCATCGTTCGAAACCGTTTACGAGGCACACGGCAAGGGGGGTAGAGCCTTCTGAAGCACACTGTCTCCTGGTCTTCTCGCCGGGACGTCGACCGAGCCGCCAAGCGAAACCGAGCCGGTTTCCGACCGCAGTATCTCGAAAAGACCACGAAGGCTTGAACCACTATGGACAGGGTAACAACGACCCTGGGAGTCTGTCAAGCTGTTTCACCAGGGATCATTCACGGGGGGGCTCCTTCCCCACCATATATTCCGGCCCCTTTGACAGCGTCGGCGGCATGGCGTACAGTGAGACCTATGACGTTCCTTTACACCGACCGATGTTTTCTGAAGCACGAGACGGGCAATCATCCGGAGCGGGCGGACCGGATTCGCCTGATCGAGCCGCAACTGGAAGCGGAAGGGCTCCTCAGCCATTGTACCCGGTTGGCCCCCGTGCCCGTCTCGCCCACTCGCCTCGCGCGGGTTCACTCGCCCGACTACATCACCGAGATCTGGGGCGCATGCAAGGCGGGAGGGGGGCATATTGAGGCCGATACGGTACTCAGCCCCGCCTCGTACGACGTCGCCCTGATGGCGGCCGGCAGTTGCGCCGACGCCACCGAACGCGTCCTTCGCGGGGAGGATCGCACGGCGATGTGCATCGTCCGCCCCCCGGGCCATCACGCGCTCATGAACCGGGCGATGGGCTTCTGCCTGTTAACAACGTGGCAATCGCCGCGACCGTTGCCACGACCGAGTTCGAAGTGGATCGGGTGCTCATTGTCGATTTCGACATCCACCACGGCAACGGAACCCAGGCCACGTTCCTGGATGACCCCAAGGTGGGTTTCTTCTCGATCCATCGTTGGCCCTTCTATCCAGGCACCGGCGCCGAGGAAGAGACCGGCGTCGGCCGGGGCGCCGGCACCACCATGAACCTGCCCGTCCCTTACGGCATCACCCGGCGCGAGTACCTGACGCGGTTCGCCGACCGCCTGGAGGAGTTCGCCGGCCGAATACGCCCCCAACTGGTGCTCGTCAGCGCCGGTTTCGATTCGCACCGGGCCGACCCCGTGGGCGACCTGGGCCTCGAAACCGAGGATTTTGGGCAGATTGCGCATACCATTCTCGATGTGGCCGCGGCCCACGCCGACGGCAAGGTGATCAGTATCCTTGAGGGGGGATATAACCCCCAGGCCACCGCCGAGGCCACGGCCCTATACATCCGTTGTCTGCTCAATGGCTCCGGGCCGGAGTCGTAGTGCCGGGATTATTCGTGGCAAGGCTTGCGAAGTCCCACCAAAGACTTGCGTTGCGACAAGTCGCGCCCGGGGCTTAATGTCCGAACGGCTCGCCCGCGGCGAGAAGACGCGTCCCGCGCAGCACGACCTCCACAACGAGGCCATTGCCGTAGAGAACGGCTTGATACGGGTCGGCGGGCGGAGCCGTCGGCAACGCCACGGCAACCAGGTTGGCCGACTTGCCGGGCTCGATGCTGCCCAGTTCATCGGCGCAACCCAATGCCCTGGCCGCGGCCAGGGTACCCAACTCGACGAGCGTTGCCGGGGCGACGTCGGGATGCCGGGCAGCGGCCAGTCGCATTTCTGCGAGCAGCGACAGGTCGGGCGTCGACGCGAGGCTGTCGGTACCCAGGCAAACCGGCACACCGGCCGCCAGCATCCGCCCGAGCGGATACGCGGCGTGACCAAAGTGCGTATGCGACCGAGGGCAGTACACCACGGCCATCCGATCCCGCCGCTCGGCCAGAAACGACCATTCCCGCGCGCTCAGGTAGTTGCCGTGGATGACCAGCGTGCGCGGGGCCGTCGCCAGCTTGCGAAGGTAGTCGAGCGGACGAAGCGGAGCGGACACCAGGCCCGGCGACCAGGCACCCAATGCTTCCAACATCTCGCGAAACGGCCCGCCGCCGGTTTCGAGCAGTTCGATCTCCTCCCACGACTCCGCCAGATGCATGGCCACCGGCGCGCCGGCCTGCGCGGCCAGTACGATCGCCGCTTCCAGCAGTTCCGGCCGAACGGTGTACGGGGCGTGCGGGCTGAGGCCCAGTTGCCGGTGCGCGCCGGGCGGGGAGGCCAGATGCCGCCGCGCCGACTCCAGCGCCGACGCCGCCCGCTCGGGCGTCGGGCCGATCAACTCCTGGAACACCACCGAGTGGTCGGGACATCGGTCCAGCAAGCCCGGAGGCCAGGGCGCCGAAGCGATGTCGGCCAGCGCCGTGCTGCCCGATCGGAGGCACTCGTCCAACCCGCGTCCGATGGAATCGGCGTCGGCGATCGAGGCTTCGGCGCGGCGTGCCAGCAAGCTGGGAATCCACTCGACCAACCGCACGCCGGGCTTGCCGAGGGGCTGGTCGAAGTGGCTCAACTCGAGGTGCGTATGAGCATTGATCAGCCCGGGCAGCAGAACGACTTCGCCCAGGTCGTCCACGGGGGCCCCCTCCGGCGCGTTCGACCCCACCGAGACAATATGTCCACCCTCCACGGTCACCACGCCGTGTTCGATCGGCGCGGCCCCGACCGGCAGTACGTAGCGGGCACGAAGGGCGTAGCGGTGGGAGGGCATGGGGGAGGGCACGGTGCGTTGAGGCGCGGCGCAAACAACAGCCGGCCATCGTCGCACATCCAGGCCGCCACGTCAACGCGGCAGG
>CAYPWB010000154.1:0-13035 GCA_964414315.1 uncultured Planctomycetaceae bacterium | reverse complement strand
CTGGAACACTCCGTCGTCGTTCAGGTCGAGGAACATCAGCCCGCGGTCGTCGTTGTCCCAGCGGAAGGTGTGATCGCCGGTGGCCCGGGGCGTGAACCGGCCGCTGTACGCCGTGACGAAGTGGTCGGCATTGCCGTCGAAGTTGGGGAACGGGGCCCAGTCGTAGGTGGAACCGGTCACCAAGACATTGTTCTCCGCCGCAGCGGACCTGGCGAGGATCGTGCCGTCCTTGTCGCCGGTGAACACCCGCGTGGCCGACTCCTGGTAGGCTGCGTCGTCGAGGTTGAGCGGTCCCTCGTTGTCAGGCGTGCCGAAGAACAGCGAGCCGCGCATTCCGGCGACCGTTGTGGCGGGGCCGCTCACCTGCAGCGTTGTTCCGTCGAGCACGACCTGCGCCGGGCCGCTCAGTTCGGCGGAATCGGTCAGGGCCAAGGTGCCTTGGTCGACCTCGAAGGTGGTGGCCGCGGCGTTGATCGTGCCGCCCGGCTCCAGGGTGAGGGTGCCGGCGCCGGTCTTCACCAGCGTGGTGGCGGTGCCGCCGTCGGCGTAGTTGGTCGTGGAAACGCTGTTCGACGTATGGAGCGTCGCCCGCCGCCCGGCGGGGCCCGCAATGCCCATGTTGGAAAACGACATGGCACCGCCGGTGGTGCGCAGGGTCGTGCCGTCGGCCAGGGTCAGGCCGGCGAAGCCGACCGAGGAAGTGCTCGTCGAGTCCAGGGTGGAGCTAACAGACGGGTTGGACGCATGGACGTCGACGTCGGAGACAGCGGGCGGCGTGCCACCGACATCGCCGAAGGAAGCCGTGCCGCCGGAGAGCGTCAACCGGGTGGCCCCGCCTAGTGCATGCTGCGCGCCACTGCCCGCCTCCAAGCGCCCGGCCGCGACCTCGAACGTCGTATTGGCGGCGTGGAAGTTCCCACCGGTGTTGTCCAAGACGAGCGTTCCGGGGCCGCTCTTGACGAAGGTGGTCGCCGTTCCCGGGCCCGCGTCGCTGCCGTCGGTGTAGCCGCGGAGAATCACGTTGTTCTCGACCGCCAGCGTGCCGGTGCGTCCCGCGCCGCCGGCCACCGAAACGCCGGTAAACGTCATGTCCGCCCCCGAGGTGGTCAGCGTCGCGTCGTCGTTGAGCGTCAAGTCTCCAAACGCGGCGGGCGGGACGTCGCTGATCGCGTTCAGCCGGGAGTCGGCCGTCACGGTGATCGGCGTGCCGGTCATGTCGATCGCGCCGGGTGCGAACCTCGACCACAAGCCGTCCTGGTCCGGGTCGCTGGGGTTGATGCGGAAGGCGTCAATGCCCGTCCCAGCCGGGGGCGTGATCTCGACGTTCACAAAGTCGCCGCCGCTGCCTTCCCGGTGCGCGATGGCGAAGTGGTAGGTTTGCCCGCCGGTTAGCGTGACCGTCGCGGTGTGCGGCGTGTTCCAGTCCTCTTCCCCCTCGACGTTCCTGGTGATGTCGTCGATGCCCGTGTTGAACTCTCCGTCCTGCCCCACGTCGAGCCAGAAGACCTCAAAATCGTCGCCGTGGACGTAGACGGTGAAGTCGCCGTCCATGTCGGCGGGCACGTTGACCTGCCCCGACCACATCTGAGAATAGTTGTCGCCCATATTGCCGCCCTGCCAGACTTGGTCCGTCCAGACGGCCTTGCCCCGAACCTGGCTGGGCCACTGGCTTTGGGGGCTGGGCGTCAGCGAGAACAGACCGCCGTTGGCGTTGTTACCGTCGATGCCGTCGTCGATGTTCGGCAGGTTGTCGGCGGCCGCGTTGTCGTAAAAGCCGTAGTTCAATTCGTTGGCGAAGACGACCGGCCCACCCTCGACCGACAGCGTGCCGCCGGAAAGGACGACCTCGTCCGGGACGCCGGTGGTTGGCGCAGTGCCGCCCAGCGGTTGGGCGCCGCGGGCGTAGAGGGTGCCTTCGTGAACGTCGACCGTGAGGTTTTCGGCGCCGACCACGCCGGTGCCGTCGGAGTTGTCCAGGCGGAGCGTGCCGGCGCCCTGCTTCATGAGCGTCCCGGTCGCCGAGCCGGCGTCCCAGCGGCCGACAACCATCGACCCGCTGCGGACCGTCACATTGCTGTTGCCCTGCGTGTCGACGGCGGCCACCGAGTCGCTGCCCACGGCCAGCGCGGCATTGTCTTGCAGCACGATGGGATTGGAGGACTTCGCCATCAGTTTGCCGGCAATAGCCAGGCTTGCACCCGACTGCACGACCAGTGCGCCGTCGTCGACGATATCCAATCGTCCGCCCACGTCGGTTGCCAGGCGCGACGTGACCGTATCGGACCCGTCGATGATCAAGTAGTCGTTGGCGGTAGGCGTTGCCGCGGGCGTCCAAGTGCCGGGCTGGTCCCAGAAGCCGGCGCCGGCGCTATTTCGGGTCGCGGTGAACAACCCGTCGAACACGACCTGCGAGAGCGTGCCGTTGTTGTGCGCCGTCACGCTGAGACCCAGGTAGGCCGTGGCGGGCATATTGTTCGAAGTGTGCGATTGCATTCCCTGCCACGTGCCCGGCGTGCCGCCGAGGTCGGGCGCCCAATACGAATCGAACGTGGTGCCGATTCGATCCATTCGGATCCAGTACGGCGCCGCGCTGCTGTCGGGTGAGCTCGGCAGGCCCTGCGAGTCCGAGCCTCCGCCGTTCGAGTCGCGCCACTGTTGGGTGATGCCGTTGGAGGGCGTGGCCGAGGTGTTGATGTGGATGGAGTTGGGAGTCAGGTCGGCCCGGGCCATGATGCCCGCCTTGGCCCAGCCGTTGGTGTTCTGCTGCGACACGACGCGGACGATTGCCGAGAAGTCGTCGACCTTTTGGTCGTTGTACGCGAAGTGGAACTGGTCGGCATTGCCCCAGATATCGCCGCCGCCGCCGTAGATGGTGATCGGCCCCGGGGGCATGCCCGTCATGCTCCCTGCTTGCCCGGGGCTCCCGATATCCTGGGAAACCCAGGCCGCGTGGAGCGTGGCGCCCGACGTCGCCAAGCCGACCGTTATCGCGAACCCGACCCAAAACGCCAGCCCGATGTAGCGTCGCATCGCGTCACTCCTTGATTGTACGGAAAAGAACTGCAAGGAACGCAAGTTACACCGTAGCAACCCGAAAACCCGATTTCAACCCCCGAAATGAATTTTTTTTTGGCGGGGGGTGGCCGGGGCACCGCAGGAGCTTGGCCGCCACGGCTTACCCCCTACGCAAGGCATCATGCGAAAGCAACAGGAGGGGTGCGTCGCGCGGCGCCTGGCCTTGCCATGGGGTTCCAACCTTGTCTGCGAGCGGAACTTCGCGTGGGTTGGCGACCCTCCCGTCCTGGGAACGGTTGGCCACGACGGGCTTTGTTGACCCGGGCAGGGCGTCGTGGTACGGTACCTTGTCGAGCAGTTGCTTTGCCGGCCGCGGGGTGCGCGGCTCGGTCGCATCCCCCTTCCCTTCGCCGAAGGAGCCACTCATGCGTTTACGCACATTGGTTTTGTTCGCCGCAGTCGTATTCATTCTGCTGCCGGCCGCAGGCCTGTCCGCCGCGGCGGAAACGAACCGGCCCAACTTCATCGTCGTTTTCGCCGACGATCAGGGCTACCAGGACCTGGGCTGCTTCGGCTCGCCCGACATCGAGACGCCCAACATCGACCGCATGGCGGAAGAGGGGATGCGGTTGACGAGTTTCTATTCCGCGTACTGTGTGTGCTCGGCATCGCGGGCGTCGCTTCTGACGGGCTGTTACCAGCCGCGCATCAATATGCCCGGCGTCTTGGGACCGAACTCCCGCGTCGGCCTGCACCCGGACGAGGTAACCCTCGCCGACATGCTCAAGACGAAGGGCTACGCGACGATGTGCATCGGCAAGTGGCACGTGGGCGACCGTCCGGAAACACTGCCCACCGCCCAGGGTTTCGACGCCTATTTCGGCCTTCCTTACAGCAACGACATGGCGCGGCAAAGAGGTTGGGGAAACGGCCCCGGCGACCTGGATCGAATCTGGAAGGAGAAGCGTTACGATATCTACAACAACCAGTTGTATCGGAACGAGGAGGTCGTCGAGTCGCCCGTGAACCAGATCACGTTGACCGACCGTTACACGGCCGAGGCGGTGAAGTTCATCGAAGCGAACCAGGAGCGGCCCTTCTTCCTCTACCTGCCCCACACGATGCCGCACGTGCCGCTGTTCGTTTCGGAGGAACGCTACGACCCCGATCCCCACCTGGCATACAAGCTGACGATCGAGCACATCGACTGGTCCGTCGGGCAGCTCCTCGAAACGCTTCAGGAGCACGGCATTGCCGAGAACACGTTGATCGTCTACACCAGCGACAACGGGCCGTGGCTGAGCAAGGACCATCACGGAGGTTGCGCATTGCCGCTTCGGGCGGGCAAGGGCACGACTTACGAAGGCGGCATGCGCGAACCGACCGTCATGCACTGGCCCGCTCGCATCAAGCCGGGCCAAACCTGCGACCAGGTGGCCGGCACCATCGACTTGCTGCCGACCTTCGCCGCCATCGTCGGCGCCGAACTGGACGCCGACCGGCCGATCGACGGGCTGGACATCTCCGCGCTTCTGGACGATCCCAAAGCCGAATCGCCCCACGATACGGTGGGTTACTACTACTACAAGAACGGCGGGGTGCAAGCCGTTCGACGGGGCAAGTGGAAACTGCACCTGAAAAAGACGCCGGAACTCTACGATTTGCAGGCAGACATCGGCGAGAGCGACAATGTTGCCGAGGCGAATCCCGAAATCGTCGCCGCCCTGCGCGACCTTGCCGCCGACTACGACGCGGAATTGAAGGCGAACGCTCGCCCGCTCTGGCGCGAAGGCCAGGGCAACAACAAGTAGAGCCGCCGCAGTTTGTAGGGCGGGCTGTGCCCGCCGGTTCGTACGCGAACTACCATTTTGGCAGGCACAGCACGTCCTGCTGGATTTTCGAGGCAGTCCCCCGTGAACGGTTACGCAACAAGGTTCCTTGAATGGTTGGGGCATCGTCTTTGAACTCCCAACCGGGCACGACCGCCGTTCTGCGCAGAGGGCGTTTCCGCAACCGCCGTGTGCTGGCCTGGTCGGCGCTGGCCGGATACGTGCTGTTGCTGGGGGCTATCGGCCTGGTGCGCCAAGCGGGCGGTGGAGGCGCCGGGCCGCCCGCGCTCCAGCTCCGGTGGTTGTTCGCGCCGGAAGAATGGCTTGTGCAGGCAGGACTGGCAGGACTCGGGCAACTGGCGATGTTTGCCGCGCTGGGGTTCCTGGTCCATTTGGCGATGTTCCTGCCGGGCTGCGACACGGGCGACGCAAGGGAGCCGAACGATTGCGAGGCAGGTGACGCGCGCGCCGAACACGCTCCGAATGCATCCGTCCAAGGCCGTGCCCGCCGCCGGCGACGCCGCCTTCTGGCCCCGGCCCTCGGGATCGGTCTTGCCGTGCTACTGGCGAGCTGGCCGTTCGGCGGGGGGCGGTCGGTCTTTGCGCTGCTGGTACCGGTGGGCGCCGTACTGCTGGGCGGAGCCGTCGCCCGCAGTTGGCTCGCCGGCTGGTGGGCCCTGCTCCGGCTGGCGGGCAAGCTGACCGTGGCGGTCGTGCTCCTGCTGGCGGTCAGCGCCGTTTTGGCCTATCTGGCCCTCGATGACGCGCCGTTGCCGTTCGATCCTCTCCAAGTGACGCCTACCGACAAGCGCCGGCTTGCCCGGCAAATCGGCGGCTCGGAGCGGGTCGCCGGCAACCGGCAGCGACTGCGACTTTCCCAACGCGATGTGGAGCAACTCCTGGCCGTTGCCATGGACCACGCGCCGCTCGAGGGCAAGGCCCGCGCCAGGCTGGGCGAGGGCACGGTGGCCGTCGAGGGGTCGGTGCGCATGCCGCTACGGGGGTTGCGCGGCAAGTACCTCAACGGCAGCGGCGAGTTCCGCGTTGGCGTCGAGTCGGGCCGGCTTCGCCTGGTGCCGCTGAGACTGCAAGTTGGGCAGTTGCATGTACCCCGCCTCCTGCTCAGAGTGCTCGGCCGTGCGGCGGTGGCGGTCGTGCATGCCGATCCGCATGTGCAGGAGGTCCTCGCGTCGATCGAACGGGTGCGCATCGGGCCCAACGAGGTCGACGCCACCTACCAGCCCGGACAGCTTCGCGGTGACATCCTCGCAGGACTGCGAGCCCACCTGGGCGAGCCCGAGGAGGTGGTCGAGGCGACCGCCGTCTATTATCGGCATCTGACGGCGTGGGCCGATCCGCTGCCGCGGGGCGACGCGGGGTTCATCACGGCCGTGTCGACGGCGTTCGCGCTGGCCGAGAGGCGATCGGCCCGCGGCGACCCGGTGGCCGAGAACCGTGCGGCCGTTTTAGCGCTGGCCATCCTGCTGGGCCATCCCCGTGTCGAGAGCTTCGTCGGCTCGATCGGCGATGCGGAACTGCGCCGTCCGGCGCGCGTGTATCTGCAGCGCGCCCGGCTGCGCGGCCGACGCGACTGGGTACAGCACTTTTTCGTCAGCGCCGGGCTGGCGGTCCTTTCCAGCCCGGCGGCCAGCGACGGCGTCGGGCTGTTGAAGGAGGAGATCGACGCGGGCCCCGGAGGCACGGGCTTTTCGTTCGCCGACCTGCTGGCCGACCGGGCCGGCACCGAGTTCGCCCGCACCGCTACCCGAAACGCGGCCTCCGCGCGCCGCATGCAACGACGGCTCGCCGGCGGGTTCGCCATTGGCGACGTGTTTCCCCCGGCCGACGGGCTGCCCGAGGGCATTTCCGACGCCCGCCTTCAGGCCGAGTACGGCGGGGTCGGCGGACCGAAGTTCCGCGCCGTTGTCGACGACATCGAACGCCGCCTGGCCACGTGCGACGCGCTGGAACAAGCGCCGAGGCAAACGCCGTAATACGCGAGGCAAGCGGCGAAAGCCCTCCCGGCCGCTGCCTCGCCTTTGTCGGCGGCGAGGCGCGCCCAGCGCATGGCCTCGCGTTGGTCGCCGGCCCTGCCGCCCCGGGGAACGGTTCTGCGGTGGTCGGGGTTCCACGCTACTCCAACTTCTGGCCATCTTGAACCAGCCGAGCTCGAAGCTTGTCATAGGGTACGGCCTGTACGCTACAGCCGCCGTCGATTGCGAGGCAGGCCCCCGTGCCGGCGCTCTGGCCGAGAATCATGAACACCGGCTCCATGCGAATCGATCCGTAGGCAGCGTGCGAGGCAGAGAGGCACACGGGCACAAGCAGGTTCTCGCACTCCTGTTTCCTCGGGGTGATGGAACGATACGCCACCGGATAGGGACGCGGGCAACGATGGCCAAAGCCCCCCTCGTTCCGCACCGTGGTCACCCCGTCGCGTTCGACGGCCACCCGCTGACAGAAGTGTGAGTCCATCGGATAGGAAGCCAGCCCGACCGAATCCTCGGCGATGTGTTTCGATTGGCAGTTGGCCTGCGTCATGATGTAGTCCGACACCATTCGCCGGCCCTCGCGCACGTAAAGTTGATGCGGCCAGTGCCCGGTGGCCGTGAATTCTTCGGGGTCCAGTCCGAAACGGTTCACGCGCTGCTGCAAATCGTCCGGAACGCGGGGATCGTTGGCCAGGAAATACATCAGTCCCTGTTGGTAGTTCACGTGATCCTGGAAGATCTTTTCCCGTATTTCGTAAAGCTTCGCGAGCGGAACGGGCAGTCCTCGCCGCGGCGGCGAAAGCTCACTGAATGAGCCCGGTGTGTACGTGCCGTCCGGCCAGCGATAATTGCCTCCCACATAATCGCTGGAAAAGCTGCCGGCGTTGTTGCTGTCGCCGTTGCGCATCTGCACCGGGCCGTCGGTCATCGGGCGAGTGGTGTAGTGAAGCGTCCACTGGATGGGAGCATCGAAGTTCAGGAACCGGGCAAGCAGCCCGTAGCGGCCTGGATCGTAGCCCTGCGGCTTGGGGAACGGTATCTTGACCGGCTGGTTGCTCAGATACATGCGGAAGTTGTAGGCCTGGACCTTGTAATCGCCTTGACCGGGCTCGCCCGCCGGCTCCGAGGCGATTTCGGGCAGCAGGCCGGAACCGGGGTCGCCCGCGCGCACGTAGGGACTGATCGGAAGCCCGCAGAATTGATACACGTTTTTCCACGAAACCTCCTGCCACTGTCCGGCCAGCGACTCGCCATAGGCGACGGCCGGCTCGCGTCCCACACGGTACGACACGCCGGCCGCGGCCAGCAGGTCGCCCTCGTAGGTGGCGTCGACAAACATGGCCGCCTCGACGGTTTCCCCCGTCTCCATGGTAATCGAAACGATACGCCCGTCCTTGGTCCGCACCGACTCCAGGCAGCGCTCCGGCAAGACGGGCACGCCCGCCTCGTCCAGCATCTTCCGGAACAGCGTTTCGGCCTCCGAGGGCCGAAAACCCCTGATCCGTCCAATACGGGCGTAAAACTCGTGCGCCAGGCCGCCAATGGAGTTCTTGTTACCCACGTCGGTGGCGGTCAGCCCGCCCGAGGTCATGCCGCCCACGTGCCGGTTGAACGACAGCAGCACGGCCCTCTTGCCCATGCGCGCGGCTTGGATGGCGGCCGTTACCCCGGCGGGCGTTCCCCCATAGACGGCCACCTCGTACTCGCTGACGGCGGGCCTCGACGCTTCCGCCTGCCGGTAGTAGAAGGGTACCGCCGTCTCTTCGCACCGAGCTGGAAACGGGGCAGTCGGCAGCGAGGCGAAAACGACGGCAGAAAGGATGGTTCTCTTTATCGGATTCATGATTTCCGGGCCCATGGTGCGGGCGAGTTGCTGAAAGAAAGCAGGTTCACGGTTCGTTTTGCGAAAAGTCCAGAACCCGCGACACGGGACCGACGGTTACCGAAATCCGGTCGCTGCCGAACGTTCCGTTCAGGTAAGGACTCCGATAGGTAGCCGCGGGCCGGAGGTCGACGGGTATTCCATTGATGCAGGGCAGGACGAAGCTTTCCGGCGACGCAGCATCGTAGCGATTCATCTGAAGATGCTGCCCTTCCGCGCCATCGAACCGGTAGTCCACCTTGTCGGCGATCACGACGAGGCGATGGGAACGCAGCGTTTCCCGGAAGCGCTCGAACGATCCGTGGCCGGCGAGATCGCCGGCATGAATCAGGATCCGGCCCGTGTCGGCCGGGCCGGTGAAATCCGCCGGGGTAGCTACGATCCGAGCTTCGTCCCACTGGTGGCCTCCGTCCAGGAACCTCACTCCGACGAAGGCCTTGCCGTTGCCGGCGAAGATCCAGCCGTCCTCCTCGATCGTTGTCAGGTCGTCGCCCTCGAATCGGATGCCGACTTGTCCCGTGCTGTACGAGCCGAGGTCGCCGTCGCTCCGCCTCGCGATGCGCTGGAGGAGCAGCACGTTTTCGTGCTGCACGCTCCAGAAGGAGTGCTGCGGCCGGCCGCCCCGAGTTTGTTCGACCACCGGGTAGACAGCGCAAATTTTCTCGGCGCCGGGATCATCGAAGATCATGCCGCACCAGCGCTTCTGACGCGAGATTCCGGCGTATTTCAGGACCGGATCGCCCGTTGGCCGATCGGGCATCCTCAAGGCCGGGTTTTGCAGCGTGCTGCCGAGCAGGTAATGCGGCGTCCGGTAGGCGTAGTTGACGAGGGCGGAATCCGAGGCGAGCCGTTGCCCTTCCGTATCGTCCGGTCGTTGAGCTTCGAGTTCCCCGAGTACACGGTTGCGTATGGTAAAGGGCTTCGCCGCCGGGAAGGCCCGCTCGCGCAGAAGAATGGCCGCCGGAGGCAGTTGGTAGCGACTGGCCTCGATGACCCGTGAATGACTGGACCCCGCAGTTCCGCCTTCGGGAGCGTAGAGAAGATTTTTGTACGATTCGAAGGCATTGGCGCCGCCGCCGGCCCGGCTTCGGCCTCCGCCGCGGCGCCCCTGCACCGAAATCTGCGCCTCTTCGATGAAGGCGAGGTCGAGCAGCAATCCAAAACGATGCCGAATGACCGGATCGGGGGCGAGTTCGTGGAGGTTAAAGAGGGCCGGCCAGGAGTACTTCTGGTAGGTGTTCGAACCGACCTCGACCCAGAGTCCGAATCCGGCCCGGCTGCGCGGCCATTCCCGAAAGAACGCCGTGTAAGCTGCGGCGTGCTCCGACAGGGTGTGCCCGTCGGCGAGGGGCCGGTCCTCGTAGGCGGGGTCCTCCATCAGCAGCGAGGTGACCAGGTAGTAGTTCGGTCGCCGGTTCAGATCGTGGTTTTCGGTTCCCAGAAGAAGGTACAGGTCGTCGAGCCCGGCATCGGCCACTCGGCTGCTTCTGCTGACCCACAACCAGAGCGCCTCCTTCATGGCGGCCTCCGTTTCCCGATCGAGGCGGCCGGGAAAGTGGGGGCTCTTGGCATGGAAGAGGTAGAGCGTCCGCACGTAATCCGTCAGACTGAAGTAGGTCCACGGTGTGTTGGCCGGATCCTCCGGAGCGGTGGCAGGGCTGTACTCCCGGCTGCGGGCGATGTATTCCCGTGCGCTCCGCAGCAGGCGAACGTTGGCCTCGTCCGTCTTCTCATCCAGGTACAGCGCGGCCAGGTTCCAGAGGGTGTCGCCCCAGGTTCCACCGGGCCAGCATGAGTCCTTGGCGATCGTCCTGCGCAGCGCCTGTTCGCGCAGTTTGAGTGAGGCCTCGTGGGTCTCGGCCACCAATTGCTCGTGGTCGGTATAACGCGAGGTTCCCGCGGCGGCCTCGTTCGCGGCCGGCAGTGGCTGACTATCGGCGCGGGCTTCCGCAACGGTGGAGATAACCGGCACGACGGCAATCAGTGCGATCCATTTCATATTGTTCCGTTCCTTGATGCGCGGCCGGGCACGACCAGGTCCGGATAGGCGGGGCATCGGATGACGGCGGTGTCCTCGAAGTAACCGTTCAGGGGCCGGCGGGGGCATGCGGAGGTGGGGAAGACGGAACCGGTCCAATTTGCCGGAACGGTCCGAAGGGTGCTTCGCACCAATCGGACCGACTGTCAGTGCATTTCGCGGCCGCCGGTCACGTTGACGGCCTGGCCGGTCATGTAGTCGGCGCCGCTGCCGGCGAGGAACAGAGTCACGGCCACGACGTCGTCGATTTGGGCCAGCCGTTTGAGCGGCACCTTGGCGGTGAACTGTTTCACCACGTCCTCGCGGCTCTTACCGAGGTTCTGGATGTAGCCGGCGCTGACATTGTCCCAAACGCCCGTGTCTTCGGTAATCCCGGGACAGAGGCAGTTGACCGTAATGCCGGAGTCGGCCAGTTCGTATGCCAGGGCCTGGGTGAACCCGATGATGGCCGCCTTGGCTGCCGAGTAGTGGCTCATCAGGGCCGAGCCCGTCTTGCCCGACTTCGACGAGAAGTTGACGATCTTGCCGTAGCGTTGGGTCTTCATAAGCGGCACGACGTACTTGGTCGGCAGGAACGTGCCGCGGCAATTCACTGCGAACATGCGGTCCCAATCGTCCACGGCGATCTCTTCGACCTTCCCCTGCCCGACGATACCGGCCACGTTCACCAGGATGTCGATGCGTCCGCCGAGCGCGTCCTTGGCGGCATCGACCAGGTCGCGCACCTGCGCCTCGTCGGCCACGTCGGCCGCCTGCCCCCCGCCAATCGGGCCTTGCTTGGCCAGCGCCGCCACGGCGTCGGCGACGGCGTCGGGCTTCAGATCGGTCAAGAACACCTTGGCGCCCTCGGCGGCCAGCCCGGCGGCGATACCCCGGCCAATCGCGCCGGCCGCGCCGGTCACCAACGCGGTTCGTCCTTCAAAGTTCATGGTTTTCTCCCTGGCCGGCGGGCCGTAAGGAACGGTATGAATCCGCCCAACTATCTCTTCCATTAGGATACCGAGGGGAGCGAGTGCGTCAAGGGAGGGGCGGCAAGTCGTTTCTCAATCAGGGCTTGGGGGGGCAAATGATAACTGCCTTTTCCGCGGAATGCGTAGGTTCCGTCGTGGGTGCCGCGAGCGAGCAGGTCGGCCCTGGACGGTTTCACGGGCGGCCCTGCAGGATGCAGTGCCGAGACCGCACTGCTGCGTGCCGAAGGCACTGCACTAAATCAGCCCGGGGTGAAGCGTCGTGAGCGCAGCGAACGTCGCGTAACCCCGGGTCTTCAGGATCGAACCTCCGATAGCCCCAATCGGGGCGGCCCTAAAGGCTGTTCGCGGCCATTAGGGCCACCCATTGGGGTTGTGCTGATGTTGGACGTCGTCTTCCCTTGGTTAGGCTCGTCCCTTCGGGACTGCCAACGGATCCCCCTTGTTCCTCCCGCATTCACCGGCCCTTCAACCGGCTGAACCGACTTCCTCAACACACCCTACGCTTCAGCCGGATGAACCACTCTTTCACTGTCCCGAACCCCCGTATTCTTCTCTAGGTATTCACTTCACGGATTTTCAGATTCTTCGCCATCTCGTCCAATTCTTTGGTCCCCCCCCCATTCCAAGTGACTTCGAAGACCTGTAGCTCCTGCGACACGAAATTGTCACTGACGATTTCCAGCCCGTACTGCATCGTCTCCCCGGCCCGCACGAACCTATCGAATCCGTTTGGGACTATCCGAACGTTAAGCACGAAGCCCAAACCTTCTTGCACGTAACCGAAATCCACCAGATTCTCATGGCGAATAGTAGTGGCCATCGGCGTAAATTCGGACGGCGGCCAACTCAGCACAAGGGGGTAGGGCAACTGCACATCCCCGTATTGTCCGTCAGGTAGACGACGCCACATCTTCTTGACGACTACCTGGCAGTTCGTGGCGATGGCCGACGGTCTGCGATTCACGACATTCAGGCAATAGTAGACCCTAACGTTGCTGTCGCTGCCAGGGATTGGGTTGCCCTTCGGCCCGTCGATCCTCAGCCGCAGCTTCGGACCTGTCCGCCAAGCTTTTAGCCGATCACCGTAGATCGCCAGGAGCAGTGCCACCCCTACCGCCAGAAACGTACCCACCGCACCAAGCCCACTGATCCACGCATTAACGATTTCGGCCTGTGTCATTCGACCCTCCGGGGAACACAACTCGCCGCCGCTTACTTATACGTTCATTTTTGTGCCGGATTGAGGCAACCCGATTGCGAAAACGCTACTCGCCAGCACAAAGGGAAACGGGACGCCAACACTCAAGAA
>CAYPWB010000153.1:0-13041 GCA_964414315.1 uncultured Planctomycetaceae bacterium | reverse complement strand
GGATTGGAGGAACGCCATGAGGATCGTGACGATTTCATTGTTGGCCGCAGCCGTTTCGGCCGCCGCATTGGCGCAAGCCGATACGGCCGCCTGGCAGGCTGAGCTGCAGCGAGCAAGCCAAACCAGCCGGGGAGTCTTGCCCGAGGAGGATGCCGCCGGAGCCGTCAACGGCAACGTAAGCGGCAAGTTCAGCTTCCATACCGGCGAGGACGAAAACCCGTTCTGGCAGGTCGATCTGGGCGAAGTGCACAATCTGGGTCGCGTGGCGGTGTACAATCCGCACGTGGCCGAGCGGCTGGCGGGCTTCAAAGTGTTGCTTTCCGACGACGGCGCGCAGTGGCGCGAAGCGTACCGGCACGACGACACGCCGCCGGTCGGAGACGGAGAAGGGAAACCTTTCGTCGTTTCGTTGGAGGAGCAGCGAGGACGGTTTGTGCGCATTCAGGTGCCGGGCCGCATGTGGATGCATCTGGACGAGGTGCAGGTGTTTGCCCCCGATGGGCAGACAAACCTTGCGCTGGGAAAGCCGGCCACGCAAAGCAGCGCGAGCCAGTGGTCGACCCGTTCGATCCGCATCGACGCCGAGCAGGGCAGGGCAGGGGGGGCGGAGTTGGCCCGGCGAGCCCTCGAGCCGGTGCTGCGATCCTTGGGCGCGGCACAACGGGAGTTCCGCGAGGAACTCGACGCGATGCTCACCGCCGAAACGCCTCTCGACGATCCTCGCTGGGCCGATCTGTACGGCCGAGCCGCCGCCGTCCGGCAAAAACTGGCCGCCGTGCGCGATGGTCTGGAACGCTTCAGCCCTCGGGCGATGCGCATGGCCATCGACGACATGACATCGACCTTCCCGGAACGGTTCGCCGAAGCCGGCGTCCATCTCGATCGTCTTTCCGAAATCGAAGCCGGGTTGCCCGAGCTGCGCGAGGCGCTGGCTGCCGGCGCCGAGGGCGCGTTGGCCGAGGCGGAGGCCGTGCTCGAGTTTCAGCGCGAGGTGCTGCTGGGCAATCCGCTGTTGGATTTCGACAAGTTGCTCGTGGTGCGGCGGAACCTGGGCGGCGGGGCGCGGTCGGCCATGGGCAGGGCCATCGGCATGGCGGCTAACTTCCATGCGAACGACACGGTGTCTCCGCGCGGCTGGGACAACGAAATCGCCCTGATTTCCGGCTTGCGCGGCGAACCGCAAATGACTACGCTTTACAAGCCCGACGACGGGCGCATCGTGGCCGACCTGAAGCTCGACTTCGACGCCCAGCGGCTGATGTTCGCTTCGGTCGGGCAGGAGGGAAATGCGTGGCGGATCTTTGAAATCGGTGTCGACGGTGAGGGGCTCGTGCAGGTGACGCCCGACGAGGGGGCCGATGTTTCGCATTCCGACCCGTGCTATCTGCCCGACGGAAGGATCATCTTCGCCTCGACGGCCAGTTACGTGGGCCTGCCCTGCGTGTTCGGCTCGGCGCCGATGGTCGCCCTGTACCGCATGGACCGCGCCACGGGCAAAATTCGCCAGCTCACTTTCGAGCAGGACAGCGACTGGAATCCCACGGTGACCAACAGCGGCCGAGTGATGTACCAGCGGTGGGAATACGCCGACCTGCCGCACTCGAACTCGCGCATTCTGTTCCACATGAACCCCGACGGCACGGGGCAAATGGAGTACTACGGCAGCAACTCCTACTTCCCCACCTCGTTCTTCTTCCCCCAACCGGTGCCGGGGCATTCGACGATGGTGGCGGGCATCCTCACCGGGCACCACGGCACCGCCCGCTCGGGCCGACTGCTACTGTTGGATCCGGCCCGCGGCCGCCACGAGGCCGACGGCGTGGTGCAGGAGATTCCCGGTTGGGGGCAGGAGGTCGAGCCGATCGTGGCCGACCGGATCGTCGACGGCGTGTGGCCGCAACTGCTGTACCCGATGCCGCTTAGCGAGAACTACCACCTCGTCGCCATGAAGTGGCGGGCCGACGCGTTGTGGGGCATTTACCTGGTCGACGTGTTCGACAACATCACCCTGCTGGCCGAAGTGGAAGGGGCGGCCCTGTTGCAGCCCGTCCCCGTGAAGCCGCGGCCCGGCGTGCCGGTCATTGCCGACAAGGTCGACCTGCAGCGCGACGATGCCACGGTGATGCTGGGCGACGTGTACCATGGTCCAGGCCTGGAGGGTGTGCCGCGCGGGCAGGTGAAGCAGCTTCGCGTGATCAGCTACTACTGGTCGTCGCGCGGCATGGGCGGCCTGCTGGGCAGCATCGGCGTGGACGGACCCTGGGACATCAAACGCGTGCTGGGCACCGTGCCGGTGGAGGCCGACGGCTCGGCCCACTTCAGCATCCCGGCCAACCAGCCCATCACGCTCCAACCGCTCGACGCCGAAGGGAAGGCCCTGCAACTGAAGCGGACATGGATCGTGGGGATGCCCGGCGAGGGCGTTTCCTGCGGAGGTTGCCACGAATCGCAAAACACGGTACCGCCGGCCGACCGCGTGCCGCTGGCAGCGCGGCGCGGACCATCGGGCATTGAGCCTTGGTACGGCCCGGCGCGCGGGTTCGCGTTCCATCGCGAGGTGCAACCGGTACTCGACCGCCGCTGCACGGGCTGCCACGACGGGCAGCCGCGCGAGGACGGCACGCGGCTGATCGACCTGCGAGGGACCGAGAAGGTCGACGATTGGTCGTCAAAAATCGCCGGAAACGTCGGATATCGAGTGTCCGACGGCGGCCGGTTCTCGGTTTCTTACGCCCATTTGCACCGCTACGTGCGGCGGCCGGGCATCGAGAGCGACATGCACCTGCTTACCCCCGGCGAGTTCCACGCCGATACGACCGAACTGGTGCAGATGCTCCGCAACGGCCGGCACCACGGCGTCGAGTTGGACGCCGAGGAGTGGGACCGGCTCATCACCTGGATCGACCTGAACGCCCCGTACCACGGCACCTGGTCGGAGATCGTCGGTCGTGGCCCGGTCGACCGCGTGATGCCGCGACGGATGGAGTTGAACGAGCGCTATGCCGGCATTGCGATCGACTACGAGGCCGTTTACGAGCCTAGCCGCGAGCCGATCGAACCGATCCTGCCGGAGCCCCGCATCCGCGGCACCGAAGCGGTTAGCGTGCCCGGCTGGCCGTTCGACGCTTCTGAGGCGGGTCGTCGCCAGCAATCGCTCAGTGACGCGGGACGAGGGAAGGCCGATGGGACGCTCTTCTGTCAGACATCCGTCGGAGAGGCGCCGGAAGGAAGTTCGGAAACTTCTTCTGCACGCCGGATCATCGATCTGGGTGAAGGGATTGCCCTTGAGTTGGTGCCCATTCCCGCCGGCGAGTACGTGATGGGGCAGGGGGGGGGCTCGTCGATGGAGGCCCAGCCGCGCGCCGTGTCGATCGAGCAGCCCTTCTGGATGGGCCGGTTCGAGGTGACCAACGCTCAGTTCGCCCGGTTTGACCCCGAGCACAACAGTCGGCACGAATCGCGCCATGGCTACCAGTTCGGCCGAGTCGGTTACCCCGTCAATGCCCCCGACCAGCCCGTGGTGCGCGTCAACTGGCAGCAAGCGATGGACTTCTGCCGCTGGCTGAGCGAACGCTCGGGGCTTCAGGTAACATTGCCCACCGAGGAGCAGTGGGAGTGGGCGTGCCGCGCCGGCACCGCCGCACCGTTCTTCTACGGCAACCACGATACCGACTACACGCCGTACGCGAACCTGGGCGACATCCGGCTGCGGGAATACGCCGCCTGCACCGCCCGCGGCGGCTACTCCCGCGCTGAGGTCATCAGCAATCCCGGCCCGTACGACGACTGGGTTCCGCGCGACACACGGTTCGACGACGGGCACTTCCTTTCCGCACCGGTGGGCAGCTACAAGCCGAACGCTTGGGGCCTCAATGACTTGCACGGCAACGTGTGGGAATGGACGCGCGGGGAGGCGGCCGACGGGCGGAAGATCGTTCGCGGCGGTTCCTGGTACGACCGCCCCCACCGCGCCACCTCGAGCTACCGCCTCGACTACCGCCCGTACCATAAGGTGTTCAACGTCGGCTTCCGCGTGATTGCCGAGGCCGAGTGAACCAGGGGCCGGTGGAGTTCACGCTGTTGAAGGTTGCATCTGTTGGAGTTCACGCTTTAGCGTGCAAAACGTCGAGTATTGTGGGTTTGCACGCTAAAGCGTGAACTCCAACAGGCGGGTTCCACGTTAGAGCGTGAACTCCGTCACTGTCCGCGAGAGCTATCCATGCCCGACTTCGCCAACCTGCGCAAGGCGTTCCTGTGCGAAGGGGAACCGGCCTACGTGCCGCCGCTGGAATACGCGGTCGACAAGGCAGTTAAGACCCGGTTCCTCGGGCGCGAGCCGCGAACGATCGACGACGAGGCCGCGTTCTTCCTGGCGGCCGGCTACGATTTCGTGCCGGTGCTGTTCGGGGTCCGGCTCACGCTGGTCGAGCGGGCGCTCGACGGCCATGCGGCCGGCGGGCCGCAGCCGATGCGCCGGGCGGACGCCCATTACAGTGCGAACCAGCCGGAAACGAGCACGCGGCTATGGGCGGAGGAGGGCGTGGGCCTGATCCGCGACCGCGCGTCGCTGGAAAACTTCGACTGGCCCGATCCCGACGCCTACAACTACGCCGACATCGCCCGGCTGGCTCAAGTCATCCCGGCCGAGGCCAAGGTCATTCCCGTGGTCGGCTACATCTTCGCCGCCGCCTGGATGCTGATGGGTTTCGAGCACTTCTGCCTCGACCTGGCCGACGGCGGCGAGTTGGCCGTCGATGTAATCGACCGGCTGGGACGGCTCCACCACCGGGTTGTGGAGAACCTGCTCGATTACGAATGCGTTGGCGCCGTTTGCATGCCCGACGACATGGCCTACAAGCACGCCCTGATGGTGCGGCCCGAGTTCCTGCGCGAGCACGTGTTTCCCTGGCACGAGCGGATCGGCCCGCGGGTGCGCGGCAAGGGGCTTCCCTACCTGTTCCACAGCGACGGCAACTACACGCCGGTGATCGACGACCTGATCGCCTGCGGCTACAACGCCCTGCACCCTTGCGAGCCGTCGGCTATGGACATCGTCGGCTTGAAACAGCAATACGCCGGTCGACTGTGCCTGTGCGGCAACATCAACCTCGACTCGACCCTCACCCTGGGCACGCCCGAGGACGTGCGCGAGGAGGTGAGGCTGCGCATCCGCACCGTCGGCCCGGGGGGCGGGTACTGTTGCGGCTCATCCAATTCCGTCACCGAATACGTGCCCTTCCAGAACTACCTGGCCATGCTCCAGGCCACTAAGGAGTTCGGTCGTTATCCGATTGCCGCCTCGTAAGAAAGCGGGAACGCACTCCCGCACGCGAATTCGCCGGCGCCGGTCAAACCGTCGCCACCACGGACCGGCGAAGGCACAATTCCTCAAGCAGGCGGACGATCATCGCCTCGGTGTGGGTGGCAAATACGGCGATGCGAAGCGCCCCCTGCGAAGGAAGGCCCGGGTACTGCGAAACATAGGCTACCAATATCCCGCATTGAGCCAGGTTCTGCTGGAATCGTTGGAGCAACTCGGCCGAGTCGAGGCTGATGCACGCCACGGGAACGGGCGCGTCGTCCACTTCGAACCCGATGTCGCGCAGGCCGTCTTTCAGCGTGCGCGTGTTGCGGCGGAGCCGCTCGCGCCGTTCGGGCTCGTCCTGGACGATGCGCAGCCCTTCGGCGGTGGCCGCGGCCGTCGGCGGGGGAGGGGGGCTCGACCCGCGGCAAATCGGCGACTGGATCTTGATCCACTCGACAAACCGTTGAGTGCCGGGAATAATCCCGCCATAGCCGCCGCACGCCTTGCTGAGCGATGCGCACAAGTACACCCTGGGCCCGGCGGGTTCCGCCCCGGCCCACGGCTCGTCGTCGTAGGCGTTCACCCAGGCGTTGAACAGGCCTGCGTGTTCGAGCAGCCCGCGCCCGTGCTCCCCCAAGACACCAACTCCATGGGCGTCGTCGACCACCAACGCCGCGCCGGGATAGGCTCGCAGGATCCTGTGGTAATCAGCCAAAGGAGCCGGCGCGCCGCTCGCTGAGAAGACGCCGTCGGTGGCGACCAGCGGGCGGCGGTCGCCTGCATGGAGATATAACTTTTCAAGCAGGTCGGCGGGATCGCGGTGGCGGAAGACGACGATCGGTTTCCCGAGGAGGCGCGCGGCGTCGGCCAGTGCGTAGTGGCAGTGTTCATCGAGCAGGACCAGGTCGCACGCGGCTCGAAGTGTGGCGAACAACGCCTGCAACGCAAGGTAGCCGGAAGGGAGATACAGGGCGGCTTCGCAGGCGAACAACTCGGCCGCGCGCTGTTCGACGAGCAGGGCAGGGGGGGTGGCGCCGAACCCGGTCCGGCTGCGCGCCGTGGCGCTGCCCACGCCGAACTGCTCGGCCGCCTCGCAGGCCGCGCGGATCACTTCCGGATGCGCTTGCAGTCCCAGATAGCCCGTGCCGGCGAAGTACAGGTAACGCCGCCCGTCGACGACGGTCAGCGGGCCCGGGGGAGTTTGCATGGTCGGCATGGTCGGCTCCTTGGACACTTGCAGCGGCAGGGCCTCCGAGCGGAGAACCCTCCTTTCGCACGACTGTCCGTAAAGCACTCGGCAAGCCGGTTTCCATATGCGGCTCGCTCTGTTGGAGTCCACGCTTCAGCGCGCCAGCCGAACGTGTACCCTATCCGGCACGCTACAGCGTGAACTCCAACAGCCGTAGGCGGCATTGCCGAGCTACAGCGCCTCGCAAACCAAGTCGCCCACTTCGCCGGTCGAATAGCCCATCTTTCCGGCGGCCTGGCTTTTCATCTTCGTTCCGGTGACCTTCTGGATGGCGGCGGCCACGCGCCGGCCCGCTTGCTCGAAACCGCTCTGTTCGAGCATCATGGCCACGGCGGCGATCGTGGCAATGGGGTTGATAACGCCCTTGCCGGTGTACTTCGGCGCGCTGCCGCCCATGGGTTCGTACATGCTGGTTCCGCCGGGTTCGGGGTTGATGTTCCCGCCGGCCGCCACGCCCATGCCGCCCTGAATGATGCCGGCCAGGTCGGTAATGATGTCGCCGAACATGTTCGTGGTGACAATGACGTCGTAGAATTCCGGGTTCTTGACCATCCACATGCAACAGGCATCGACGTGGTTGTAGTCCTTCTCGATGTCGGGATACTCTTCGCCCACTTCCTGGAACGTGCGCCACCAAAGGTCGTGCCCGAAGGTAAGCACGTTGGTCTTGGCTACCAGCGTCAGCCGTTTGCGTCGGTTGCGTTTGCGCGTGTACTCGAACGCCCAGCGAATGCACCGCTCGCAACCTTTGCGGGTGTACACGGCGGTTTGCGTGGCCACTTCGTCGGGCGTGCCCTTCTTGAGGAATCCGCCCATGCCGCAGTACAGGTCTTCGGTGTTTTCACGTACCACGACGAAGTCGATGTCGTCCGGCCCCTTGCCGGCCAGCGGGGTTTCCACGCCGGGGTACAGTTTGACGGGCCGAAGGTTGATGTATTGATCGAAGTGGAACCGCAGCGTCAGCAGGAGGCCACGCTCGAGGATGCCCGGCGCCACGTCGGGATGCCCGATGGCGCCCAGGAGGATGGCGTTGAACTGCGCGAGTTCATCGACGGCCCCGTCGGGAAGGATTTCGCCCGTGGCCAGGTAGCGATCGCCCCCGTAGTCGAAATTCTTCAGTTCGTAAGAGATGCCCTCCTTCTCGGCAACGGCCTTCAGTACCTTGACGCCCTCGGCGGCCACTTCGGGGCCGGTTCCGTCGCCGCCCATGACGGCCAGTTTCAATGAATTGCTGGTGCTCACTGCAGTCGTTCCTGAGGAAGTAGGGGGTTTGCGCTGTCTGGTGCGTAAAGAGAGTGATGGACCCTCAAGGATCGCAAAGGCATAGATTCTAGCAGCGGCGGAGGCGTTCGACAAGGCACCCGTGGAATAGGCTTCCAGCCTGCCGGCGGAGAAGACAGGCTGGAAGCCATTCCCTCGCAATTCCATCGACTAACCGGCCGACGGGGCAGGGGAGGGCAGGGGGCCGTGGAGGCCGCGGCCGGCGGCTTCCGCTTCTTCCCGCGCGCGGCGGAGACGCGCCTTCAGCGGCGGCGAGAAGGGAAACTCGCTTCGCAACCGCGCCAGGCCCGCGCGCAGAAGTTGCTCGTTTAGCATTTGATCGTCCACCCACACGGTTGCCAAAAAGCGGTCGTAGCGGTCCTTGCGCGGCCCGTCGAACTCGAGCCGCACCTCGCCGCCGCCGTCGGCTATGAACTGTTCGGTGAATCGTGTCGCCTCGCGGCTGAACGGCTCGGGCCGGTCGTCCGGCACGAACGCTTCCGGCGCGTCGGCGCCGATCAGCCGGACTCGTGCGCCGCCTGCGAGTACCAAGGTATCGCCGTCGACCACGCGTTCAACATGATAGGAGCCGGGGTCGAGTTGCCGCGGGGCGTCGGGCGGCGCCATGCGATCGGCCAGACGCAGCAGCAGCGCGACGGCGAGCACCAGCGCCACCGTAAGCCATCGGCGACGGCGGTCGGAGAATCGGCGCACCGGCTTCCGGCGGCTTGCCACGCTCAGTTCTCGCTGAAATCGAGCACCTTGGCCACCTCGCGCCCCAACGGATTGCCGATGAAACGTTTGCGGCACTCGGGGCAAAGATCGAAACGCATCTGTTGATACACGTCGCTGCCGATCTGCGGATCGTCGATGTCGCGCATGCGCTCGAGGATCTCTTGAATCTCTTCCAGATGATCTCGGTCGTCGGCTTCCTCGTCTTCGGCCGCCAAGGGGTCGAACGCTGCATAGACCTCCATGCGTACCACATAACGCAGATCCTCGCGAGGATCCAACTCCCGCCCACACAGATCACAAGCGTAGTGTATCATCGTCCCACTCCTGGAGAAAGTCTGGCGAATGCCGAAACCAGAAAGGGCAAGTCCGCCTCCACTGCGTTCATGATACTACCGTTCGGCATTGGGTGGCAAGGTGTTTCGAGGCCGTTCTCGAAAGACCGGAAGAGGGAAGCGTTCCTGGGTCGGTGGCGCAGGCTGTCCTCGCCGAGGCATGGAAAGGAGATAGTTCCATTTTCGCAGCCACCCGCGCCGCCGACCCGGCAGCGGTTACCAACTCGCCGTAACCGAGCCGAGTTGTATTTCGCCGGGCGCCGGGCTACCGCGCAGCGAGCGGGGCAATTACAATGAATGGTATCGTTCTCGGCAGGCAACCAGGCAGAAGCGGCTGTCGGACTGCGCGACGGTGCTACCTCCCCTTTTGGAGGGGTCTTTCGCGGTGCCCGAAGCCAGATTGGGGAGCTTGCAGATGCACCAGGTCCTTAAGGCCAAGCGACGCGGTCGTCGGGTGGCATTCGCGGCGGGGCGGGCTCCGGCGGCCTCTCCCACGCCCAGCCCGCCCTCTTCCGGCCTGCAAACCAGTGTGCTGGTGCTCAATCGGCATTACATGGCTGTCCACGTGGTGAACGCTCGGCGTGCCTTCGGGCTGCTTTACCGCGAGTTGGCCGAGGTAATTCACATGGACGAGGGGAGCTTTGGAACGTACAGCTTTCACTCGTGGCGCGAAGTGAGCGAACTGCTGGCCGAGGACAAGCAGCCGCACGACGACTGGATTCGTACCGTAAGCTTCGAAATCCGCGTTCCGCGTGTGATCCGCTTACTCGGCTTCGATCGCGTGCCGAGGCAGCGACTGAACCTCAACCGCCGTAACGTCCTTGCCCGCGACGGCCATGTGTGCCAGTATTGCGGGCAGAAATTCCCGATCCACGAACTCAGCATCGACCATGTCGTTCCGCGGAGCCGGGGCGGACAGACGACGTGGGAAAACGTCGTCTGTGCCTGCCTCGACTGCAATATCCGCAAAGGGGGGAGGACGCCGAAGGAAGCCAAGATGCTGCTGACACACCCCCCGGAACGCCCCAAACGCAACCCAGTGCTCCTGTTGAAACTAGGGAACCCCAAATACGCAAGCTGGCGAACATGGCTGGAAGGCGTGCTTTGGGATGTTGGGGCAGGCGACTGAGACGGCCAAATGCGAATTCCTGGCCTCTTCGGGGGGCTCTGTTGTGCCCACTGGAGTACTGTCCCGTTGTTGCCTTGCGTTCTCGACCGCAACGGTATAGAATAGATGGAAGCGTTGGGGGTGGTCGATCGGGCCGACCTCTTGCATCTCAATGCTGCCTGCTTGGTTGCCAATAGGGCGCTGCCAGCGATGAGGGGAACAACAGCGTGGCACTCTCTGAGATCGATCGAAACTTGCTCCAGCGATGTTTGGACCGCAAGCCCCGGGCGTGGGAGGACTTCGTCGACCGGTTCATGGGCTTGATCGTGCACGTGATCAATCACACGGCCCAGTCGCGAAGTGTCCGGCTGGGACCGGAGGATCGCGAGGATCTTTGCGCGGAAGTCTTCTTGACAATCGTCAAAGACGATCTGGCCTTGCTCAGGAAGTTTCGCTGCGAGAGCAGTTTGGCGACCTATCTGACCGTGGTCGCTCGGCGGATCGTTGTGCGGGCCATGCTCGATCGCAAGACCACCGCCCGGCTTGGAAACGGCAGCCCTCAGGAGGCCGTCCGCACCGTCGCCGACGCGCAACCGCCGGTCGAGGAGCGGGTGGAGTCGGAGGAGGAAGTCGAGCGGTTGCTTGCGGGCCTGCCCGATTCGGAGGCCGAAGTGGTGAAACTGTACCACCTGGAAGGCAAAACCTATCAGGAAATCAGCGACGCCGTCGGCGTGCCGGTGAACAGCGTCGGCCCGATCCTCAGCCGCGCCCGGGAAAGAATGCGAAGCGCCGGCAGCGTCGGCTGATTACGACAGGTGCAGGGTGGTGTTGATGGTTACCGGCCTGGTCCGGCCGGCGCGATAGCGCAGCACGTTCACACCGCAATTATCCTGCGGGATGGTGCGGTACTTGGCCAGCGGCACTCCAAGCAGGTGGGCCAGCCACGTTCGATTGACGACGTTGTGTGCGACGGCCACAATCCGGCGGCCCGGATTCTCCTCCATCAGACGCGTCAACGCAGGCTCGGCTCGTGCGAACACGGCGGCCATCGTCTCGCCGCCCAGGTACGGATGCACGGAAGCGTCGGACATGAAATCGCGGTAGGCGTCGGCATAGCGTTGCTCGATCTCTGCCCAGGAAAGTGTCTCCCACACGCCGACGTCCACCTCGATGAGCCCTTCGACCGTTTCGACGGTTCGTTCGTGCGGCGCCGCGATGGCCTCGGCTGTTTGCCGTGCTCGCAGCAGAGGGCTGGCGAAGACTCGTTCGACGGCCACGCCGGCCAGCAATTCCCCGGTGCGTCGGGCCTGCTCGAAGCCTTGTTCGGAAAGCGGCGGGTCGGTGCGGCGGCCTTGCAGCCGCACCGGCCGCTCCAGGTTGTTCGCCGTGGCGCCGTGTCGTACCAAATAGAGCCAGCAAGTGTTGTCGTCCATCGGTCCTTGGAAGTTCATGCGTTGGCGCCGGCAAGCAAGCTGGCGACGCGGACGGCTTCGATCATGCCGCTGGTTTCGACGCGCCGGGTCCAAGCGATGTCGAAGGCGGTGCCGTGGGCGACGCTGGTGCGGATGATCGGCAATCCGAGCGTCACGTTCACAGCCCGATGCATGCCCATCAGCTTCAGTGCGATGTGTCCCTGGTCGTGATACATGGCCACAACGGCGTCGAACCGTCCCTCGCGTGCCTGGACGAAGACGCTGTCGCTCGATACGGGCCCTTCGAGCCGCATGCCCTCGGCGCGGCCCCGCTCGACAGCCGGCGCGATGACGCGCTGCTCCTCATCGCCGAACAGTCCGCCTTCTCCGGCGTGGGGGTTGAAGGCGCACACCGCGATGCGTGGCCGCGTGCCCATCAGCCGAGTCATGAACCGGTCGGCCAGCCGCGCCTTGCCGAGTACGCCGTCGGTGGAGAGCTGGCGCAACGCGTCGGCCATCGCCGCGTGGAGGGTCACATGCACCACGGCCAGTCCGCCGGGGCCCAGCATTTGTTCGGTGGGCGCCAAATACAGCATCATGGCGAAATGCTCAACGTTGGGCACCCCGCAGATTTCTGCCAAGAGTTCAGTGTGGCCCGGATGGGGGTGTCCCGCCTGGCGCAGGGCTTTCTTCTGCAGGGGCGCCGTCGTGACAGCGTCGACTTCGCCGGCCATGGCCAAGCGGGCGGCGGCCACCACGGCGTCGAACGCGGCTTGGCCGGCTCGGGCGTCGATTTGCCCTGGCGGTACGTCGAGCACGTCGTCTCGGCAGCAGCGGAGGCACGGAATGAGGCCCGGGCCGGGTTCCGCCCCCGCTGCAGACTCGATTTCCACCACTTCCACCCCCGTTTGCCACAACGCAACGGCCCGGCGCATGACTTCCGGATGCCCTACCACGACGGGGCGGCACCATTCGTGCACGACCGTTTCCGGCCAGGCGCCGGCGATGATCTCGGGGCCAACGCCGGCGGCGTCGCCCATGGTCAGGGCGATGAGCGGGCGGCGGCGTTTGGAGCGGGGTTGCGGCATGGCGGAGACTTTCATCTGCGCACCCATCATAGCCCCCGGTGGCAAATCTGCCAGGGGTGGCGTATCGTAAGCCGCATGATCGCGTGCATCCAACGTGTCCGTCGCGCCCAGGTGACCGTCGATGGCGAGGTTTGCGCACAAATTGACGCCGGGCTGCTGGTGTTGCTGGGCGTCGGCCATGCCGATACCCAGCGGCACGCGCGGTGGCTCGCTGAGAAGATCGTCGGCCTCCGGGTGTTCGAGGACGCCGAGGGCAAGATGAACCTGGCGCTGGCCGAGACGGGCGGGGCCATGCTCGTGGTGAGCCAGTTCACGCTGCTGGCCGATTGCCGCAAGGGCCGCCGCCCCAGCTTCACCGACGCCGCACCGCCCGAGCAGGCCGAGGTTCTGTACCAAGAGTTCGTCGGCGCGGTGCGCAATCGAGGAATCGACGTGGCCACCGGCCGCTTCCGTCGGCACATGGAAGTGGAACTGCTCAACGACGGACCGGTCACCCTGCTGGTGGACAGCTCGACCGCATCGTGAGTTAACAGTAGCGCGACTCTCCGAGTC
>CAYPWB010000152.1:0-13115 GCA_964414315.1 uncultured Planctomycetaceae bacterium | reverse complement strand
AAACACTCGTCGCTTGTACCGTCGGCGTACTCCAAGCGTAGTCGAAATCGGTCGACGTCGTGAATCGCGCGCAGCTTGCCCTGCCCGTAGGTCGGCTCGTCAGGGCCCGTCAGCGCCGCCAGGACCAGAAGGAAGACCTCTTTCGCCGTAGCGTCGACGGGGATACCGAGTTCCGACTTGGTCCTCACTGACGTCTCGGCCAGCATTGTGCCACCGGAAACGAGCCTGAAAGGAATCCCCTCGGCCGTAACTGCCGACGTATCAGAAGACCGTTCGCCAGGAGCTTCCGCATCGGCTCGAAACCAGTCGGAAATACGCAGGTGGCTTTGCCACGGCCGAGAGGAACCGGTAACCTGCCCCCCAACGGGCACCGATTGAATCCCCGAGCCTTCAAATCGAGCGCCCGGCTGCCAGTCGAGCGCGTCGGACAGTCGGCTTACCGGCCGGCTGTTCGTCAGGCCGACCTCGACGACTTCGAGCACGGCATCGGGGCCGGCTGCCTGCACTTGTACGGCCAGTGTCCGGGCCTCGTTCAACTCCAGCGCCACGGGACGAAGGTCGACGCCGACCGTGTGCCAGCGCCCGTCGGAAATCAGTTCCGCGGAAGGGACCAGTGCCCGATAGCCGCCACCACCATCAGCCAGTTGGCCCAGCCCACAAAGCGCATAATCGCCGTAAGGTCGAATATCTTTGGCGCGGTAACGAAGCGTCACGTAGTGGTGGCCTTCAAGCGCGACGGCCGTCGGCAGGTCGCACGACCACTTCATCCCCCGGCCCGGCTCCCTTACGCGGAAGACGGTTGCCCGAGCCTCGCGTTGAACATGCTGCTTTTCTTCGTCGGCCGGATTGGCCAGCCAACCGGGTTCGGCCTTCCAGGCTAGTTCGGCGAGCGGAGCAATCCAGTCGGGCCGCGGCTTGAACTGGGGGCCGCGTTCGACCTGCTCGGCGGTGCCCGGTGGAGTATCCCGCAAACTGATCTCGTCGACCCAAAGCCTTGCCTTGCCCTGATCTGAAGCCTGCACGTGGATCGCCATCAGGTGCGCGCCCTCACCCCGCGTCAGCATGCTTAGATCGACGGCGGCCTCATGCCACTGCCCGTCGGCAACGATGTCGCATGGGCGAATGGCGTGGAGTTCGGCGTCGCGGACGCCGTCATCAATGTAGACGGCGTAGTCGCTGTCTCGGAAAGTCGCTCCTCCTTGGGAATGACCCTTCAAGTTCTCGGCCCGGTAGCGAACAACCAGGTATGGAAACTCGGTAAGCGAAACGGCCGGCAAAGGTCGCGACCACTTCATACCACGTCCGGGCTCGTCGACCGCGAAGCAGGCGGTTTTCCCGTCGGTGTGGACGGACGCGGTGGGTGAGGGGTTACCCAGCCATGAAGGCTGGGCGGACCAGGACTCGACTTCCACCAAGGAATCGGACCAGCAGAGGTCGTCCAGTCCACCGCCGAACGCGACGGTTGTCAAAAGAGCAATCGATACCGATAAAGCCATGATGCGGGGCTCCTGCTTGACATGCAAACCAGTAGATTCCAGGTGCGCCACAGCTCAGACGCGTCAGAAACTCGCCGTTGGCACCCTTGTGCTGAGCGTATTCAGCAGAAGCCGGCAATTCACGGGGAGAACGATAAAGGAAACGGCTACAAGGGATAGGGACAGGAGGACTGGTTTTTCCCAAAGAACTCAAGGATAGTCAGGAGAAACTGGCAGAGTCAAGGGGGAGCAGGCGGGAAAGAACGAGCATGCCCCCCTTCGCCGCCTGCTCTCCACCCCGCGTTCGTAAGCTTTCTCGGCAAAGTTGGGCCCCCTGTGGCGGTTCAATGAACGTAACCACCTTCAACTTCCCGCCACACTGGCTGCATGGGAGCGGGGTGACTTCGTAGTTCCGCTTGACCAGCATCGCCCGCGCCCGACTGCAGCGGCTGGGCGCCGGAGGCTCGGGGGTTTCGCTGATTGGCGCCGCGCCGGCGCCCGCGGCCGTCGGCCGCGGGAAACACCTGACAGTGGTCCTTCTCCGCCTTGTAGATCATTTGCCCGGTTCCGGCAAGGGCACGAGGGCGCGTCGCGCAGAGTCGCTTTTCCCATACGGAGAGTTAGGCCGGATGCAAGAGCGAATTTCTTGAGATGGGGGGCATTTGTGCCTGGGATGTGTTAGACTGAAGCCCTGGGGACCGCTTTCCAAAGGACGATCACGTGAAACGGCGCAACTTTCTCAAATCGGCCGGCGGAGCGTCGCTGGCGAGCATACTGGGCAATTTTGCCGGCGCGTCAGAATCCGCGACGCTGGAGGTGGAAGCACTTTTCGAGGCCAATAGCCCCGAGGTGCTCGCCCTCGCCGCACGCGTAATGGAGAAGTGCGTTCTCGCCAAGATCATGGCGCCGACGCCGCCGCTTAGAAACACCTGGATCGTTCCGGGCGGCCCATACTACAAGGGCCAGTGGATCTGGGACACGATGTTCGTAGTCGATCTGCTGAGCCTCCTGCCCGACAAAGAAAAGCTCATCCGCGACGTCTTCCAGAACTACTGGGACTTCCAGGACCGCTGGAACAACGACGCGCCCGACTATGCCCGCGACATGATCACCGTGGCCATCAAGACGAAGCCGCAAGAGGTCCGGCAGTTCTCTCAAATTCCGATTCTCGCCTGGGGGGTCGAACGGGTCTACCGGCGCAACGGCGACAAGGCGCTGCTCGCGCAAAGCCTGGGCCGGCTCGAGCGGTTTCACGAATGGTACTGGCGCGAGCGCGACTTGCACGACAACGGGCTGATTACGCTCGGCGCCTACACCGGCAAGCTGCAGCATGCAAAGTGGGAAACGTTCGACTACGAATGCAATATGGACGGGATGCAGATGACCGTCCACCCCAATCGGAAAGGCCCCGAGGAAGGCCCCTGGTATGCCGACATTTGCGTGCCCGGCAATAATGCCTATCTGGTCCTGGGCGAAAGAAGCCTCATCCGACTGGCCGCAATCGCGGGCGACAACGAGATGGCCGCAAGACGTAGGCGACGCATGGAACAGGGCGTCAGGGGGATGCGCGACCACATGTGGGACGAAGAGGCGGGCACCTTCCTTTCCGTCCGGCGCGACACGCTCGAAAAGATTCCCGTCGCCACCATTGGGAGTTGGATTCCGCTGGCCGCCGGCGTTCCCACCGAAGCAATGGCCCGCCGCATGGCCGAGGTACTCGCCTCACCCGCATGGCAAACGCCGTTGCCCGTGCCTACGGTCGACCGGACCGACAAGCGATGGAAGTCGCACGCCTTTTGGCGCGGCGACGTCTGGCCCCCGACCAACTACCAGATTGCCGGCGGTCTGGCCGCCTACGGGCACCGCGAGCTGGCCGCCGACATTGCCGACAAGACCATCGCCAACGCTATCCGCAACGGCATCAGCGAACATTACGACTCCGTCTCGGGCAAGGCGTTGGGAGTGCCGGATTACTGCATGAGCAGCACCCTGGTTACAATGATGCTGGACGGGCTTACGCGTACCCACAAGCTAAAGCCCCGCGCCGACCGATAAGGGCAGCCACCTTTCGGCTGCCCCACGGAGTTCCACGGCTAATGCCACGGATGGCGTTCGGCCAAGAACTTGCGGTCGATCATTCTGCCGCGGCTCCGGACCACTGCCGTCCCACGGTTCCGTTGGGCGATAATTCCGGCTTCTTCACCAAGGAGGGCCGGCCAGCCATCATTTACCACGGGCAAGGCTCCGGGCGGAACCAGTTGGCGTTCGGTATCGAACTGCTGGGCGACGAACAGGGTAAGGAAGGCATGGTCATCGCCGCCGGCGCGGGCAAGAAGACGCTCCAGGTCGGACACATCCAGCCCCCTTTCGAATTGAAGGAGGGGGAGGATCTGAAGCTCCGGGTATTCATCGACAAGAACCTGGTCGAGGTATTCGCCAACGACCGGCAGGCGGCCATGGTCGCTCATAAGCACATCCGCGCGAACCCGAACCTGCGGTTGTTCTCCACCGGCGGCGAGCTGAGGGCCCGAGCCAAGGCCTGGAGGATGAAGTCGGTTTACCCGAAGCGGTAGCCCCGGAGGCATGATGCGTACCGCTCTATGATCCACCTTGCCCTCTGCTATTCCTTCATCGTGTGGGCCGAGTATTTCGCCCTGGGTGCAAAACCAGAAGCGCTGAAGCTTATTCTGCCTAGTTTCTCCCATGCGGCCATTCTGACGGCCGTTACCCTTTGGCTCACTCCGTGGTTCGGTTTCCTGCCGAGTCTGGTCACGGAAGGCGATTTGGCGGCGTCCCTGGTCCTGTTCGCCGGGGTCGCCTTCATGGTATATTCCATGCGATGGTCGAAGACGTTTCAGGACGGCTCCCTCCCCTTTTTCAATGGCGTTTCGATGGTATTGGCCATCTACTACACCGGCAGCTTTCCCGAGTTGGGCCCGCCGGGCGCCGCGCCCCTGGTTGCCGGCGTATGGACCATCCTGATGGGCGCCTTCGGCGGCGCCCTGGCCGTGTTGAATGTCTGGCTGACCTTCCCGAAGCAGGTCGACCAAGTCGTTTCGACGCCCTGAACCGAGGAGCCAACCCGCGATGCACAAAACCGTGGTCCTGGTCGGAAGTCTGGATACGAAGGGTAAGGAGTTTGCTTTCGTCAAGGAGCGGATCGAGCGGGAGGGGCTTGAGACTCTGGTGGTCGATTTCGGCGTGATGGGCGCACCCGCCTTTCCGCCCGATGTTTCGCGCGATGAAGTGGCGGCGGCAGGCGGCGGCAATCTGACCGCCCTGTCCGGCGGCGAGCACAAGGATGAGGCCATGCGTGTCATGGCCGACGGCTTGGCCACTGTCGTACGGAAGCTCTTCGACGACGGCAAACTGGACGGCATCCTGGGCATGGGCGGTGGCGGCGGCACCTCCATCGCCACCGCCGCCATGCGCACCCTGCCGGTGGGCGTGCCGAAACTCATGGTCTCCACGCTCGCCGGCGGCGACGTGACCGCGTACGCCGGCACCAGGGACATCACGTTCATGCCGTCGGTGGTCGACGTGGCCGGGGTCAACCGCCTCAGCCGCCTCATTTACGCCAACGCCGCCGGAGCCATCGCCGGCATGGTCAAGGCGGCCCCTGAGCCCGAAATGGCGGAAAGACCGCTGATCGCCGCCTCCATGTTCGGCAATACCACCACCGCCGTCGACCATGCCCGCAGCATCCTCGAAGAGGACGGGTACGAAGTGCTCGTGTTCCACGCCACGGGCATCGGCGGCCGAACCATGGAAAGTCTGATTGCCGACGGGCACATCGCCGGCTCGCTCGACATGACCACGACCGAGCTGGCCGATACGGTGTGCGGCGGCGTGCTCGACGCTGGTCCGGACCGGGCCACGGCCGCCTCGAAGGCGGGCATTCCGGCGGTCCTCGTGCCCGGCTGCGTCGACATGGCCAACTTCCGCGCCCTCGAAACCATTCCCGAGCGGTACCGCGACCGCAACCTGTACCAGTGGAACCCGAACATCACGCTGCTGCGGACCAATGCCGAGGAGAACGCCCGCATCGGCGCCATGCTGGCCGCCGCGGCAAATCTGGCCACGGGTCCCGTCACGGTCGTGTTGCCGCTTGGGGGCGTTTCCATGCTTGACAGCCCCGGCGGCCGATTCTGGGACCCCGACGCCGACCGGGCCTGCTTCGATGCGATCCGGCGGTACCTCAACCCGGGGATCCCGGTCATTGAATTGGACCATAACATCAACGCCCCCGAGTTCTCCGGCAAGTGCGCGGAACTACTTCTGGACATGCTGCGTTCGCACGGTCGATGACACAAGCCGGCACCCGGCCTTCGGCAGCGATTACCCCGAGAACTACAAGGAGGAACCATGGCATTCATTACGCGTGAAGATGCACTGGCACGACTGCGCAAGACGGTCGCCGACGGCAAACCGATCGTCGGTTGCGGCGCCGGCACCGGCATTTCGGCCAAGTTCGCCGAGAAGGGGGGCGCGGATCTCATCATCATCTACAACTCCGGCCGCTACCGCATGGCCGGGCGCGGGTCGCTGGCCGGCCTCATGCCCTACGGCGACGCCAACGGGATCGTCGTCGAGATGGCCGCCGAGGTGCTGCCGGTCGTCAAGCACACGCCCGTGCAGGCCGGCGTTTGCGGCACCGACCCGTTCCGCCTCATGCCCGTGTTCCTCAAGCATCTCAAGGAAATGGGTTTCACCGGCATCCAGAACTTCCCCACCGTCGGCTTGATCGACGGCAACCTGCGTGCAAACCTGGAGGCCACGGGCATGGGCTACGACAAGGAAGTCGAGGTCGTGGCCCTCGCCCGAAAGCTCGATCTGCTGACGACCCCCTACGTGTTCAACGAAGCCGAGGCGAAAGCGATGGCCGGAGCCGGTGCCGACATGCTCGTGGCCCACGTCGGCTTGACCACCGCCGGGTCGATTGGCGCAGCCGTCGCCCTTTCGTTAGAAGAAGCTGTCGACAAGGTGTTGAGCATCGCGTCCGCGGGCAAATCCGTCAACTCCGAAATCCTCGTGATTTGCCACGGCGGCCCCTTCGACGAACCCGACCAGGTGGGCAAGGCCATGGCCATGATGCCCGGCATCGCCGGTTTCTTCGGCGCCTCGAGCATCGAACGATTACCCACCGAGCGGGCCATTACGGCGCAGGTCGAATCGTTCAAGGCGATGGAGTTGAGGCGAGAGTGAGAGACGGGAATCTCGAGCAACGCGGCGGCAGCGCACTGAGGCTCATCGACCGGTAGGAAGGGGAAGAGAAGAGGACCAGGGGACAGCCATTTTGCCAGTGACGTCCCTTTGTCTCCCCCCGGGCGTGAAATGATCGAAAATGCGTTCGCCGGCTTGGGTGCGGCGGCAAAATAGAACGAAGACACAGAGGTGCGCGATGGGAGAGAAGATCGTCTGGCAGGGCACGCTAATTGCGGTCCAGCCGCGAATTCGGCTAATGCGGTCGTTCGATCAGCGGAGCCACAGCTATCTGGGCTACATGCTGCGCGTCGACGGGACTGTGGGCCACCAGCAGCGGGAGTTCACGGTCGGTGTCGGAAAGGCAGCCCACGCCAAGCACGCGTTCCAGGCCGGCGACGTTGTCAGCGGGAAGGCCGAGCCGGTGGACGATGAGCGGACCGAGCCGGTGGAGTTCTACAAGGCCAGCGGCCTGAAGATCATCACGAAGGCTGCCGAGGGACTGTCCAACCCGCCTCCCTGGCTTGGCGTCGCCCCGGTGTTGGAGGTGTACCGTGAGCGAGGACATCGCCGCCTCGACGCCCGAACCTGCCAAACGAAGTGCTCAGGGTGCATTTGGGGTTGTCGTATGGCGGTCGCGATGATCATCGACCACTGGAACCCGAGCCGGCGCCGCTATCGGTTCGAGACCTTTTGTTATGGCCCCAAGTCTTGCCCACTCTACAAGGCCGGCCCGACCCGAAAAGTGCCGGGCCGCAAGGGCATGAGATGGGAAGAGGAGGACTGGGTTGATGAAGACGCCACTGCGCATCGCGGGGAAGACGAGTAGACGGCGGCCGCGGCCGGCCGGAGATCGACTTCGTGCTGGGGTAATGCTCGATCACCCTCATTTCCCCCCAGTTCGCCCGCGCTCACGACGTTGGCTCCCGGACGGCCCATCAGGGGGACAGGAACGCTAGACGCTTGACACGCTCCTTGCGGAAGATCAGACTGAGGCAAGATTCCGAATGAACCACAAGGAGACTCACCGTGCCGAGCCAAATCCGAATGTTCACTGCCTGTCTAGCGATTCTGTCAGCGCTGGCGGCGTTACCGTGCCCGGTCCGAGCCGACGACAACACCGTCAAGGTGTTCATTCTGGCCGGCCAGTCGAACATGGAGGGCAAGGCGAATAACTCGCTGTTCGACCACCAGGCGACCGATCCCGGAACGAAAGACTTTTTCGCCCACCTGCGCGACGGCGACAAGTGGGCGGTTCGCGACGATGTGTTCATCAAGTTCCTTGGGCGCCAGGGGCCCTTGACGGTCGGCTACGGTTCACCCGGCAAGACCGGCCCGGAACTGGAGTTCGGATACCTGTTGGGTGAGCACTTCGACGAACCGGTGTTGCTGGTCAAGGCGGCGTGGGGCGGGCATTCGCTGTACCAGAAGTTCCGCTCGCCCTCGGCCGGATTGCCCAGTGATGCGCGTTTGCAGCAGGAACTGGCGCAGGCGCAGGAGAGAGTGAAGAATAACAACGAAAAGCGCAATCGCGATGATCCGCTGCCCACGATGGACGACATCCGCAAAGAGTACGGTATCTCCTACCGCAACATGATGGCCGAGGTGAAGGACGTTCAGGACAATTACGCGACGATGTTCCCGCAACTGAAGGGCAGGAAGCTCCAGATCACCGGGTTCTTCTGGTTCCAGGGATTCAATGACCAGTTCGGCGAATACGCTCCTAAGGAATACGCCCGGAACATGCAGTGTTTCATCCAGGACGTGCGGAAGGATTTGGGCGTGCCGAACCTCCCGTTCGTGATCGCGGCGATCGGCACCGGCGGGTCGAAGCATCCCGCGGACCACCCCGTCATGCTGGCGCAACTGGCGATGAACGAGGTGCCGGAGTTCCAGGGTAATGTCAAGGCGTTCCGCACCGACGTGCTGGTCGATAGGGTAGCGGAAGAGGCGTTCCCCACGTGGCGAGAGAATTTCGAGGAGTGGCAAAAGGTCGGCTCGGATCGGCCGTACCACTACTTGGGCAGCGCGATCTGGTACACCCGTATCGGCCGCGCGGCGGGCGAGGCGATGCTGAAACTGCTAACGATGCCGGGCACTTGAGAACCCAACATTGTCAGGTCCTTTTGCCTGCCTCTGCATGAAGTAGCAGCCAACACGTCAATGTTGTAAACGGCCCAACGCGATTGGCTGCAAAACGCGCCCGCCGAAGAAAGGGCCTCCGTGCTCGATCGCCACTGCCCGGCCGCGGAGGTAAGGAATCGCCTGGCGGAACTCGAAGGCCTGGTCGGGTCGCCTTCCCGGCTCTGACCAGCCCGCAACACCCAGTGGGTTCCCCCTGTCACTTCGGCATGTTGAGCGTCCAAGCTTCTGTTTGTCAAGGGATTGGCGCAAATCGCGTGCCAATGCGGGGGAAGTCATCTGGGGAATGCGGGCCAAAACCTGGATAGGTCAGGAGCGGTCATGGCGCCGGCAGGACGGAACCGCCAGTCGCCTCGGTCGGGGCATGATGTAGCGGACGGGATGCAGTGTCATGACAATTGCTTTCGTTTTCGCCAGGACAATCGCGGGGCAGGTTGGCGGTCATGCGGCCGAGGCCTTCGGACGCCCCGATCTCTTTTCCATCGGCGAGAAGGCGCAGCCCCTTGCCTCTGCCGTACCGCTCTCCCGTCTTGTCGTACAAGATCGTTAGCATGCGACCGTGATAGGAAACCCCGTCAAGGCAGAAGTAGTCCCAGGTTCCATGTGGGAGCAATGGCTGCACCACGACCTTGTTGCCCGCCTCAGGACGCAGTCCCACAAGCCCGGTAATAATCAGGTCGCAATAGGTGGAGTGGTTGTAGTCCTTGCCGCGTTCGACGCCGCCCTTGCCCGGGTCCCACGTTCCGTTTTGCCACACTTTCAGGCGCGAGCGAGCGATCCAGTCACCCGTAAAGGGATTCAGATTCTCGTCGATCCAGGGAACGACCGTCCCGTCTTCTCGCGTCAGCCGGTGCGACTTCGTGTAGATTTTCAGCGTTTCAAAATAGTCCGCACGAGAGACAACCTCTTGCGGGTAGTCGTTCAGGACATTGGCCAGGGCCGTGAGGGTGATGGCCGTGGCATAGGGCCAACTCGGCCCGTTCCACTGGCACTCGTGGCCCTTGTAGGAGATGACGAATTCGGGGTGCCGTTGCTCGGCGGTCGTTGGGCCGAACGGCGCGTAGAATCCCTCGCGATCCATCAACTGCTTCCATGCAATCTCGTAGCCCTTGTCGGGCACGGGCAGGTTGAAGTACCAGGGTACGTACCCGTGCAACTCGCGGACATCCACCAGTTTCCCCTGATCGCCGCGGGTCAGCACTTTGAAGAACTCGGCCTTGTCGTCCCATAGTTTCTTAAGGACCAGCCGCTGAATGCGATTGGCCTTTTCGCGGTACTGCCGAGCGATCTCCGGTTTGCCGGCCCGATCGGCGATGGCCGCGATGGCCATGGCGTCACCGTACATGTAGGAATTGATCGTGGGACGTTTGCCCTGGCCTCGATGACCACATCCGGCGATTGAAACTTCACCCCCGTCCCGGTCGTCGATCTGCCAGAAGAGACCGTCCGGTTCGAGCCGCGATTCTTCCCAGGCTTCGTAGTTGGCGATCAGGTCCGGTAGCAGATCGACGGCTCGGGCGAAGTCGCCGCGAGCCAGGGCATTCTGATAGATGGCATCCGCAGCCCAGAAGCTGTAAAGTCGCGGATTGCCGCCCTTGCGGAACCAGAAGACGCCGTAGTCGTCGAGATACTTCGGATCGTGAATCCAACGCCCCTCGCGGAAATGGTGTCCGGCCGGGCAGCTGATGGTGTTGTACTTCCCGCTCCAGCTCACTTTGGGCAGGAATTCGGTGATCACGAAGCCATCCGGCGTTTCTTTGATGTGCTTGCGGAACGTCCACCAGCGGAAGTGGTAGATCTCCTCGATCTCCTTGTCTGGGCACTCGAAACGCGGTACGTTGGCTGCCATCCAGTCCGCGGCGGCCTCGTTGGAGATGGCCTGCCCGAAGTGGGTGTGGTCGTTGGCGTTGAAAGTCCTGACATAGCTGCGCAGGGTGTCTTCACTCAGTACGGCGGGACCTGACGGTGGAGTGGCCGAAGCCGGTATCACCATGGCCCAAAGCCACGCCGCAGCGAGCAACGTTGCAGCATACATCTTCGTATTCCGATCTTCATCCATCGTGCGCCGTGATCCCTTTGTCAGTTCGCCGGATGCCGGGAACCGCCCTCACTTTATGGCTGGAGAGTGATCAGGGCTTTGGCAAAGGCTTCGCCGATCCGGCTGTAGATCTTGGCGGAGCCGAGGTAGTGATAGCTCCCATTGGATCTGCCGATTTCCATGAGATGGCGCTCCTCGGGTGTATACATAACCTCATATATTTGCTCTTTGAGCTGACCGATCTTCGCTCTGTTCTCCGCTCTGTTCTTGTCGGCTTCTTGCAATTCCGCGAAAAGGGGGGCCAGCTTCTTATCTATCTCCGGCCACTTTGCCCGATTCTTCGCGTTGTATTTCGCTCGATTCCTTAATGTACCCCGCGCCTCGAGGTCGCTAATCTCCTCATCCCAGAATTCGGCCGTATGGACGGCCGCGACGTTCCCCTTGAACTCCGGCATGGATGCCGGTGCGGCCATGGCTGGACGAAGATTCTTGATGTAGTCATTGGCGCTGTTGCCGTCCACACCGATAACGCCGATCACGAAGGGCATTTTCGGCGTCTTGAACTCTTTGCGCACGTCCCGGATGAAGCCGGCAAGCAGCTCAGTGTAGAGATCATAGCCGCCGGGCTCTGCCCGGTTGGGATAGGTGCCGCTGTCGCACATGTCGTTCCAGCCCTGGAACCAGACGAAGCCGGCAATCTCGTAACCGGCATCCTCATCGTAGGCGGGATGGTACCTGCCCGGATCAGCGAGAACTGTGTTCACATGTTCCACCATCAAGCGATAGTAGTGGTGCTGGGCTTTCTCCATATTTGCGATGACCGTTTCTGCTGGTACAACGCCCTTGTTGCCCCTGTGGTCTTTCACCTTAGTGGGATCCAAGTGGTATGAGAGTCGAAGCCGGAAGGGCAAGGACGACTCTCGATGAAGGAAGAGAAGCACCGGCCGGAGCAGATTATCAGGAAGCTCCGAGAGGCGGCCACTCCGCTTCGGCTTACGGCCTCCGCTCCGTCGCCGCCCATGTCCCGCTCCAACAAATCTCGCTAACGCCAAGCAGCCACGATCCAGGTCCCGGTGAACCCGGAAAGCCAAGTCGGAGTTGTGTGCATATGATGTTCACGGGTGATCCTTTCGGCTGCGAGCCGGCGGCATCGGCTTCGCCATTGCGGAGACGGCAGGAACCGCGGCTCGTAGCTCACCGATGGCCTTCGCATACCGTGGGTTATCAATCTCGTTGGTCCACTCATGCGGGTCTCGGGCGGCGTCATAGAATTCTTCCTGGCCGGCGCCGTAGCGGATGTATCGTCCTGCTTCGTTTCGAACCGTGATGTAGGCTTGCTCACTGGCCTTTTTGTCCGACAAGCAAGTGATCGCCGTGCTTTTCCAGGGGGCCTTTGGGTCCTTGAGCAACGGCACCAGTGAGCGTCCGTCCAAGTATTCCGGGGGCGTAATGCCGCACAATTCGGCCAGCGTGGGATAGATGTCCTGCAGCGACACGAATCGCTCGCACGCTACACCGGCAGCCGAAATACCGGGGGCCCGGATCATCAACAGGCAGTGCGTGGCCTCTTCCCAGAGCGTCGCCTTCTGCCAGTGATGCTTCTCTCCCAGGTGAAAGCCATGATCCGACAAGAACACAACAATGGTGTTGTTCCGGTAAGGGCTTTCGTCCAACGCTTCGAGCAAACGCCCGAATTGCGCGTCCGCATAGGCCGTGGTTGCCAAGTAACCGCGGACGGCGTCCTTGTGCAGGCCATGCTCCAAGATGCCATCCACAAATCTGCCCTTGCCTTGCGTCAAAGCACGGCCGAGCGGCGGGACATCATCCAGGTCGCCGACAAGCATCTTCGGCGTGGTCACCTCGCCGAGCGGAAACCTATCGAAATACTTTTGCGGCACGTACCACGGCATGTGCGGGTTGAACGTGCCGCACGCGATGAAGAACGGCTGATCGTGCTTCTGCTGAAGGCGACGGATCGCCGCGTCCACATTGCCGGTATCGTTCATGTCCTCTTCGGCCAGGTGGATCGGTCCCCAATCCTGCTCGCCTCGTCCTACGAGCGTCAGCGGAGCCCCGGGCGGGGCCGGGTCGCGCTTGTGCCCGATCTTCTCGTCCCAATGCTCTTTCTGATCCCAGCCATGGGTTATTTTGCCATAGCCCGCCGTGGAGTAACCGGCCCTTTGGAATAAGCCGGCCAACGATAGCGCTCGAGCCAGCGGCTTACTCTTGTTCGCTTGCTGGGCATTGTGGTACATGCC